>CAJWNW010000010.1 GCA_913044085.1 uncultured Flavobacteriaceae bacterium | reverse complement strand
TTTACTACCATTATTATGAATATCCAAAGTGGCATATGGTTCAGCCACACTATGGGATTCGTACCAAGCGTTTTAAGCTGATTCACTTTTACTACAGTATGGATGAGTGGGAATTGTATGATTTGGACAATGATCCTGACGAAATGAACAATTTGTATGGACAACCCAAGTATAAAAAATTGACAAAGCTTTTAAAGAAAAAATTAAAGGCTCTACAGGTAAAATATAAAGACGATATGAGCTTAGATGAAATGCGCAAAATGACAGACATAGTGGTTGAGCGTGTTTACAGTGAAGAAAATTTGAACACTCGATAATACTTGAAATTGTTATAATTTTCACCATAAACACATATTTGCTTCATTTTTTACAGAATTTGCCACATTTTTTAGGGCGGTAACGTTTTGAATAAATTAAATTTGTTTATGTCATTAAATGTATCTTTAACAACATACCTAATTCTTTTATTTTTTTTAAAATCTAAACTTTCTTTTTTTACGAAAAATTACACAAAACCAATTAATCAAAATTCTAAGTATGAAAAAATTTTACATTCTATTTTTATTAACTGTTTCTTATTCACTTGTTGCTCAAAATTTTGACTTTCAAAGTAGTCAAAATCAACTTGGCTGGATCTCTGGAGGTGGCGGAATAACAGATGCTGACTTATCAATTACATCGGATGGATTAGTTGTTAGTTGGGCAAATCCAGGTACAGACAATTGGCAAAATGGTCGCAAGCCAAAATTAAAACACACCGATGCCAATATTGATGCTGATAACAACAAAATTTTCAGTATGAAATTGCACAACACTTCTAACTCAGTAACTAGAGTAAGAGTGATTCACTTCAAAGGATTAAATGGAACTGATCCCAACAGTTCAGCTGGAGCTCAAGCTAGGTATGCATCTTTTGATATTCCTGCCACAACAGGTGCTCAACAAACGTTTTACTATGATCTAACCAATGTTGATTGGATAAATTATAACAATGCCATTGAGGATGAAACTGATTTGGATATGGATCACATACAAATACAATTTGTTACTGCTTCACCAGCGAATGGGTTTTTGACCTCTGAAGGATCAATTACAATTCATTCTATGTCATTTATAAATGAAATTCCATCTGAAGAACGTGTTGATTTTAATTTTAGTGAAAATGTTGAAGGATTTATAGGTCAAAATGGGGTTTCAGTATCTCAATCTGCTGGAAATTTAGTTTTAGACATATCAGACACCAGCCCTTATCCAAAATTAACACAAAGTGGTTCATTTGCAGTTAATGCTGATGCGTATAAATATGCAACCGTATTTTTGTCTGAAAATAATTCCCCCAAGTCAAGAATGACATTCGTATCTCCCCAAGGCGGAAATCAGTTTGTGGCTACTGATATTACTCCAAATTCAACGACTGCCCATGAGGTTAATTTTGATTTATCAACGCTTGACAATTGGAATGGAATGATAAATAACTTTGCATTTCAAATTATTGAACCAACAGAAGAAGGGGCTCCTTTGACATCATCCGGAACAGCAAATATTGATAGAATTTTGTTTTCAACAGAGAATCCTCTTTCTGTAAACCAGTTTTCTTTGGAACAAAACTTAAGAGTATTTCCAAACCCGGCGAAAGATATCCTTAATATCCAAAGTGCCTCTACTGTTAGAACACTTCGTGTTCTAAATGTACTAGGGCAGGAAGTTTTACGTCAAATTGGCGCTGCTAGGTCTATAAACCTATCCTCTCTGACGCCCGGATTGTACATTCTGAAAACAGAACACAAAAATGGTGGTAAGGCCACTCGAAAGTTTATAATTCAATAAAATAAATATCAATCTAATTTTAAAAAAAATGAAAAAAATAATCATCACCTGTGCGCTCGTAATGTTCACTTTTATTGTTAAAGCTCAAGAAAACAAGTTTGCTTCAAAACGTGCTGCAACTGCCGTTGAATATATTTCCTCAAATATGGATTTATCTGAAGCCAATGTAGAATTTTTAAAACAAACCCTTTACAATAAGTACGTTTCGAATACAAAGAAAATTAGAGGTAAAGACTTATCGCAGGATGAGAAAAAACAAGTTTACCGTACTGCTTTTATTGAAACGCGTAAAAAGTTAATGACTGTTTTTAGTAAAGAGCAAATTGGTATAATCACCAAACTTGAGCGTGAGAGCCACAAGAATTAATTATATTTAACTTTTAAATTTTGAGGAGGCCTTGGCCTCCTCATTTTTTTATTGAGACGTGAGAATTATACTAAAGTTTTTATTCGGATATTTTATTGGAACCTTGGGTTTGTTTGGACAAATGTCGTCATGGGAAGTTGTAGAGGCTATGGGCAGAGGTATCAATCTTGGCAATACCCTGAGTTCACCTGTTGAGGGCAATTGGGCCCCTCAAGTTTATGAACAATACTTTCTAGACCTTGCCAATGCAGGCTTTTCAAATGTTAGAATTCCTTCAGATTTTTTTGGTTCTAGGACATCTGGTGATACCTCAAATTGGTCCGCTAACCCAAATACCTCCAACCAATACAATGGTAATATCGCAGATTTTTCTGTCAATCCATCCTATTTGAACCGCGTTGAGACCGTAGTTGACTGGTCTTTAAATCAAGGACTTTATACCGTGATTGACTTTCACGGAGCTCAACTTAAATCTGAATTTTTAGATACTTTTAATGCTTCAAACTCTGATGTGTACACCTCACCCAGTTCTGCCAAACGTGCTGCCGATTTAATGAAATTTAAATCCATTTGGATTCAAATCGCAAATCGTTTTGTCAACCATCCTGAACAACTCATATTTGAGGTTGTAAACGAGCCTTATTTTGAAGTCAGTGCTGCAGAAATGAACGTCCTTAATGCAATGATTATTGAGGCCATTAGATCTACGGGAGGTAATAACAGTACACGCTCCATCATTATAACAGGTGGGACTTCTACATCCTATGAAGCACCTACAACTATAGGCAATCAGGTTTTAAATAGCGATGCTTACTTAATTGCTTCATTTCATTATTATCAACCTTTTAACTTCACAGCCTCATCAAGAGAGCAATATGCTAATTATACTTGGGGTAGTAATGCCGATAAAAATACAATTAACAACCATTTCAATTCGATCGAACAATGGTCTGAAGCTAATAATATTCCTATAACTCTGGGTGAATTTGGAGCCGATAATGCAGATGGAATTAATTATGAGACAGGAGTAAGTGGTGCTTTCAATGGCCCTGAAAATGCTTCGCGTGTTGAATACCACCGCTATTTGGCAGAACAAGCCATCAATAGAGGTTTTTCTTTTTCAGCGTGGTGTGCAGGAAATAAATCCACAAAATCCATTCATTTACGAACTGACAATCCACAGACCAACAATGTCATTTCTGGAACTTGGGTAGAAGACATAAAAGAGGCCCTGTTAGCTGATGGAGATTGGCCAGAGTGTTATGGTCCCTCACCCGCAGATATTATTAAAAATCCTGATTTCGAGTGTGGCTATTCTAACAATTGGAGTTTGTCTGTTCAAGGTAATGCTGCAGCTACTTTTTCTGCAGCCACAGCCTCTGTATTTTCAGGGTCAACAGCTGCTAGAGTTGATGTGACTTCGTCACAGAATTACAATAGGGTGCTTTTGAGTAATGTGGTTTATGAAGAAGATTTAAGCGATAAAAAACTAACCGTTGGGTGTTACGTTAGAGCATTTCAGCCCGGGATTTCCTTTAGGTTGAGATTTAAATCTCAAGTCAATGGTAGTACATCTTATGTGCCCTCTGAGATTTTTCAACTATCAACCAACTTTCAGTACTATGAATTTGAATATGAGGCTCCACAAGGAACCTCTTCAGTTCAGCTTCAGGCATTGTTAGGAGCGGATGTAGGGACTTATATATTAGACAATTTTAGTATCCAAGTTGAAGACACCTCTCTAGGTTTACCTTCATATGTCTCTCACCCTAAATTGATTTTGTTTCCTAATCCAGTAAAAGACTTTCTATTCTTTAAATCAGATTTAAATATTCTTAATGTAAAGCTTTACAATATTTTGGGAGAATTGGTATTTGAGAAGAAGCGGACCAACCAAATTTATATAGGGCAGTTTTTAAAAGGCTTGTATTTTATTAAGGCTGAATTTGATAATGGAATTGAAATTACAAACAAATTCATTATTGATTAAGAATTATTTGATTCTCTGATTTGTTTAGGTATCATTCCAAAATGATTTTTAAAACACTTTGTGAAATAGGATGGGGAAGAAAACCCAACTTTGTAGCTAATCTCACTAACGGTGAATTCTGTTTTTAATAGAAGCTCTTTCGCTTTTTCTAATTTTACACTTCTTATAAATTCCGTAGCGGTAAATCCAGTTAAGGCTTTAATTTTTCTGTACAATTTACTGCGGCTCAGTAAGAGTTCTTCAGCTAAGTTTTCAACACCCAAGTTAGAATCGCTAATATTTTTGTTGATGTAGTCTAAAATATTGGTAATAAATTGTTTGTCTAAAGAAGTGGTTTGGGATAGCTCTTGATTTTTTAAGCCGTTAAAATATTTATTAAAAAGAATCTGTCGGCTCGAGATGAGTTGTTTTATCTGGGACTTGAGCAGCTCCATATTAAATGGTTTTGTAACATACGCATCAGCGCCCTTATCGATGCCTTTGATTTTATCAATTTGCATGCCTTTGGCGGTCATCATCAAAAGCGGAATGTGGCTTATTTTTAAATTTGTTTTTACTTTTTCACAAAATTCTAAACCATCCATAACAGGCATCATGATATCCGTGATGATAAGATCTGGCACAAACTTTAAAGCTTTTTCAAGTCCTTCTTTTCCGTTTTCTGCTGTTTTTATTTTGTATTCTTGATGCAGTTCATTTTTAACATAATTTCGCAGTTCAATATTATCTTCAACAACAAGAATAGTTTTTTTGGTATTTAATTTTGAGGTCTCATCTTTTTGTGAAGTATTGGCATTGATTTGTTTAAAATTAGGATTATTAATATTCAATTCTTTTTCTGGAAATTTGATATTAAAATGGGCTTTGCCTTTGGGTAGTGAAATAGTGAAGACTGTTCCTACATTTTTTTTACTTTTCACCTCAATATTTCCTTTGTGTAAATCAACAAAACTCTTTACCACTTCTAGGCCAATTCCAGTCCCCCCGTAATATTGTTTATCCATTTCATTAACCTGATAGAACCTTGAAAATATCTTTTTTAGATTTTCTTCCTTGATTCCAATTCCACTGTCCGAAATACTTATGGTAACTCCCATATTTTTATTGGAATTTTTAATGAGTGGAAACTCAATAGGCTCCGATGTTTCTTGTACTTTTAGCGTAACAACGCCGTGATCTTTTGTCGCTTTAAACGCATTGGAAAGTAAATTGAAAATAATTTTTTCCAGCATTGAAGGGTCTGCCCAAACATTAATTTCATCTGAACTGTGCTCAACAGATAAAACAATATTTCTTTGTAATGCTTCTTCTTCAAAGTGGCTGGCAACTTCGTTGATGAAAATAATTAAATCGAATTTTGAAACATTGAGTTCGATTTTACTGAACTGTAGTTTTCTAAAATCCATTAACTCGTCAATCAAACGTGACAAACGCTTAGAGTTTTTATGAATAATTTTATGTTTTTCTTGGATTATCTCTGGTAGGTTCAAGTTTTTGTTTTTAATAATATCTTCTAGGGGGTTTAAAATTAATGTTAAGGGGGTTCGAAATTCGTGGGAAATATTGGTAAAAAATTGAATTTTTTTAGCATTTAAACCCTCAATCTGTTTGCGCTCCTCACGGGCTCTTTTAATTTCCAGACGTTCTTTGATTCGAACGTTTAAAAACCTGTAAAATGTAATTATAATTCCCATAAAAATCGAGAAAAAGATAAATGTGGCTAAATTTGTTTCCCACCAAGGTGCTGTGACTCTAATTTCTAAAATGGTAGGTGAAATGTTCCAAATACCATCTGAATTTGCCGCTTTGACTTTAAATTTATAGTTGCCTGGCGGAATGTTGGTATAGGTTGCGTTTCTTGTATTTCCAACATAGTTCCAATCGCTCTCAAATCCCTCCAAGTAGTAGGCATATTCAATGTTTTTGGAACGTGTATAACTCAATCCATAAAAATCGATTGTAAATAAACTTTGGTTGTAATTGAGTACCAATTTTGAAGTTTCACCAATGACTTTTTCTAAGGGGCTATGGTCTTGTCCTGGTTTAATGCTTTTATTTGCCAATTTAAAATCTGAAAGAAAAACCCTTGGTGTAGTCGTACTGGAAGTAATGCTCTTGGGATTGAAAAAATTCACACCCTTGTAGCAACCAAAATAGATGATGCCATCATCTGAAAAATGTACAGAATTTTTGTTGAAGTTGTTTGCTAAAAGACCATCTTGTATGTTATAATTTGTGAAGTTGTTTTTAGTGATATCAAATTTAGAAATCCCTTCATTTCCCGTAATCCAAATCCTGTTTTTTTCGGTTTGAACAATTGATGAAATGGATTGATGTGAGAAATTGTTTGTTCTGTTAAACCATTTTACGGATTTGTCTTTTGGATTTAGTAGGCACAACCCATACCCATCAGTTCCGACCCATATATTTTTTTTATAGTCTTCAAAAAGTGACGAAACTACATCAAAATTAGCATTGTTTTTTAATCTTTTGTTCAATATGTCATTATACGACTCAACCCTTGGATTTTTAGTCATATTAGAAAGCTTATACAATCCAGTTCGTGTCCCTAGCCAAATATTATCATCAATATCCACCAAAACTTTTCGGATATTTTTCGAATCAATGTATTGATCTTTCAGCGCTGGTTCTTGATGATGTATCAGTTTACTTTGTTCCGAATTGTATGAATATAATCCACTTAAAAAACTACCAATCCATATGTTGCCTTTAGAGTCCTCAGCAAACGACATTATTCGGTTTGATTTTAAGACGCCCCCGCTGTTGTTAATTTGAATGTTTTCAAATTTATTACTTCCATCTTTTAAGTAGAAAAGGCCAGAGTTCCAAGTCCCCACCCAGGTATTATTTTTACTGTCTATGAAAACCGTCACTACATCAGCACTGGTGAGACCAGCCGCCAGGGGGTTTTTGGTTTCTAATAGATGGATAAATGTTTGTTTTTTGGGGTCATATACATCAATACCACCATCGGCAATACCAAACCATAAACGGTTTTTTTTATCTTGTGCGATAGACGTCACAGATTTTGAGAACAAAGATTGGTCTTTGTTAGGAATGCTTTCAATCGATTTGAAACGTTGTTTTTCGGGATCAAAAATATCAATTCCCTGATTAAAGTAGCCTAGCCATATCCTGTCACTTTCATCGATATAAACCGACCAGACAGAGTTGGATTTTATACCCTTTGTATTTGATCTATTGTATTTTAGTGACTTAACCCCTTGGTTGTTTATAATGAATAGGCCGTCATTTTCTGTACCACAAAAAATAGCTCCAGAAGCATCTAATTCTAAAGCCAATATGCGCTTGTCTGTGATTTTATGAGTTTTGAATTCATAATAATTTGTTGGGGTTGTATAAATTTCAATTAAGCCATTGTTGACAGTACCCAACCAGACGCTACCATCTTTGTTGGTTAATATGGATTGAATGCTTTTTTTAATGATTTCAGCGTCCTTTAAGGTGGTGAATTTGGCATGATCAAGTTCGTTACTAAGGGGATTATATTTTAAGAGCCCTCTGTTAGACCCAACCAATACTGCACCCCGCTGGGTAGTTTTTATGTCGTTAACTTGAAATCCAGGGAGGTTGTTATCCAATGAAAATGCAACGCTTTGGATTTTTTTTGTTTCAATATCAACGTCAAATACTCCAAATCCGTGGGTGCCAACAAGTATTTTACCCCCCTCTATCTCCTCAATAGCTTTTACTTTTATTTTTGAGTTTACATTGTCAAGCGAGACTTGAATAAACTGGTCTAAGTTTCTATTGTAAAGGTTTAGACCCTCTTCAGTTCCCACCCAAAGATTATTTTTGGAATCCATGTAAATCGTATTTACAATGGAGTGATTTATTGAGCCAGATTTATCCCACTCATGCCTGTAATTTTTAAATTCATAACCATTGTATGAACTCAGACCGTCGCCTTGTGTTCCAATCCAAATTACGCCTTTGTGGTCTTTAATGATTGTTGAAATGGCACGGGTGCTAATTTCTTCTGTTAGAGACTCAAAATTAAGATTGTTATAGGACTGTTGTGCAAAAAAAGGGGTTTTCCACGCTGTAAAAAACACTAAAATTTTTACTAAATTATGGATACGCATTTAATTATCGTTGCCGTTAGAACTGGTTAATATTGAGATTTACAAATATCGTTTTAAAAGAAATAATTTTCTAAATTTATTACATAATTGTTTTTTTTTGCTTCAAAAATCATAGGATTATCTTCATATGTTTTATCAACTGAGGAAGGAATTAGATAAGTTTGATGATGTTCAAATGTTACTATTTTTAAAGATAGTTAATTTTTTTAACCAACCAATAATACTCAAATGAAAAACAAATTAATAATTACATTTGCAATTTTGTTATTACCTCTGACAATTTTTGCGCAATCTAAAACAGTCACAGGGGTAGTCAATGACGACCAAGGATTACCACTTCCGGGTGTTACAATTCAGGTTAGAGGGACAGATAACTTAGGCGCTGTCACAAATTTTGATGGCGAATTTTCAATAACTATTCAAGCTGCAAAAAAACAAGTACTTGTTTTTTCATATGTTGGATTTCAAACGATTGAGTTAGATGTCACTGAGACGACAACCGTTAATTTATCCATGGAAATAGACACTGCAGAATTAGACGAAGTTGTTGTTATTGGTTATGGTACCGTTCTAAAAAAAGATGTAACGGGTTCTATCAGCTCAGTTAAAGTTGATGAAAATATAGCCAATCAAACTACTGGAGTTGATCAGCTCCTACAAGGTCGAGCTGCTGGCGTCCAGGTTTCTCAAAATTCTAGTGCTCTAGGTTCTGGTGTTAGTGTGAGAATTAGAGGCACAAATAGCTTGAGAGGAAATAACGAACCGCTATATGTTGTCGACGGCATTATTATTGCATCTGCTGGAGAGGACGTTGCACATACCGGAGGTCTTGGGAATGACGGTCAAGAAGTACAAAACGGTCTCACAGGTATCAACCCTAGAGATATTGAAAGTATTGAAGTTTTAAAAGATGCATCAGCGACCGCTATTTATGGCTCTCGAGGCGCCAACGGGGTTGTATTGATTACGACTAAAAAAGGGGAAAAAGGCAATGTAAAAATCAAAGCATTTCATACCACTACTTTTAGAAGTATTCGAAAAAAATATGATATGTTAGATGGCGTTGGCTATGCAAAATATCAGAACGAGTCATGGGAAATTAATAACGGACCCCAAGATTATCCTTATGAAATAGATGATAGTGGTAACGTTTATGCAACAGGTCCTAATGCTAGTGGTGGCCCGTTAGAATACTTTGACTGGCAAAGTATTGTCTATGAGCAAACCATGAGTCAAAGACTTGGATTTTCAGCCTCTGGAGGTAGTGATAATGGAAATTACTATGTCTCTGGGGGGATTGGTGATGAAAGCGGAATTGTTGCCAATTCTGGGGTTAAGTCAGGAGATTTAAGAATTAATTTAAATCAAGATTTAAACAAAAATTTAAAACTACAAGCGCGTGCTACGGCCTTTTTTACAGAAACAGATTTTGCCAATTCAGGTGATCTCCTTGGTACAGCAAATACAAACTTTGTTCGAAGCACACTTGTTTTTAGACCAATTATTCCAGTAGCTGGTGAAAATTTTATTGAAGATTTAGAGGCTTCAAATCCTTATTCTTTTATCAATGACTTTACGGACATTTCAAAAGAAAAACGTTTTATTGGCTCTGTAACTCTAACCTATAAATTACCTATCAAAGGCTTGAGCTATCAGTTCAGAACTGGCGGAAATGTTAGGATTAAAAACCGCAGGCGGTTTTTTGGATTAACGACTTTTGCAGGAAGAAATGCCAATGGCGCTTTGCAGATCTCAGAGCTGGACTCCAAAACATATCAGGTTAATAATCTTTTGAGATACAACCGTAGCTTTAATAGGAAACACAGAATCAATGCAACATTAGGTCTTACCTACGACGTAAGAGACAATCAAAACAGTGTGTATGCAGTCCAAGATTTTGTGTCATTAGGCCTTACAACAGATCAACCTTATTTAGGTTCTGTCATTGACACACCGCTTACTTATTTATATGCTAAGCAACAGGTATTTTCTTTTTTAGGGCGTTTTAACTATTCTTTTAAAAATCGGTATGTACTTACTGCTTCTTTTAGACGCGATGGGGTTTCTAAATTTTCATCTGAAAATCGCTATAGTTTCTTTCCATCATTTGCTTTGGCTTGGAATGTAACTAATGAACCTTTTCTTCAAAATTCTGATCTTATCAGTAATTTAAAGCTCAGAGCCGGTTGGGGACAGATTGGAAACCATGGCATACGTCCTTATGGGACCATTTCGAATTACGGAATCAGTTCAGGCGTACAATATGGTAACCCAGACAATGGTCTTAGTATTCCAATTATACTCAACAATATTGCCAATCCCAATTTGACATGGGAGACCACTGAGCAAATCAATTTTGGTGTAGACTTTTCTTTATTTAATGAAAAGATTTCAGGAACATTTGATTTATATGACAAAACCACAAAGGATTTGCTTCAAAATATTCCTATACCATCATCTAGTGGTTACACGAACTTGCAATTAAACAGAGGAGAGATTTCTAATAAAGGTGTAGAACTTGGCTTAGACTTTGACTTAATTTCAACTGATAATGTCGCGTTATCTGTAGGAGGAAATATTGCATTTAATAGAACCAAGATTTTATCTCTTGGCGTCCCTGTTGATGATTTTTACATTGACGGAGAAGCTCAACAGCGTTCATTCTTTTTAGGGAATAGAATCACCAACGGTCAAATTTTCCGTACTCCCGCAAATGTATTTGTAGAGGGCGAAGAAAGCAGTCTTTTTTATGGGTTTGAAACCAATGGTATTTACCAAACAGAAGATACGGATTTATTATCCGGAGCAGTGCCTGGTGATCCAAGAATTATAGATCAAAATGGAGATGGTGTTATTGATGATGACGATAGAACCTTTATTGGTAATCCCAATCCAGACTATATATATGGTTTAAATTTAAATTTCAGATATAAAAGATTTAATGTTTCAATGCTTTTTAATGGAGTTCATGGAAACGATATTGCCAATGGTAATCTTTTAACTATTGGTAATGCTACCGGTCAATTTCAGAATATCAGTTCAGATGCTTATTACAATGCGTGGCGACCAGATGCGCAGTCAAATACACATCCAAGAATTGGATATAATGTCATTGGCGACTCTGCCATTACCGATAGAATTATTGAGGATGGAAGTTTCTTGAGACTCAACAATCTTACGGTTGGTTATGATTTCCCTGTTGAAAATGCCAGCCTTTTCAGCCGTTTTAATGTCTTTGTAACTGCTCAAAATTTATTTACCTGGACCAATTACAGTGGCTACAATCCAGAGATTTCAAGTTTTTCTTACGACGGTCTTAGAAATGGTGTTGATTGGAATGGCTCACCTGATGCAAAAACAATGTCCATTGGAATAAATCTTAACTTTTAAAATTGATTAAAATGAAAAATTTAAAAATATTCTTATTATTTGCCCTTGCCATATTTACGTCTTGTGACTTAGACGAAGATCCTCCTTTTTTAGGTGAAAATGCTTACAATGACCCAATGTCTATTTTGGCTACCTTGGACGGCGTTTACGCGGGGTTAACAAGTTATCAAGCTCAAGAAAGACGGCTTTTTGTTCAGAATGGCTTTTCTGGTTTTTTTGTTACAAGAAGACAGGGCCCAAATATAAATAATGTAAATAACAAAAACCTGTTATCATTAAAGCCTCAGGCCAATGATGGTGATGCTGATGCAACGTGGTTGGGTTTTTACAGAACCATTGCTAGAGCGAACGCTTTAATCGCCAATGTTCAAGATTACGATTCTGAGGGTACCTCAGCTTCAGATAAACTTTTTAAAGAGGTGGTTGGTCAAGCCCGTTTTGTGAGAGCTTGGTCTTATTTTTCGCTGGTACGTTTATTTGGGGATGTTCCATTAATTTTGGATTTGCCATCCCATGATGCCGTAATGAATGCATTGACGCCTGCAAAAGAGGTTTATGCACAAGTTATTGTAGATGCTACAATGGCCGCTGATATGATGTATGATGGTTACAATGGTGATGGAGAAATTGATTATGAGTATTACTATCCTAAAAAATATGCTGCCAATATGCTGCTGGCCAAAGTTTATATGACCATGGCAAGCAATGAATATGCAACTGCATATGACATTATCCCCGATGATTTATTGGGTTCTAATTTTTGGCAAATGTCTTATGATCAGGCGATTCAAGTTTTAGACCAATATCAGCTGGTTCCTGATTACTCGTCCTTGTTTACCTTAGAGGGTGAAAATTCTACAGAGTCTATTTTTGAATTGCAGATCAGTCAAATTGCTACAAATTCACAGATGGGAAGAAATTACACCCCTAACAATTACAAACCAGGACAATGCTTTGGTTGGTTTTCAGTTGGGGCAGATTTTTATGACGACCATCTTACAACTTATCCTGGAGATTCAAGGCTTGAGGGTGCTACTTATATGAGTGAATATAGGAACAATGGTAATAACCCTAATAACGTCGGTAACTGGGTTCGCACTTATCCCTCAAGAAATAGAGGATGGTTTGGAAATTCTCATCCTTACCTTTTTAAATATGCCAACAAAGATATTACGCATAGCAATCAATATGATAGTAAAAACATTATTGTATACCGATATGCAGATGTTTTACTAATGCTAGCTGAAATTTCCAATGAACTGGGAAATTCAACGGATGCATTAAATTATGTAACACAGGTTTTGGACCGTTCTGGATTAAGTAATGCAGACTATGCCATTGCAGATCAAACGACTTTCCGACATAAAATAATGAAGGAATACCGCTACGAGCTGCTCGGAGAGGGAGAAGATGCACATAATAATAGGCGCAGAGGTTTTGATTATTTTTTAGAACATATTATTATTCCTCATAACCCTAGCAGTTGGCATCCAATTACACCAAACAGAAGATTGTCAGATGGCCAAGCTATGAATTTTAACAATAAAGATTTGACGCTAAGCGAAGATCCTTCTCAGGTGATGTTTTTACCTTTGCCAACAAGAGAAGTTAATACCAACGAATTAATTAACTGATAATAAATTAATACTTCGTGTCTTATATATTCTTAGTGGTTTTAAAAATATTTTGGGCATTCAATTTGAATGCCCAAAATCAATTACCCCTTGCAAACGGTAATTTTGAAACTATAGACTCTGATAATAGTTTTAGTTATTGGTCCAACGATCAAATTGAAGGTGGTCAAGCCAATTATTCTATCGCAACGGAAAACCTGATTAGCGGCAGCACCAAAGCTCAGAAAAGCGAAATCATTGCTCTGGGCACAAGTGGCTGGCATGTGAAAACTAAAAGTGATTATTTGTTTCAAGTTGAAGCAGGGCAGACCTATACAGTTCGGTTTTGGGCAAAAATAAGTGGCTCAAGTTCTGCGACCATGAAGGTTGTATTTCAAGCCTCCGATGCCGCTGGAAGCTACCAAGGAAATGACAAAGTAATTTCTCAGAACTGGCAACAATACAGCCACAGTTTTACAGTTCAAGCCGATGCAGATTTAAATAAATTGAGTTTTTGGTATATGGATGCCGGGGTGACTTATTATCTTGACGAAGTGGAAGTTGTTGAAGGGAATCCAATCTCATTTAACCAGTCGATTACCTATCAAACGGTTGATGGTTTTGGCGCTGGAATCAAACGCAGAACAGAGGATTTGTACACACTCAACACATCATTGCGTAATCAAATTGAGACCCATGCATTCCAAGACTTAGAAGTCAATATGATTCGCTTTTTCGTGTACCATGACCTGGAAGACCCCAACGACAATAACAACCCATTTAATCTCAATGCTGCTGCATTGGACTGGACGCGTTATGAAAGCGATCCAAACATATGGAGATCTCGCTATGTAGCAGAAGCGCTCAATAATGCCTTCAGTTTGAGTGTCAACGGATTTGATCATATTATTGGGAATTGCAACAGCGCACCGGCCTGGTTAAAAACTAACAACTCTCACACTGGCGGTGGAACCTTAGTTTCAGGTGGAGAAAATGAATACAGTGAATTTTTAGTCGCCTTTATTAAAGGTATGGCCTCGCGCTACAATATCAATGTCACTGCAATTTCTCCGACCAACGAGCCCGACTATCAAGTTTCTTACGAATCTATGAATACACCACCATCTCAGTTGGCGTCTATCATTAAAAATTTAGACCAACGTTTAACAACAGAAAATATTGACTATCTCCAGATTATTTCTCCTGAAAATTTCAGAGTAAATTCAACAGACCCTAATAAATCTGCAACAAATTATATCGATGCCATGTTTACAGATACCGATGTTGTCAATGCAACAGATATAGTTGCCACTCATACTTACCAACCAGAGGTCACTCCGTCGGATTGGACTGCTTTAAAGTCAGTCAGTCAGGATAAGGACATATGGGTCACAGAAGCAGGTAATTTAAAAAGTCCAGATTTTGACATGTTGGATGCCAGCTATTCAATAGAGCGCATCATGGATGGTTTCAATTACGGCGGTTTAACTGCTTATATGTTTCATTTATTTTACGAACAAACAAAATTTAACAGCGAAGTAAATGATTATACTTCCTCAGCTCTGGTTGTTTGGGACTTAAATAACAATATCATATTACCAAAACGCTATTATGTATTTAAGCATTTTACAAATTTGGTAAAAAAGGGCTATCAAAGAATTCATTCGGAGACCTTCGGAGATGCTTTAAGAGTTTTAGCTTTTAAATCACCTGATAATTCTAAAATTGTGGTACAACTTTACACTGAAAATAATCAAGGTGATTTTGATGTTGAAATTCCCTATGGCACCACTTCGGTTGCGCACTACATCACTTCAGACAACAATAACGAAAATTTCACGAGTGTTTCGACAGCGAATATTGATTTAGAAGAAAATTCCATGACCATGTCAATGGATGCCATGTCCATGCACAGCTTGGTTTTTAATATTGACACAAGTTTGAGCTCTGATTCCGTTATCCCAATTGAACAACCCTATGAACTTTTATTTTTTCCAAATCCTGCAAAAAAACAAATAGAATTGCGTTTCCCGTTTTATGAATCGCATGAAATAAGTATATTCCAGTGCAATGGTTCTAGAGTTTTCACAAAAAAATATCCGTCATCAAAAAATCTCAGTCTTAATTTACAATTTTTGCCCCCCGGTTTTTACATTCTTAAATCAACAACACAAAAAGGCCAACGCGCTGTTAAACTCATAATAGAAAATTAATGAAACTCAACTTTCAAATAACACTGCTTTTTTGTTTTTTAACTTTGTTGGTCTTTTTCAAATCTGAAGCGCAAGAAAACACAGCCAGTCCTAATTTTATTTTTTATTTAGCAGATGACCAAGATTTATTGGACTATGGGGTTTATGGTAATCCTAAAGTGCACACCCCAGCGTTGGATGCACTCGCAAGAGAGGGCATACGGTTCAATAATTTTTACACCTCTCAGGCCATTTGTGCACCCAGTCGTTCTCAAATTTTTACTGGAATGCACCCTGTAAAAAATGGTTGTATGGCAAACCACTTGGCAGTTAAACCCAATTTAAAAACAGTTATCACATATATGGAGGCTGAGGGCTATGATGTCGTCTTGGCAGGGAAGGGCCATGTAAAACCAAATTCTGTTTTTAAGTGGTCTAAATATTTCAAATCAGTCAACCACCGCTATTTACCTTTAGATAAGCTTGAAAATTATTTGGAAACCGTCAAAAAGCCTTTTTGTGTATTTATCACCTCCGACTTTCCACATGGTCCATATCCAAAAAATTCAAGTTACTCAAATGAGGATATTTTTAAACTGCCCTACGACAAAGGTTATACCCCCAATTTTAAACGGGGTTACTATCAAAATATCAAAGATGATAATACACAGCTAGAACTTGTATTAAACATGGTAAAAGCCAACAATCTTGTTGAAAATTCGATATTTATCTACGCCTCTGATCACGGAATTTCTGGTAAATGGGGTGTTGCTGAACAGGGGCTCAGGGTTCCTTTTGTAGTGCGATGGCCTGGTGTTGTAGCTCCCAATACTGTTTCAGAAAGTTTGTTAAACTTTGTAGATGTTTTACCGACTTTCTTGGATATCATTGGTGCTGAAATTCCAAGTGATATAGATGGAAAAAGTTTTCAAGCAACGCTCAAAGGAAGCCAAGCGCCAGTTCACGATTATATTTATTCAATTTCCACCAGGCAAAATATACAAGCATGTAAGATTTTTCCAAGCCGCGCCGTCAGGGGTAAGCGCTATAAGTTCATAAGAAATTACAATTCCCTGGAAGTTGTGGCCTCTAATTATGGAAACAATGCATCAGTCAATGCTTTTATTAAAATTGGTGCCGAATCTTTTCCAAATGTTCCTTTTGAAGAATTATATGATTTAAAAAATGATCCTTACCAGAAAAATAATTTGATTAAAAACAATGACTTATCTCCAATCAAAGAAGAACTTTCGGAAGCCCTAAAGCAATGGATGCTATCACAAAATGATTTTTTATTAACAGAAAAAATGCCACTTATAAAACCAACACTACATCCCCTGGACCGGGTTTCAAAATGGAATAAGGTTTCAAAAGATTTAGTGGGAAAAATAAGCGAAAGCGATTATATTCCAGTACATTATTAAACATTTAAAATGAATCAGATTAAAAGCTTTTTATTTTTTGGACTTTTGCTTATTGCAACATCCTCTTGTGCGCAAAAGATTTCCAAAAAGCCTTTAAATGTTGTTTGGATCAGCTGTGAAGATATGGGGCCAGTTCTGAGTGCTTATGATAACACAGCGGTTCATACACCAAATATAGACCGTTTGGCGAATGAGGGCGTTAAATACACCAATGCTTATGCAACGGTTGGGGTTTGTGCGCCCAGTCGTTTTTCTATCATTACCGGCATGTACCCTGCACGTTTGGGGGCACACAATATGCGAACGGGTGACCATAACAATTTTAAATGGCCGGAGGACATAAAGCTTAGAAAGGACAAAGGGGTTTTAGACAAGTCTGGGAAAAATGTTCCAGATTATGAGGTGGTGCCTCCTGCTTATGTAAAACCATTTCCAGAGTATTTAAGAGCCCAGGGCTATTATTGTATCAATGATAACAAGTGTGACTATCAGTTCAATGCACCTTTCACAGCTTGGGACGATGTTTATGGTGGGGGATCTTATAAAAATGCCCCTGAAGGGCACCCTTTTTTCTATGTCAAAAATTATTACACGACGCATGAATCTCGGATTTGGCTACGTAAAGACAAACCTATGACGGTCGCTCCATCGGCTGTGGCAGTTCCTGATTATTATGCCGATATCCCCATTGTACGAGAAGGAATTGCACGTAAATATTCAAACATTGAAGCCTTGGACAAAGAGGTGGGTGTTTTGTTAGATCAGCTTGAAGCTGATGGAGTTATGGAGAATTCAGTTATTTTCTTCTGGAGCGATCATGGCGGTAATCTTTTGCGACAAAAAAGAGCCGTTGGAGACAGTGGTCTTCACGTGCCATTAATCATCCGCTACCCCAATGGTTATCGTGCAGGTGAAACCGAATCGCGCATGGTTTCACTAATGGATTTAGGCCCAACTGTACTGTCTTTGACAGGTCAAAAACCACCAAAATATATGGACGGAAAGGCTTTTGCAGGCCCTTTTGAAGAAGCGCCAAGAGATTATATTTTTGGTTCAGCCGATCGCTTTGATGAATCTACAGATATGCAGCGTTCTGTTTTGGATGGACGTTATGTTTATATCAAGAATTTCATGCCGGAGTTGCCATTGATTTACAGGAACAGATATAGAGAACAAATTCCAATGAACAAGCATTTGATTGAATTGGATGCCGAAGGAAAGCTTGAGGGTGATGCAGCCTATATTTTCATGAAAACAAAGCCTCAGGAAGAACTTTATGATTTAAAAAATGATCCATATGAGGTCCATAACTTAGCAAATGACCCAGCCCATGCTGAAAAGTTAAAGGAGATGAGTACTCAACTTAGTCAGTGGCAATCAGCAATACAAGACCGTGGCTTTACACCCGAAAGTGAAATCATTCGCGAATTTTGGCCCGGTATGATTCAACCAGTTACGGCGGACGTAAAGATTCAGCAACAGAACAATACCATTGTCTTAAGCTGTGCAACAGAAGGGGCTTCTATTGGTTACCAGCTGTCAGATGCCATTGGTTCGGATTACTGGCAGCTTTACACAAAGCCTCTTTTGTTACAACCCCAAGAAAAAATAAGCACACGCGCCATTCGCATTGGCTATGAGGCCTCTAATATTATAACCACAAAATAAATTTAATTGTATTATGAAAAAATTAATAAACCGCATTTTACTTAGTTTTGGCCTTCTAATTTCGTTTTATTTTGCAAATGCACAAGCTGGCACAAAAAACCATAATATTCTTTTTATTTCTGTGGATGATTTTAGGCCAAAAATCAATTCCTATGGCGAATCCCAAATGATTACCCCGAATATTGATAAATTGGCTTCGGAAGGTCTTCAATTTAACAATGCATTCACAAATATTGCAGTTTGTGGCGCGAGTCGGGCGAGCATCATGACTGGCATACGCCCCAGTCAAAAACGGTTTAACGATTATACTTCAAGAGCCTCTAAAGACACGCCCAACGCGATTAGTTTGAATCAACTTTTTATGGAAAATGGTTACGAAACGATATCCTATGGCAAAATATATCACTATCCAAACGATACGGGTGAATATTGGTCTGATAATGATGGGGGAGCCCATCAAGCAGATTACCAAGATCCCAAAGCCCAGGAGCGCAAGCGTAATGGAGAATTTGGAGAGCATGGTCGCAAGGGGCCTGCATTTGAGTATCCAGAGGTGGATGATTATGCCTATAACGATGGCAAAGTTACTCAAAGAGCCTTGGATAAAATGAAAGCATTAAAAGCAGAAGGCAAGCCCTTTTTTATGGCGGTTGGATATGTGTCTCCACACTTACCTTTTATACAACCTAAAAAATATTGGGATCTGTACGATCACAACCAAGTTCCTTTGGCCGACAATCCCTACCAGCCAGAAAACTCACCCTATATTGCCATGCATGCCCAACATGACAATGCGGAGTTGAGAAACATGTATTTAGACATTCCTAGCAAAGGCTTATTAAGTGATGAAATGTCCAGAAATCTCGTCCATGGCTATTATGCCAGCGTAAGTTATATGGATGCTTTGATTGGAGATTTAATTGATGGTTTAGACGCAATGGGATTGCGCGACAATACCACCATTATCTTGTGGAGCGATCATGGGTTCTTTTTAGGGGAGCATGGGTTTTGGTGTAAACACAGTACCTTTTATGAGGCCATAAAAATCCCTTTTATCATTTCCTCCCCGGGTTATGCTAAAAATCAAACAACTGATTCTTTTACTGAATTGGTGGATGTATATCCAACCCTTTGCGAATTGACAGGAATTACACCACCTGATTACATCCATGGAGAAAGCTTAACTACTGTGATGGAAAATCCATCGGTTAACTTAAAAGATGAAATTTACACCCGCTATAAGCAAGGCGAGGCTGTAGTGGATGAAAATTATTCTTACACAGAATTTTTTCAAGGCGAAGAATACCTAGGAAATATGCTTTATGACCTTAAGGTCGATTTGAGGCAAAATATAGACATTTCAAAACGTGCTGAAAACGCAGCATTGGTTGACAAATACAGCAAGAAATTGAAAGTGATGCGAGATTTCGTGAACCAAGATCCCTTGAAATTGAAGTGATATTAATCTATATTTCTGATGTGATTTTACATTTATAGAACTATCGCCTCAAATTTGATAGGCTTTTACTCAAATATTTTAAGTAAATAAAAGTTCTAGAGTTAAATTTATAAAACTAATAATTAGCCAAATAGAATGACTTTTAAATTTAATTATTTTCAGAAAATAATAGTTTTAAAACACATTAAAATCTTGGTTTTTTTAATGTTTTCAGGACTGATTTTTTCACAAAACAATGATTTTTATTACGTGTCTGCACTCACTGGATCTGATTCCAACAATGGTTCTGAAACAGCTCCCTTTGAGACAATAAATAGGGCCATTTCATTGGTCAATCCAGGGGATACAATTTTTGTCATGAATGGGACCTATCAAAATGATGGCTATGGAACGGTGGATACTACCACAAATACCAACATGAACAACAATCATGTTGTGACAATCAATAAGTCTGGAACAGCGGGGGCTTATATCACTTTAAAAAATTATCCAGGCCATACCCCAATCATTCAATTTGATGGCAGGGGTGGAATTGTTATTTCAAATGACATGAACTATATCATTATTGAAGGTTTTGAAGTGGTCGGACCTGCTGCCTCAATTACTTATGCCGAAGCATATGCAAACCGAGAATATAAGGTTTTAGCCGCTTCTGATCCTGATGATGACATCAATTATAACCATACTTATTTTTCTGGAAAGGGGATTTGGGGTGGTTATGGCGCGCACCATCACATTATTATTCGAAACAATATTGTTCATGACACAGCGGGCTCTGGAATTCGCTTCAATGATTCCGATCATATTACTATTGAATACAATGAGGTTTACAATACCACTTGGTGGACCTCTTCGGCTTCATCTGCGGTTGTCTTTGCTGAAACCATTGCTTCGTCCGAAGCTGACAATGGAACGGATGTAAAAATGGTAATGCGTGGTAATTTAGTTTATAACAACTGGAATCGCATTCCTTTTTACGTCACCCAATTGCCTGATAATTCAGGGAATACCAATCCAAATTATGGGACAGCAACTTATAATAATATTTTAGATGGCCAAGGATTGTACGTCACTCGAAGTGATGATAATTATTATGGAACTTTTTTATTTGAAAACAATGTTTGTGTAAATAATGGTAAAAATGGAATCAATTTTGACAATTCTCTAGGAGCCTCTGCCATTATTCAGAACAATACCTTCTATTACAATGGGGTTCATGAGATCATTCAAGATATTTCTGTGGCTAACGGAAACCCAGGCCACAGAGGTCAAAAAGTAGGGGGTGTAAAAGCCAATAAAGTTCAAAATGTGACTGTTGCTAACAATATTGTAGTAACTCGAGATAATTTATTTTCAGCCATAGAACTTCCTAATATTTCAGGATCCAAACTTGTTTTAAATAATATTTTTTTGAACGGAAAATTACCATCCGATGATAGCGGTGTTCCTTACAATTTTATTTCCTGTTGTAATTTGATTGATGTAGACCCCTTATTCACTGAAGTTCCTAGTTCTGTCAACGGTGCTATCGATATAAGCCAAGCCAATTTTGAGCTCACAGAAAACTCTCCAGCCATCAATGCTGGAGATTCAGCCTACTCGCCAACAGATGATTTTTTGGGGAACCCACGACCAACACTTCCCAATGCAATATCCTTTACAAGTTTCGAAAATTCGAATGGCGGTTGGTCTCAATTTGGATCTCCCACTTTGACTTCTACTACGGCAACCTCAAAATCCGGAGATTTCTGCCTTTCAGTTACCAATCGAACCGCCAACTGGCACAGCCCTAAATTGGCATTGGATAATCTTTTGGATGTTGGTGAAACCTATACGTTTTATGTCTGGGTGAAATTAGCCAGTGGCGGTGCTGGAAATGCACAAATAACGGTCAAGAATACTGCTTTAAATACATACACCTCTGTAACAACCAGTACTGCTGTAAATGACCAGGGTTGGACGCTGTTGACCGGGAATTTCACATATCCATCAAATGACCCCATGTTTGCATATGTCAAAGGACCTAATATTGGAGATGGAGTTGTTAGTGATTTTTACATAGATGATTTTACTTTGGCACCTCAAGGATCTGCTGAGGTCGATTTTTCTAATATTGACGGCGATGATGTGGTTGACATTGGTGCCTATGAGTTTATAAACACAACTGCCGGAGTTTGGGATTATGATACTCGTTATGGCCAGATCTTTCTTTACCCCAACCCCGCTAAAAACCAAATAACAATTTCAAAATACAATGCCGGTGACCAAATTGAGGTTATGGATTTATTAGGGAAATATTACCAACTTTCCAATCAAGAAAACACACGAAATAAAACGTTAACCTTGGACGTTTCGACTCTGAGTACAGGGATTTATTTGGTAAAAATTCGCAATACATATACCAATAGTTTCCAAACCCTTAAATTTTTGAAACATTAAGAGTAACAATATTCAAAAGAAAATGATGAAAAAATTAAAAAAACCAATATTTCTAATACTTACTTGTGGACTTGTTTGTTTTATCAGTTTTGCCAATAAATTTGTTTCTGAATCCTCCAGTAAGTTGTCATTAGGCGCACATTTTAAAGATTTATTTTATATGGGAGCGGCCATTAACGAAAACACGATTCTTGGTTTAGATCCAAAATCCGCTACAATTGTAAATCGTGAATTCAATACAATTACACCAGAGAACTCTTTAAAATGGATGTTTATTCAACCCAAGTCCAACCAATTTAATTTTAAAGCAGCAGATAAGTATGTTGAAATGGGTCTCAAAAATAACATGTACATTGTGGGACATGCCCTGGTTTGGCATGCTCAGCTTGCAGATTTCATGCAAAATCTTGACAACAGTGCTGAGACCAGAGCACATGTGGACAACCATATCAATACATTAGTATCTCGCTATAAGGGAAAAATTGATGCTTGGGATGTCGTCAATGAAGCTTTTGAAGAGGATGGAAGTTTGAGAGCGTCTGTTTTTTATAAAAATATGGGTGAAAATTACATTGAGGAGGTTTTTAGAAAGACGGAGAAAGTAGATCCAGATGTAGATTTAATTTACAATGATTACAATCTTTACAAACCAAAAAAGAGAGCTGCAGTTCTTGAAATGGTTAAAAAATTTAAAGCCAATGGCACCAAGATTAATGGAGTTGGAGTACAAGCCCATTGGGATTTAAAATCTCCAAGTTTGGAAGAAATAGAGCAGATTATTTTGGATGTCCATGCTGCAGGAGTTTATGTGTCTTTTACAGAACTTGACATCTCTGTGCTTCCCAATCCTTGGGAAATGGTTGGCGCCGAGGTGACCCAAAATTTCTCAAAGTTTGAAGGCGATCCAAAAATGAATCCATACTCGAATGGACTGCCGGATGCTGTTCAAGAAAAATTAGCAAAGCGTTACCATGACATTTTTAACCTTTTTGTCAAACACAGTGATAAAATTAATAGAGTTACCTTTTGGGGGGTAATGGACAAACATTCTTGGCTCAACGATTGGCCTATAAAAGGGCGCACAAACTATCCGCTTTTATTTGATAGAGATTACCAACCAAAAGTAGCTTATGCACGTCTCTTAGGCGTTAACACTAAGCCATAAACCATCAAAAATTTAGTTATGAAATCAACTTCCGATAAATTATCCATTATTGAAAAAATCGGCTACAGTCTTGGAGACTTGGCTGCCAATTTGGTCTTTCAAACTCTGATGACTTATTTGGCCTATTTTTATACAGACATCTACAAGTTAGATGCCAATGATGCAACGGCCATCATGTTTATTGTAGGAACCGTCGCCGCTTTTGGATTCAATCCCATAGTAGGTGCTATCGCCGACCGAACAAATTCTAAATGGGGAAAGTTTCGGCCTTGGATTCTTTGGACGGCTGTTCCTTTAGGAATTATTTCTGTATTGGCCTTTAGCACCCCAGATTTTAGTTACAAAGGCAAGGTGATTTACGCAGTTATCACCTACACTTTACTGCTTTTATTGTATGCTGCTAGTAACTTGCCATATTCTGCGCTCAGTGGGGTTATAACTGGAAGTATGAAAGAACGCAATAGCATTTCATCATACCGCTTTGTGGCGGTGATGTTTGCCCAATTTTTTGTCCAAGTTTTTATGTTGCCAATTATCATCTATGCCGGTGAAGGCGATAAAGCCGTTGGAATTGAAATTGTAATGACATGGTTGGCTGTTATAGGAACTGTTATGTTATTGATTACTTTTTTAACCACTAAAGAACGCGTGGTACCAACAGAAGCGCAAAAGTCTACTATATGGGAAGATTTATCTGACTTGGTAAAAAATAAACCCTGGATTATTATGTTGGTTTTAACCACCCTAACTTTTGTGTCATTGGCCATGAAAGGGGGTAGCTATGTGTATTATTTTGAAAACTTTATTGATGCCTCGAGATTGACAAGTTTCATCAATCCTGTATTAGAATTTTTATCTAGCATTGGAATTAATTTCTTTGGGAACGATCCAGTTTCTGCTGGCTTTGGTTTATTTAATGCGGGCGGTATCATCTTTATGATAATCGGGATTGGCTTGTCTAAGACCTTGGCTGACAAATACGGAAAACGCAATGTTTTCGGTTTATTTTTACTCATTGCGACCTTATTTATTATTGCGTTTAACTTTTTTGAGTCTTCAGCAATTGAACTCATTTTTGGAGCTCAAATATTGCATGGGTTTTTCTATGGCATCACCATTCCGTTGTTGTGGGCGATGATTGCCGATGTAGCAGATTACTCCGAATGGAAAAATAACCGCAGAGCAACTGCGATCATATTTTCGGCCATGATGGTCGGTTTAAAACTGGGCCTCACCATCGGGAGTTCTTTGGTCACTAAAATTTTGGATTATTATGGCTACGACGCCAATAGTCTTTCGGGACAAGCATCCGAAGCCATTCTTGGCACAAAATTATTGGTGAGTATTTTTCCTGCGATTCCGTTTTTATTAGGCGTAGGCTTATTATTTTTCTATGAAATTAATAAAACCATGGAAACACAAATAGAATTAGATTTAAAACAAAGACGAAACAACTAACTGCTATGCCTGAAGATAATATTGACCATATAGATTTTGATGCATTGGATAAAAAGGCATTGTCTGCGCCTTTGGTAACTCATATTTATACTGCAGACCCGTCTGCCCATTATTTCAATGGTAAAATATACATATATCCATCACATGATATTGATGCCGGTGAGGCTTTTGACGATTTAGGGAGCCATTTTGCGATGGAGGATTACCATGTCATTTCTATGGATAGCATTGACAGTAAAGCCGTAGACAACGGTGTGGCTCTGCATGTGGATGATGTGCCTTGGGCACAACAGCAAATGTGGGCGCCTGATGCCAATGAAAAAGATGGAAAAT
>CAJWNW010000009.1 GCA_913044085.1 uncultured Flavobacteriaceae bacterium | reverse complement strand
CCGTAAATATTCACAAATAATTTGGGGTCCGTCAATGGCTTTACAAGCTCTGCATTGATCTGTCCCGTAATGCTTTCAAAACCATTAGTGACACTCCCAGCACCCTTAGTAACCTGTATACTTTCAACCCAGCTGCCAGGGATAAAACTCAACCCATAAACTTGAGCAGCACCACGCACTGACGGAATGTTTTCATTGGTTATGAGAATGTAGGGGCTGTTAAGACCCAACATTTTAATTTGCTTTGTCCCAGAAACCGCATCTGAAAAATTCACATCAATTGATGGATTTGTTTCAAAACTTTCGGAAAGATTGCAGCAAGCCGCTTTCAAAAGCTCTTCACTGCTAATAACAGTTATGTTTTGAGAAGCTATATAAGAAGTAGCTGAAGTTTTTTGACGTGCTTTAACAATAACAGTTCCTAAAGTGTCCGTAGGCTGTAGGATGATTTTTAAAAATTTAGATGGGGTTTTAACATCAATTTTTTTTGTTGCAAATCCTACATAACTGAAAACCAGTGTTTTATAGGATTTATCATACGGCAGTAAAAAATTTCCGTCTTGATCGGAAACAGTTCCTACTGAAGAATCCTCCCAGATGACATTGGCGCCGAAAAGCGGCAACTCGATGCCTTCTAAGGATATTTCAAAGATATTGCCTTTTATTTTGTCTTGAGCAAAAAGCAAAGTAGGTATAAAATAAAGTAAGATGAAAAGATTTTTCATTATATATGAATTTAAAATTATTTATAAGTTTTGGGGTACACAGAATCATGCATACATCAAAAATCCAACTAGGATTGGACATATAAAATCAGTAAATGATCAAATAAGAAAAATTTGATTCCACACTTGTATATCTGCAATTAGTGGTGGGGGATTGTAGTTTGTATAGTAATGTTTAACTGTGGTTTCGAGAATAAATTCAACTGGAAGCTCGATAGATGGAACAATTTCAAGTGTTGAGAGAGAATAAAGCGATGTCGAAAATAACAATTGGTAATTGTTAAACCCTTCAACAACCAGACTTAGACTGGAACAACAGGGCTTTTTTGCTAATTTTAATTGACCATCCTTGGCGACAACACAACAGCAGGAAGCTGTTGCTGAAATTACAGAAACCTCGATCAAATTTGAATCACAATATTTTTTTTCTATTTTGAAAGAAAATGAAGCCATTACCACAGCAAAGGCCATAAGCGTAGATACTATTTTTGTAAATACATAAGATTTCATATTGCAAAGTTATAAATATTTAGGCAACCATTGAAACAAAGACTCTTTTTAACGGAAACTTTAGTTGTGGAATAATTCTTGTGATTTTTTACTTTTACTAAAAAATAACACATGCCATTTAAAGATTTAAAATCTGAGATTTCAGAACTTATAGAAAAATCTTGCGCAACCAAAGACACTCTATTGCACATTTGTAGACTACTAAAATCAAATGTCCCCCATTATGATTGGGTGGGGTTTTATTTTAGAAATGGACAAAAAGAAGAGCTTCTATTAGGACCTTATGCTGGAAACCCTACCGAGCACACCACCATTCCTTTTGGCAAAGGCATCTGCGGTCAGGTAGCTATTAACAATCAGAATTTTATAGTTCCGGATGTACAAGCACAAGATAATTATATCGCCTGCAGTCTTACTGTGAAATCTGAAATTGTTATTCCCATTTTTGTCAATGGTGAAAATATTGGACAAATTGATATAGACTCGAATACCTTAAATCCCTTTACAAAAGCCGATGAGGTTTTTCTAGAATTTGTCTGTACAAAAGTAGCTTCCATTCTGTAGATGTTAATAACTCTAATTATTGTTTAAAAATTCTACAGTAATTATCCCTTATCAAGATTTCATTTGGGGTTTATTTCGCTATTTTTGAGTGTGTTAATTTTATCTGTATAATGAGTCAATCCAAAACAATTTCATCGGCCCTAATCTCTGTGTTTAGCAAAAATGGGCTGGAACCAATCGTCAAAAAATTAAAGGACCAAGGCGTTACTATTTACTCTACTGGAGGTACGCAAAAATTCATCAATGATTTAGGAATTGAAGTAGTTGCGGTTGAAGCAGTCACAGACTATCCATCAATTTTAGGCGGGCGTGTTAAAACCTTACACCCAAAAGTGTTTGGTGGCATCCTAAACCGTCAAGACAATGATTCTGATGTGCGAGAAATAGACAGTTTTAACATCCCTCAAATTGATTTGGTAATTGTAGACTTATATCCTTTTGAAAAAACAGTCGCATCTGGCGCCAGCCACGAAGATATTATTGAGAAAATTGACATTGGAGGTATTTCTTTAATTCGAGCAGCCGCTAAAAACTTTAAGGATGTCATGTGTGTGTCTTCTGTAGATGACTACAGTGAATTCCTAGAATTAATCTCCCAAAATAATGGGGCTATGACTTATGAAGATCGACAGCGGTTTGCCGTCAAATCTTTTAATGTGTCATCCCACTATGACAGTGCCATTTTCAATTATTTCAATAGAGACAGTTCTTCAACAGCTCTGAAATTAAGCGAAGCCAATGGAACGGTTTTACGCTATGGCGAAAACCCCCATCAAAAAGGTTATTTCTTTGGCGATTTTGAGGCTATGTTCGAAAAGCTTCACGGCAAAGCACTCAGCTATAACAATTTATTGGATGTTGATGCGGCTGTGAATTTAATGAACGAATTTATTGGTGAAGCGCCAACCTTCGCAGTTTTAAAACACAACAATGCTTGTGGGGTAGCCCAGCGTAGTAATTTACACCAAGCGTATATAGATGCCTTGGCTGGAGATCCTGTCTCAGCTTTTGGGGGTGTTCTTATTTCAAATTCTGAAATTGATGTCAGCACTGCTGTGGAGATTCACAAATTGTTTTGTGAAGTCGTGATTGCTCCCAGTTTTAGCCCAGAAGCACTGATGGTTTTGAAAGGAAAAAAGAACAGAATTTTAATGGTTCAAAAGTTAACCGAATTACCGGCAAGTTCAGTGCGGAGTTGTTTAAATGGTTTTCTGGTTCAGGAAAATGATAGAATTACAGACTCAGCTGAAATTTTAGAAATAGTAACCGAATTAGGCCCTTCAGCCAATGAGGTTGAAGATTTAATATTTGCTTCTAAAATTTGTAAGCACACAAAGTCCAATACGATTGTATTGGCCAAAGGCAAGCAATTATGTGCCAGTGGAACAGGACAAACCAGCCGTGTAGATGCACTGAATCAAGCCATTCATAAAGCAAAGTCTTTTGGCTTCGAATTAGAAGGAAGCGTTATGGCCAGTGATGCCTTTTTTCCATTTCCAGATTGTGTCGAAATCGCAGAAAAAGCAGGAATTACAGCAGTAATTCAGCCTGGGGGCTCGATTAAAGACCAACTTAGCATTGATTATTGTAATGAAAATAAGGTCACCATGGTGTTCACTAAGACCCGTCATTTTAAACATTAAAAAAATGGCTTTTTTGTAGATTGACTAAAAATAATTTTTACTACATTTACATACAAGCGTATTTTTACAAACACTATATAATTTTTTACTTTCTATGGGGTTTTTTGACTTCTTAACTGAGGAAATTGCCATTGATCTAGGGACGGCCAATACACTCATTATTCACAATGATAAGGTCGTGGTTGATAGCCCCTCAATCGTAGCCAGAGATCGTGCTTCTGGAAAAATTATCGCAGTTGGCAAAGAGGCCAATTTAATGCAAGGGAAAACACATGAAAATATCAAAACCATTCGGCCTCTAAAAGATGGTGTCATTGCCGATTTTGATGCATCGGAGCAAATGATTAGCATGTTTATCAAAAATATTCCTGCGCTTAGAAAAAAACTTTTTGCACCTTCCCTCAGGATGGTCATTTGTATTCCTTCTGGGATAACAGAAGTAGAAATGCGGGCGGTTAAAGAATCTGCGGAACGCGTTAATGGAAAAGAAGTTTATCTGATTCACGAACCCATGGCAGCAGCCATTGGAATTGGGGTTGATATCATGCAGCCTAAAGGGAATATGATTGTTGATATTGGTGGAGGAACTACCGAAATTGCGGTTATTGCTCTTGGGGGTATTGTATGTGATAAATCTGTCAAAGTTGCGGGAGATGTCTTTACAAACGACATCATTTATTATATGCGAACACAACACAACTTGTATGTTGGAGATCGCACCGCTGAAAAAATTAAAATTCAAATTGGTGCCGCAACTGATGATTTAGAACTTCCCCCAGATGAAATGAATGTTCAAGGCCGTGATTTACTTACGGGTAAGCCTAAACAAGTTCAAATATCACACCGTGAAATTTCTAAGGCCCTCGATAAGTCCATTTTAAGAATTGAAGACTCTGTGATGGAGACTTTATCACAAACCCCACCTGAACTGGCTGCCGACATATACAACACTGGCATTTATCTTGCTGGCGGTGGGTCTATGTTAAGAGGTTTAGATAAACGCCTGTCACTAAAAACTGATCTCCCAGTATACATTGCTGAAGATCCGCTTAGGGCTGTAGTTAGAGGTACAGGAATTGTATTAAAAAACATTACCAAATATAAGAGCGTCTTAATAAAATAGAATTTAGGCGATGCAACAACTCCTTAATTTTTTTTTTAAAAATAAAACTTTCCTTCTATTTTTAATAATGTTTAGTTTTTCCATAGCTCTTACCATCACTTCACATGATTACCACAAAAGCAAATTTATAAATTCTTCGGCTCTCATGAGTGGCTCTATTCATGCATTTTTCTCAAAAATTGGAAACTACTTTAATTTGAAAGAAGAAAACATCCTTTTGTTAGAGGAGAATAACCGGCTAAAAGCATTGAATCTTAACCGCTCAACACAATCTACAGCAGTTTTAAATGACACTGACAACTATCAACTCACCCCCGCTTCTGTAATTAAAAACAGCTATGCATTTCCTCAAAATTATTTGACCATAAATAAAGGAGAAAGAGATCTTATTAAAGAAGATATGGGAGTCATTACCGCAAAGGGTTTGGTGGGGATTATTGATGAAACGTCCTCAAAATATGCCAGAGTAATTTCAATCCTAAATACAAAAAGTAAAATCAATGCAAAACTTAAAAAAAGTAATCATTTTGGAACCTTAGAATGGAATGGGGAAAACCATAGGTCAGTACAACTTCATGACATTCAAGATTTGGTAAAATTAGCTAAAGGTGATACCGTTGTGACAAGTGGATATTCTTCGGTGTTTCCAGAAAATATCCCAATTGGACGCATCGAATCCTTTCAATTAAATGATAACAAAGACCTCTACATCATTAATGTAAGCTTGTTTAATGACATGACAAATTTGATGCACGTACACATCATTGAGAATCTAGATGTTGAAGAACTAAAAACACTTAAAGAAAAGAATGAATAGTACTCTATTTATAAATACAACTCGTTTTATAGCGCTGTTACTGCTTCAAGTTTTAGTATGCAATCAATTAAATTTCATGGGAAGCTTAAACCCTTATGTTTACGTACTTTTTGTGCTATTATACCCAATTGGCAGCAACCGAATGGGTCTTATTTTTATCGCATTTACACTTGGTCTTATTTTAGATCTTTTTCTAGATAGTGGGGGGGCACATGCGGCAGCGGCCGTAACTATTGCCTATATCAGACCGGCGTTTTTAAAGTTTTCTTTTGGTGCTGCTTATGAGTACCAAGCCATAAAATTGAATGCTACTGAAGCATTACCAAGATTGACTTATTTCGCATTGCTAATTCTTATCCATCAACTTATTTTATTTACACTTATTTATTTTGACAGTAGTAAATTTAAAATAATCTTTTACAATACATTGATTAATGGAGGCTTTACGCTGCTTTTCGTTTGGCTTTTAAACGCTTTATTTAGCTCTAAAAAGTCATGAGAAAATACCTCCTTTTAATACTGGTTATTGGCTCAGGAATTTGTTTAATCTGGCGTTTATTTTTTCTTCAGGTATTAGATTCGGGTGCCAACACTATAGAAAACGACAATGCGATTCGCAAAATATACCAATATCCAAAGCGTGGCTATATATATGACCGTGATGGTAAACTCTTAGTTGCAAACCAACCGACTTATGATGTGATGGTAATACCAAATGAAGTGGAAACCTTAGATACCCTTACATTTTGTACTTTATTGAAGATAGACAAAACAGAGTTTTTAAAATATTTGAATCGAGCCAAGCGCTACTCACCGCGGCTTCCGTCTTTATTTCTTTCGCATCTATCCAAAGAAGATTATGCTTTCTTATCCGAACAAATGCGAAAATTTAAGGGCTTTTACATCCGAAAAAGAGCCGCCAGAGATTATCAAACAGATATTGGAGCCAATGTTTTAGGGTATATCGCTGAAGTCAATCCAGACAACCTATATAAAGACGATTATTATAAATTTGGTGATCTCATTGGCAAACTGGGAATTGAAAAATCCTATGAAGAACAACTCCGTGGAGTTAAAGGCGTTAATTACATTCAAAAAGACATTTATAACAGAGATATTGGTCCTTATAAAGCAGGACAATTTGACACCCTTTCTGTTCCCGGTAAAGACATAAAAATAACCATTGACGCTGAGCTTCAAGCCTATGGAGAACGCCTGATGCAAAATAAAATGGGTGGGATAGTAGCCATTGAACCCAATACTGGAGAATTATTAAGTTTGGTTTCTGCGCCATCCTACAATCCAGGATTATTGGTGGGCAGAGATCGCTCGAAAAACTACATGAAGCTTTACCAAGATTCGATTTACAAACCGCTATTTGATAAAGCACTGATTCGCATGCATCCACCTGGATCACCCTTTAAAATATTGGTCGCATTGACTGCACTTCAAGAAGAGGTAATCTCTGAAAATGACCTCATTTATTGCGACGGAAACTATACCTACGGTAAAAAACGTCGCGTCATGAAATGCCACTGTGGAGGTGGATACCGCAATTTAAATACAGGAATTAGTAATTCTTGTAATTCCTATTTTGCAATAGCGTTTAGAAAAACCATTGGAAAATATGAAAACGCTTCAAAAGCTATGGATATTTGGAGCGCACAAATTCAAAGTTTTGGACTTGGAAATTTTCTTGGCAATGATTTGTCAGTTGGAAAAAAAGGAAATGTACCAGATGGAAGTTATTATGACAAATGGTATCCGGACTTTAGATGGGGTGCCACGACCATTCTTTCAAATGCTATTGGACAGGGAGAAATTTTAGTTACACCCATTCAATTGGCGAATATGACTGCAGCAATTGCAAACAGAGGGTATTATTACACGCCACATATTATAAAGTCCATTGATGGAGAAGTTATAGATCCTAATTTTAAAACTAAAAAAGAAACCTCAATTGATGCTGTATATTATGAACCTATTATTGAAGGAATGCACAGCGTTTATAAAACAGGAACGGCCAATTTATTAAGAGTTCCGGGGATTGATATTTGTGGAAAAACGGGGACTGCTGAAAATTTTACAAAAATCGATGGGATCAAAACACAACTTACAGACCATTCTATTTTTATTGCATTTGCACCTAAGGAGAATCCAAAAATCGCGATTTCAGTACTCGTTGAAAACGGGTATTATGGCGCGCGTTGGGCAGGACGTATTGCAAGTTTAATGATAGAAAAATATCTCAAAGGGCAAGTCACACTAAAAAAGACTGAGCAACTTGTACTCAACAAAAGCTTAGAAAGTGAATACCTTAAACCTTACAGCGGAAAACCCTTTAAAATTAATGAATAATGAACCTCAATAGAGCAAATAGTTTTCAATTGGATTGGCTGATGGTTTTCTTATATGTGGGATTGGTTGTATTTGGGTATTTTAACATTGTATCAGCAGCTACTGGTGTTGAATTCACATCTTACTTTGATATCTCGAAACCCTATGGCAAACAATTGATTTTTATTGGTGCTGCTTTTGTTTCAATCGTTTTTATTTTGGCTTTGGACGCAAAATTCTACGAAAGGTTTGCTAGTATTATCTTCCTATTTTCGATGTCAACGCTCGTCGGTCTTTTTCTATTCGGAAAAAACATCAACGGGGCGCTTTCATGGTATGATATTGGAGGATTTACATTGCAACCCAGTGAATTTGCAAAATTTGCGACTGCTCTAGCCTTGGCAAAATATGTGAGTGATCTTCAGACTAACATAAAAGAAGTGAGACATCAAATTCGAGCTAGTCTAATTATTTTAATTCCCGCGGCCCTCATTCTTTTACAAAACGATGCAGGCAGTACGCTTGTTTTTATTGCCCTAATTTTTGTGCTTTACAGAGAAGGCATCCCTGATAAGTACATCTTAATTGGTTTTGCGCTTTTTTTAGTAGCCATTGGAACACTTAAGTTTTCAGCCCTTGTTGTATGCAGTATTATCGCTGGCTGCCTTTTAATTAATCAATTATTTTTGAAAAAAAAGAAAAAGAAGTTTGGAGTTGCACTGTGGATTTTAATTGTTAGCATTGGCTTGGGTTTTGCGACAGAGTGGAGTTATAACAATGTCCTTCAAAAACACCACAAAGACCGCATCGGACTTTGGCTGAGACTGGAAAAAGACCCTATTAAATTAAAGGAAATGAAACGAAACATTTCCTATAACCTAAATGAATCTGAGAAAGCGATTCGTGCTGGCGGAATAAAAGGAAAAGGCTTCAGTGAAGGAACACGTACCAAAGGAAAATTTGTCCCTGAGCAACATACCGACTACATCTTTAGTACGGTTGCAGAAGAATGGGGCTTTTTGGGCAGCAGCTTAGTGGTACTGATGTTTGTGATTCTAATTGGAAGGATTATTTTTTTAGCAGAACAACAAAAATCTCAATTTAGCAGAGCTTACGGATACGGTGTGGCCTCGATTCTGTTTGTCCATTTTTTAATAAACATTGGCATGGTGATGGGATTGATTCCAACCGTTGGGATTCCACTGCCTTTTTTTAGCTATGGTGGATCTGGCTTATTGGGGTTTACGATTCTAATATTTATATTTTTAAAATTGGATGCCAACCGGCTTAACGTTTGGTAGTGCTATTGCTTTTTGAGTTCTAATTTTTCAGCAAAATAATCACAGAAATCTTTCATTGTAGCGGTCATTTTTTCGTCTTGAGTGGCCCGCATAAAGGTGTCGCTCATGGTCACCAAGGTCTGATGAAAAAATAATTTCATTTCGTCTACGGGCATGTCCTTGGTCCAAAGATCAATACGCAATGATTCTTTATTTACAGAATCCCAAACTGATAAAAAGAAGGCCTTGGCTTCTTGATTGTTTACGCCTCCATCTTCAGCGGTCCAATGAAGGGATTCGGGGATTTTGTTTTCGTCCAATGAAACTTGTAATTCAATTTTAGAAGTATGTGATTTTGCCATCAGTTTTTTGGTTTAAATTTTGCCTTGTTAAAAATGGATTGGGCGTCCATTTGAAGCATTTGCAATAGAGATGTGTTGTTGTTTTTTACATAAGATCTAATTATTTTCCAACCTATGTAACGGCCTATTGAACCTGGAGACTCGTTGTCTAATTCTAAATTAAACCTAGAAAAGGGTCCAGGGTTTATAAAACGTGTTAGGAGTTTGGGCTCGGTGCTGTACAGCAATTCATTTTCTACAAAATACTGCCAAATGTAAAATTCATTGGCTTCCGCCCATTGCAACTCATCTTCAGTATAGCCGATCTTAATAAAATCTTCGGCACTGGGCACCCAGATATCCTTGAGGTATAATTTTTTCCCTTGATAAACAAGTTCTTCTAAAAATGTATTTCTTCTCGGTGAATTAATCAACCTGGCTGCATAGGTATCGGCCAAATCCATCACGATTTGATTTTTATTCATGTTTTTTTTGATATAACTGTAAAATCCATCGTAGAATTCATGTGTAGGCCCCAAGTAATTATCAATACCAATCAAGACAATAGAATCTGTTACAATAACTTTATTGCGATAATCAACGTCTGAATAAACAGTTATTAATCGAGGTTTTTTTAAAGAAGGATTGTAATATTTAATATGCTTGTAAAGGGACCTTAAATCCAATTCGGTAGATTCAAAATTTACAAATACACTGTCTACAGACGCTTGAATTAGTTTTTGAATTGGGTCCTGTATTCGCTTTAGAAATACAGAATCGGGGGTTTGCTTAGGAAATAAAAAGGGATATGGCATCTTTAAATAAGGTAGATGCTCCGCTTTAATTTTCATAAAGGCTTGATCAAAACGCTCTACCTTAACTTCCATTGGAACGGCCTGAATTTCTTTTTGCAAAGCAGACTTTCTTTCACAAGAAAACACACTTATAAGCAAGCATAAAGCTGCTGTTATTTTAAACTTATATGAAAAGAAAAATTTAAAAGTCATAAACTGTAATCATGAGTGAATTGAAACAAAAATAATCAATAGCTGTCAAATGATGCTGTGATTTTTAAAATTCCTTAAAGATTACCGGCGTAGTGTAAAATGACCTTGTTTGACGAAAACACTACCATCCGATTTTGTGAGCTCTATAGCATACCAATAATCACTGGTTGGGAGCCGGGCACCGTTGTAAGTTCCATTCCAAAAATTAGAATTGATACTCATGTTTTTAAGAAGTTTTCCATAGCGATCAAAAATTGAGATTTTAGAAAAAATATAGTCACCCGAAATGACTCCCTTAATGCCCCAAGTATCATTATATCCATCATTGTTAGGAGTGAAAAAATTGGGAATGTACAGCACGGGGACTGTAATGACAACCTCAGCACATTGTAATTCATCACGCACATACAAGCTGTAAAAACCACCTGTGAGCTGATAAAAATTACCCGAATCTTGATACGCTGCTACCAAATTTCCATTTTCGTCAACCAACTCAAATTCATAATTGGCACTTCCTAAAGCTGCTTCATCAACCACAATAGAATTATTGGAAGTTCCTTCAACAATGGTGATATTCTCCAATGTTATGCTAGGCGGTTCAGATTCAAAAACTTCAAAAAACTGAGATCGTGAACAGCTGCCATTCAAATTGGATACAGTCACCTGATACTCCCCTAATTGAGAGGCCACAAGTTCTGGCTGGGTTGTATTAATAACACTCAAATCCGGGAGGGTCCATTGGTAATTAAAATTTAAAGTTGGATCCTCAAGGTCTAACTCTATCAATTCGGAAGTTCCGTTACAAATCACAACATCCTCTACCAAAAAGTTTGTGTTGGGATGGACCACAAAGTCAATGTCTATTACAGCATCTACACAAGTAGCGTTAGATACAACAACTGTAATTCTTTGAGAAGCCGTCAAAAATATAGCCGGAAATGGGCTTGTAATAATCCCTCCATTGGCATCTTGAAGTGGGTTCCCCAATGCATCAAAATAAGCGACTGACATATTGATTTGGGAACCCAAAACCGTTGCCTCTAAATTAGAAGTATCAAATAGAAAAAGTCCATCGTTGTCCGTTTCACATTCAGGGAGAGATGAAAATGAATTGGCCTGGGGTGTGTCAAAAAATGGAATATCAAACTGACTGATATCAGAACAGCCAGTAGAGTTATTTAAAATTCTGTAAAAAACGGTCTCAAGACTTGTTGTATTGGTAATACTGCTCACAGCAGCTGTATTGTTTTGAGCATCCGAAAGTGTCAAATAGTAATCTACTGTGAAGTCTGTGGCCGCTTGGGCTCCTAAAATTTCAGCATCAAATTGCGAATTCAAATCCACTGTCTCTGTATTAGGACCACTAACACAGAATGTTGGAATTGATGGGGTGTTTAAGTCTGGAAGTGGGTTGACCACCAGCTCAACATAAGGTCCTAAACCAACACAAGAATTATCAATATCAGAATCCAAACGTACCCAAATGGTTTGATTGAATCCTGTTGTGTTTTCGTAATTTGAAATAGCAACAATGGGATTAATTTCAGACAAGGCATCCGCCTCTGTTTCATAATAGGAAACTGTTAGAGATTGGGTTGGAGGGAATAAGCCTAAAATAATGGCTTCTGAAGCACTGAAGTCAAAGCTTGTAATACCATCCGAATCGTCATAGCATTGGGGGTATGGTGGAATCGAAAAGTTGGCAGGAACTTGGGTTGTTGAAACAAATAGATTCAGCTCTGAAACCAAAGCACAACCCTCCACCGTTTCTACACGAACAAAAATTTGGTTGGGATTTATTAGAGGATCCGTGCTTAAGTTTTCATAATCTATGGGACTCGCTATGGCATTGGTATTTCCTTGCTCCGCATCTGAATAATTGTGGTAATAGCTGAACGATTCATTTGTATGATTAGAAGAAATTAAAGCATTGGCTTCGTTTAAATTAAAAATTGTTACCCCATCTGTATCTTGGTCGCATTGAAATAAACTGACATTGGAAACAATTACTGGCAAAGGATTAATTATAAGTTCAATAGGATCAGAAAAAAATGTTTGACAAACCAAATCGTTTCGGGTCATTTGTGTTCTAAAAAGTGTATTGGTGAGGCTCGTTGCTACGTTTAAAATTTCTAGTGTATTGGTGTTTACATTTTCAAAACTTGAAGGGGTTTCAGCAAGGGTGCTCCAGGTCAAACCCCCATCAATACTTTGCTCCCACACAACTGAGTCGTAGAGATCTGAATTGGATTCTAAGTCAATTTGAAGACTTGTACCCCCTGATTCACAAATAAATTGTGGCGTGATGACTGCAGCAGGAATAACTTCGATATATTCTTGAAAGTCAAATAAGCCATCGGCATTGGTATCAATTGCGAAATTATAACCATTCCCACCAACAATTAGCCCGCTACCATCAATACCAGTTCCGTCTAAAATTCCAAGGGTTCCAGCAAAGCCAGCCTCGTCAACATCAAAACAGCCATCGGAATCGGCATCCAGTTCCGTAAAATCTGGTAGGCCATCGCTGTCAGAGTCTAAAGGAACTATGGGTTCTGCTATATCGGATACGCCATTAGAATTACCATCGGCAAAGCCTAAATCAATTTGTCCATTATTATCTAGATCTTGGGTGTTAACTCCAATACCTGCTTCAAATAAATCGTACAAACCATCATTGTCACTGTCTAAGTCCAAAAAATCATAGACAAAATCTGAATCTGAATCTACAGGACTTTGTGCATTGTCATGACGGCCATCATTATTGCTGTCATTGGCTTCCAATGTATCGACCATACCATCTTGATCAGCATCCAGTATTGAATTTCCACTTTCAATAAGATCATAAATACCATCATTGTCACTGTCCAAATCAAAATTATCCGTAATGGAATCGCCATCAGAGTCCACAGCACGACAGCTTTGTGTTAGTTGAAAAGCCACATCATTGGAATTAATTTCAGAACTGTTAATGTATTTAATTTCGAACTGAGTTGCATTTTGGCTTTGAAATGAAAAGGTACCGCCTCCAGTTGCCAAACTGGCGGCATTGAGTTTAAATCTGATTTCAAAGGCGGTAAAACTTGTAATATTATTATCATAAACGCCATCGTAATTGACATCAATCAGCAATTGATTGTCGGGGTTATAAACAGAAACGGTCTCATCATAAGGTACACTCAAAATATAGAGTTCAGAATCTTCCATAGCACCACTGGATTGTGCTGCCGAAGCTTGTTCAATCCTAAACTGGGTTGGCGCATCAAAACTGAGTTGGTAAGTCGTTGTACTTAGAATTGTACCAACGGTTGGTGCTGCGCTCAAAAGCATAGATTGATCTGAAAACCCTTGAAAGGGAACCGCTACAGTATTGGCGGTACTTGACACAAAAGTTGAAGTAAAATATGGCCCTGAACTGGCCGAAAGGTCAAAATTGAAATCGCAATTAGATTCTAGAACGTTTAAAATTCCATCGTTGTCAAGATCGTAATCCAAATTATTATTCACACCATCATTATCATAATCGCCTGCACAGACACTGACTGGAATATTATCTGATAGAACGGATGAGCAATCGAGAATAACCCCTTCCAATTGGTAAAACCCAGGAGAACTCGGGATGTAGGTTTCGTTCGTAGCACCAGCGATGCTAGCCCCATTGTAAAACCATTGATAGGCATCAAATGTTTCTTCACTGCCTAGACTCAGTTCTATAAAAGGTATACACAGCTCTTGAGTGGCAACGTCAATGGCGTCTGATGCAATTTCAGGCTTAAAAATAAATCCCGAATAAAAACCACCAAGGGCTGCAGCGCCATTGGCACCATAATAAGAAACATAAATTTGTCCGTCGGACACAACACTTACGTTACCCGAAAGTCCACCAATTAAATAGGTTACATAATTCGAATTTCCGTTCACATTTTGAGGGATCGCCGTGGTTGGACTGCCATTGACACTTACAACAGCGCCCGCTTCTGCGACAACTGTAACACCGCCATTAAATGTGACGTCACCAGATCCTGAGGATTGAATAAGTGGAATGTTGTCAATGGAGCGTGGGGCCTTGCAGTTTAGAGGCGGCACAAAAAATAGCTCTTGATTCGCTTCGCTGTTTGTACCTCCAATCCCTTGATAAGCAAAGGTTGTTTTAGAAGTCCAAACATAGAGGTTACCCCCTGGGTTTGAACCGGATAAAGATTGGGTGCTAAAATTACTACCATCAATACTGATGTATTGTCCAGCATTTAAGGTAGTAAGCAGACTTCCCGTTGAAGAATCGCCATTGATCCAAACTTCGGTATTGTCGTAATGCGCTACGATCAATGGCCTTTCAATGGCGTCAAAACCATTGGCACGCACAAAAATGTATTCACTAAATTCCTGACCGTCAATGGCAATGGTTTCCAATGGTGCAATTTGGTCAATCCCCGCATCGCGACCATTTTGATTAAAATTAGTCCCATTTAAAGAGCCGCAGTTGACGACAATGGGCTTGTTGGAAGTGACCAACGCACCAATAAGACCATCTCTATTAGAAGTTATTTCAGCTGGATTCAAGGCAATAACATAAGACTCTCCAGCATCCAAGACTGTTGAAAGCGGCGTATTATTTTCGATAATAATATCTACTGGAAGGTCAGAAAAATCAACCTGAGTATTATTTTCGGTGGCCATCACAGACACAAAATTCATATAATCTCTATTGTTGGATGAAAATGTTTTTAGATTTGTAAAGGTTCCAACCCTAAACGTTTTGCCAAGACCCGACAGTCCTTTAGAAACCAATGACCCTGCTTGATTTTGATTTCCAGCAATGAGACGAATGGAAGCATAAACAGGTTTTTCTGATTGAATGATATAGCCTTTATTTGATACTGAGCTTGCAGTATTGGAAACCGGCAGTATAAATGGAGTATTGTCTCCAATTCCTATATAAATCTCTAACGGACTTGTGTTTGAAACGGTATAATTTATAACACCACTCCCAACCTGGTTGACCGCGACATTGACAGGGTTTTCGTTAGGTGTTGAAATGTGTAAATATTGATTTTGAGGTATGGCATTATTATCTGAAGCAGCTGTTATGGGTGGGATGTAATGGGTGCGGCTTAATTGTGCCTGTAAAAGCCCATAGCAAATCAAAAAGACAATGCTGAAAAAAGATCTTATTGTGATATTTTTAAAAAAGAACAAGATTTAAAATTTTTTATTAATTTGTTTAACTTATTACAATCAAGTTAAATATAAGTTTAAAATTTTTAGTACAAAGAGTTAATTGTATTTTAAAATTTAGCTTTTGTAGTTTGAGGGGTTTCAAAGAAGCAAAGAATAACTTACTTTTGTTATTAATTTAGAAAAAATGAATACTACTGCGGTTGTAAATCACATCACAAAATGGTTAAATTCTTATGCTGATAAAACCAATATGAAAGGGTTTGTCATCGGGGTATCAGGGGGGATTGATTCAGCAGTAACTTCGACATTGTGTGCTAAAACCGGACTGAGTCTGTGTTGTTTTGAGATGCCAATTCATCAAGAACCCAGTCATGTAAGCCGAGCGCAAGAACACATATCTCATTTAAAAAACACCTACTCTAATGTTACCTCTTTAAGGGTTGACCTAACCCCTACTTATGAGGCTTTGAAATCAGAAGTATCGAAAGACGGTACTCAAACCGAAATTGAGATGGCGCTTGCCAATACACGTGCAAGATTGCGAATGGCAACCCTTTACTATCACGCTGGACTCAAAGGTTTTTTGGTGGCAGGCACAGGGAATAAAGTTGAAGATTTTGGGGTCGGTTTTTACACAAAATATGGTGACGGAGGGGTAGATTTAAGCCCTATTGCAGACCTTTTAAAATCTGAAGTTTATGAATTAGGAGCACAGCTTAATGTTCCCAAAAGCATTATGGAGGCCGCTCCAAGTGATGGTCTTTTTGGAGATGCTCGAAGCGATGAAGAGCAAATTGGGGCTTCTTATCCAGAGCTAGAATGGGCCATGACTATGAAAAATCTAGGAAAAACTGCAGTTGATTTTGCTGGCAGAGAACTAGAGGTTTTTAATATTTTCATGCAATACAACACTGCGAATTCTCACAAAATGAATCCGATTCCTGTTTGTGTGATCCCTGAATCAGTTAGAAAAATGAAATCATGATTAGGGTGCTTATCGCTGACCACCAACCCATTGTAAGCTATGGAATTCGCATGCTTTTTGAATCTTCATCAGACATTAAAATCGTCAATTCTGTAAACACCAAAAAACAATTGATGGACTATCTAAAAAAGGGAAGCATTGATGTTGTGCTTTTGTCATTAGACTTCGGGGACTCCAATGGCATCACCATTTTGAGAAATATAAAAAAGGAGTTCAATGAAATTAGAGTGCTTATTTTCAGTTCACAAGCTGAAAATATTTATGCAGCGAATACCATTAAAACGGGTGCTTCGGGATACCTTTCAAAATCAGCCACAACAGCTACCATTAAAAGAGCAATTCTAAAAGTTTTTAAAGGTGGTATTTATGTCAGCAATGCCATGGCAAGAAAATTGACTTTTGAAAAAACCCAGGAACAAACAAATTTATACAACAAACTCTCCACACGGGAAATTGAAGTATTAAATTTAATTTGTATAGGTAAGAAAAACAACGAAATGGCTATCGAATTGAACATCAATCCAAAAACAGTAAGCACCTACAAGACCCGTCTTATGAAGAAACTGCAAGTCAATAACATCATTGCGTTGATTGATTTGGGACGGCAAAAAAATTAATCAGAGAACTCTGTTAAGCTTTCTTGAAAGCAACATTTTTAAATTGGAATAATTTAAAACGTCTTCTAAAACTTCGGAATGATCCTTTGAAGCGTCTTGTGTCTTGATTTTAAATTCTGTTACTTTTTGATCAATTAAAAAACATCTTAAGCTCAAAATCGTTTCACTAACAAGCTGAGAAATACTCAAATCTTTGGGTTTAGGGAAAATATTATTTTTCTCCCAATTGTGGAGGCGATAGCGTTCATCATTCATTAAAATTGAGGTAATAATTGCAGCTAACTTGGAATCAATGCGTTGTATGAAATTATCAAATGAAAATGCTTCAGACTGATTTAAATGATCAATAATTAGATAATAAATCGTTTTAAAATCTGAATTACTAAATTGCATTTCATCTTCTTGTAAATCTAAATAGATTTTCTCAAAGACCCTGGCTTTATGTGTTACAGGCTCCAAAACAAGCACTCCATCTTCGTTTTCTTTTAAAATCAAATCTTCAAAGTCTTCAGATCGATTGCCATACAACAACAGAACCTCAATGATTTTTTGTTCCAGTTCAAATTGAATGTTTACTTTTTTGGGAGCGGAAGTGGCTTTGACAACCTCAAAGGATTTCTTTTCCTTTTGATAGTTTTTGTTGGCTTCTGCGTTGCTTTTTTTCAACATTTGAGCCAGTGTGCTAAAAAGTACTTCTTCGCTTATATCCATGATTCTGGCACATTCACGCACATAAATCTCTTGTTTTATTTGATCCGAAATTTTAGAAATACTGCTGACCATGTCACGAATTAAATCCGCTTTGGCAATCGGGTCATTTGCGGCCTCTTTCATTAACAGAGATGCTTTGTAGGCTATAAAATCCTTAGCATTTTCTTTGAGGTACTGCTGCAATTCCTCCATTGTATTTTGCTTGGCAAAACTGTCGGGATCCTCTCCTTCTGGAAACGTACATATTTTGACATTCATCCCTTGTTCCAAAATCAAATCAACCCCTCGTAATGCGGCACGAATCCCAGCCGCATCGCCGTCAAACAGAACTGTAATGTTTTTAGTAAGCCTGTTTATGAGTCTGATTTGTTCGGCAGTCAGGGCCGTGCCTGATGAAGAGACGACATTTTTAATGCCTGTTTGATGAAATTGAATCACATCTGTGTAGCCTTCTACTAAATAACAATTGTCTTCTTTCGCGATGGTTTGTTTGGCAAAATAAATTCCATATAAAACCTTGCTCTTGTGATAAATGTCACTTTCTGGTGAATTAAGATATTTTGCTGCTTTTTCATTCTTGGCCAAAATACGACCGCCAAAACCCAATACACGTCCAGACATGCTGTGAATTGGAAACATGACACGTCCTTTAAATCGGTCAAATTGTTTCTCTTCTTTGATGATGGTCAGCCCTGTTTGCCCTAGGTATTTTAATTGATAGCCTTTTTTTAAAGCCGCATCCGTAAAACCACTCCAAGCATCTGTTGAATATCCAAGTTGAAATTTTTTAATGGTTTCAGGAGTGAAACCCCGTTCTTTAAAGTAGCTCAATCCAACCGCTTTTCCAGCATCTGTTTTATGCAGTGTGTTTTGAAAATAAGTATTGGCAAATTCCGAAACCAGATACATACTTTCTCTTTCTCCTGCCGCTTCTTTTTGGGCGTCACTTTGGATGGTTTCTTCAATTTCAATATTGTATTTTTTAGCCAAATACCGGATAGCTTCAGGATAGGTGAAATGCTCGTGCTCCATTAAAAATGAGACGGCAGTGCCGCCTTTACCTGTAGAGAAATCCTTCCAAATTTGTTTTACTGGAGACACCATAAAACTCGGGGTGCGCTCTTCACTAAAGGGACTGAGACCTTTAAAATTACTGCCCGCTTTTTTGAGTTGCACAAAATCACCTATGACCTCTTCTACACGGGCCATGTCAAACACTTGATCTATTGTTGACCTTGAAATCAATTTTATGGTTTTATTAAAGTTAAATATTCAGTACAAACGTAAAGATATAAAATCTAATATATTTTAAATATAAAATAAAGAGATGAAAGACAAAGGTTTATTTATTGCGATCAATGACATAGTTGACCATCATTACCAAGGCTTCTTTGTATTTAGATTCTGGATAATGTTGAATCAATTCAAGCGCTTGAGTTTGGAATTCTTTCATTTTTGATACTGCATAGTCTAGACCTCCACTTTCTTTTACAAAAGCAATGACTTCTTTTACTCTTTTGGGGTCTTTGTTATAGCGCTTAATGGAGTTTACAATCCAGTCGCGGTCTTTGTTGGAACAATTATTAAGGGTGTAAATTAAGGGGAGTGTCATTTTTTGTTCTTTGATGTCTATGCCTGTTGGCTTGCCAATTTTTCGAGATCCATAATCGAATAAATCGTCCTTGATTTGAAATGCCATCCCAATAAGCTCTCCAAACTTTCTTAAGATTTCTACATCCTTTGAATGTGGTTTAACAGATGCGGCACCCAAACTGCAACAAGCTGCGATCAAAGTGGCTGTTTTCTGACGGATAATATTGTAATAAATAGCCTCTGTAATGTCTAAAGTTCTGGCTTTTTCAATCTGAAGCAGTTCGCCTTCACTCATTTCTCGAACCGCAACGGAAATGATTTTTAATAAATCAAAATCATTGTTGTCAATACAGACTAAAAGTCCTTTAGATAATAAAAAGTCCCCTACTAAAACAGCAATTTTATTTTTCCAAAGGGCATTTATGGAAAAAAAGCTTCGACGTTGATTGCTGTCATCAACCACATCATCATGAACCAGGGTTGCGGTGTGAATGAGTTCGATAACAGAAGCACCGCGATAAGTCCGCTCACTGAGTTCCCCGTTGGAAACCATCTTTGCAGATAAAAACACAAACATGGGGCGCATTTGTTTGCCCTTACGATTGACAATATAATGGGTGATTCGATTCAGCAGAGCCACTTTACTTGACATAGAAAGGCGAAACTTTTTTTCAAAAAGTTCCATCTCAAAACTTATGGGTTTTTTTATGCGCTCAATGACTTTCAAATGCAAATATTTATTTGCAAAATTAAGCATATAAAAACAAATGCGTGTGAGGCGAAAATTAAATTTTAACGACTGCTATAGAAAAAATAAGTTTTAGCCTAAAATTGGGGCCGCTTGGGTTTGAAACAAAGGTTCAATAATCTTGTTGAGTTGTTCGTATTCAATCAAAAAAGCATCATGGCCATGAATAGAAGAAATCTCGTGGTAATAAATCTCTGAAAATTTCGATTGCAGGAGTTCTAACGTTTGCCTGTTCTGTTCGGGTACAAAAAATAAATCTGTTTCGATTCCTATCATGTGAATTTTCGCATTAATAGAATTGAGCACCTCTACAGCGTCTTGATTTTCTTTAGTAATATCAATTGTTCTTAAAAGTTGATTCATCAATTTATAGGCCGACAGTTGAAAGCGCTGTTTTAGCTTTTCACCATGATGTAAAAGCCAAGATTCAATATTGAATAATTGTAAGTCCTCAGTTTTTGAACGTTCAAACCGTGCTGCAAACGAAGCCGGAGTACGGTAGCACAACATGGCATGCATTCTTGCGTCGTGTAGTGGGTTTTTAGAGTTAATTAAAAACTGTTCTTGGATCAAACAGTTGGCAATGATCCAATCTGTAGATTTCCAATCACTCGCAATGGTAATCAAGTGTTGGGTAATATTAGGGCTTAACACTGCCATTTCCCATGCGATACCGCCACCTAAAGAGCCTCCAATAATGGCATATAATTGATTTATCTTCAAAAACTCAATTCCTGAAATGAACATTTGGGCAATGTCTCTAGCCACAAAATCTTTGTAATTTTCTATTAAATTATCAGGGTTTCCATCGTAACCGTTCCCAGGAATATTAAAGGCCAAAACGGTATAACGCAACGTATCAATTGTTTTATCAAGCCCTATTAGTGAACCCCACCACCCGGTTTCTCCGCATACATTTGAATTGCCTGTTAAAGCGTGGTTTACCAAAACAATAGGGGCTGTATTTAATGCACACCCAAACAACTGATAAGACAATTGTGTGGCGTGTTTCTTACCAGAAATTAAGGTGTGCTTAGGAAGGTCTATGTATTTTAATTTGTTCAATTCATTAGTTGTTAGAAATCACAAGGGACTTGTGCATTTACTGCACTAAAAGCCGCTTCCAAATCTGCTTTGAGATCATCAATATTTTCCAATCCGACCGACAAACGAATGAGGTCTTTAGTAACTCCTGTGGACGCTTGTGCTTCATCACTTAATTGTTGATGGGTGGTGCTCGCTGGATGAATGATCAAAGATTTTGTGTCTCCAATGTTTGCCAATAAAGAAAATAGTTTTGTGGTGTCTGCAATTTTTTTAGCAGCATCATATCCCCCATTGACACCAAAGGTTACAAGACCACTTTGTCCCTTGGGTAAGTAACGTGCTGCTAAAGATTTGTAAGCACTGTTTTCCAATCCAGGATAATTCACCCAAGCAACTAAATCCTGCTTTTGTAACCACTGAGCCAGTAGCAATGCATTTTCGCTGTGCTTTTGGATTCTAACTTCCAATGTCTCCAATCCTTGGATAATTTGAAATGCATTAAATGGACTGAGTGCAGCGCCATAATCTCGTAATCCTTCTATTCTAATTTTAGCTATGAATGCGGCCGCTTCTAGGGCTTCGCTGTAAACCAAGCCGTGATATCCAGGGGAAGGTTCCGTAAATTCTGGGAATTTTCCATTGGTCCAATCAAAAGTTCCCGCATCAATAATAGCACCTCCTAAGGCTGTACCATTGCCATTGATGTATTTTGTAAGAGAATGAATGACAATATTGGCGCCGTGTTCAATAGGATTTAATAAACAAGGTGTGGCAACAGTATTGTCCACGATCAATGGGACTTTAGATGATTGTGCTTGTTTAGAGATGGCTTCTATATCCAAGACGTCCAACTTAGGGTTTCCTAAAGATTCAATAAAAAATGTCCTAGTATTTTCTTGAACTGCCGTTTTAAAATTTTCAGAATCTGATGGGTCCACAAATGTAGTTGTGATTCCATGTCTTGGCAAGGTAACGCTCAATAAATTGTAGGTTCCCCCATACAAACTACTAGAAGCAACAATATGATCTCCCGCTTTTAAAAGCGTTAACAAAGTCGTAGCAATGGCCGAAGTGCCGGAAGCAGTAACAACTGCTGCAATTCCCCCTTCCAAAGCAGCCAAGCGCTGTTCCAAAATATCATTTGTTGGATTGTTTATTCTTGTATAAATATTACCAGGTTCAGCCAATGCAAACAGATTAGCGGCATGATCAGAATCGTTAAAAACATAAGCTGTAGATTGGTAAATAGGTACGGCTCTCGTACCAGAGGTTTGAGAGGCATCGTGGCCCGCATGTAGTGCGTTTGTTGCAAATTTTTGGGTACTCATTTTTCAGTTTTTTTTGAGTTAATAATTAATTAAAACAAAAGTAAAACACATCATTTTTGATGAATCTTAACGAAAAATGTTATAAAGAGTATGTCCTAATTTTATAGAAATTAGCACTTGTTATCTATCTAATTATAAAACATAAATAGTAGAATTTAGCACCTACTCTAATTAGGTTAGAGGGTTGCTAAGGCGTCAACGGGTCTAATCCCTCTACCTTTCTTGATAACACTTCAATAAGTTGTTGAACTTTGTATACGCAAATATTCAAATATATAAATCAGATAACCAAATTTTTTTCTAATTTTTTTAAATATTAATGTTAATTTTAGTAAATTTTTCTTTAATTATGTCTGCTGTAGATTTATTTTCTATTTTACTTTCTAACCAAGAAATTATATCCAGGTATAAAAAAGCACGCCTTTCATAGGGGTGGTCTTCATAAGTTAAAAGTTTTTGGTGTAAACCTTTAAAAGCGGCTTTTAGTTCGTTTGGATAGATGTCCCCTAAGCTCTTTAAAAAGGAAACCATTTCTTTTTGAACCGCATATAAATCTTCCATTTTAATCAAAAACTTATAGGTGTTTTTGATAAGGCGATCGAGTTGGTAGTCAAGACCTGCCTCATAATGTGCCACTAAATTTAAAATTCGAGAAAAACACAACAAATCCTCTCTCATCTGCAGAGACTTATTATTAATGATCTTGGAAAGAAAACAAATGGCGTTTTCATAATCACCGGTACCAAAATACAAGCTGGCTATCTTATAGTAAAACACCATCACATGATGTTCGTCTATTTGGTTGGCGTGTCTCTTCAAACCTTCAAGCACCTCTTCAATTAAAGGAAGGCCCTCGTTGAAACTACCTTCCATAAAATGTAAATTAATCTTATTGGAATACAGGTAAAGAAACACCAAGCCGTCAATATTATCGTCATGAGGGAACCACGCTTTTTGAGTTATTTGTTCAAAATCGTTCAAAACATTTTTAAATTTTTGATGGTGCTTTATGAAAAATAAGGCCTCTAAAAGATACTGGTATCCTCTTAAGAAAAATACAGGATTTAAAGGAATCATAGTCTCATTATCATAAAACAAGTCCACCCATTTACGGGAGTATTTATAACAAGACTTGAAGTCTTGAATTAAAAAACTATACCAAAGATGAGACTTGTAAAGCCAAAGTTTTTCTCTAAACCCCAATGCTTCAATTTTAAATTTTGGCATTCTTTTATCAAAATAATCCGTCACTTTTTCATGCTCTGCATTATTTTTTACATAACCTGTTTTTAAAAACAACCCATACAATTGTAGAGATAAATTAGACAACTTGCTGGCAATAACATTCTGACGACTCAACTCTTTGGCTTGAATTGTTAATGCGTCAGCCCTGTTACTAAGACTTCTTGTGATGTATTGAGATTCTATGACTTTTTCAAGTTCAACGATCTCATACGCAATATTTTTTTCCTGGTTTTTAATGGCTAATGCCTTCGCCTTATCTAGTATTTTCAAACTTTGCTTGTAGAGCCCTTTGTGGTATAAAATAGTAGCAAAATCCAATTGCTCCCTCAGTTGTATTCTCAAATTTTGATGAGAAGGATTCAGTTTTAGGCTTATAAGTATCTGCTTGTATAAATGGGCTTTTAAATTGGAAAGCTGTTGTTTTTTTACGAATCCTTGCTTTAAGATAAGTTTTTCATCGTAAGCCTTAAGCCGTTCTAACAACTTAAACAGCAACAAAAACTTTGAATCTTCATTCACACCCAATCTACCGACATAAAGCTTAAACTGTCGCTTTTCAGACTTGGTCAGTGATTTCACCAAGACAAACAAATTGTCTTTTGTAAGTTTAGTCATAATTAAATAATGCACTTAACACTATGATATTCATATTATTACATTAAAATACTCCTGGTTAAGCATTGTAAATTTATGAAAATAATTTAGGTTTAAAATTCAAAAAAAATTAAATTCGTTATGCAATACAATATAGAATATATTATATAGAAATGTCCACCACAAACGTTCAAATATTTGACACTACTTTAAGGGATGGAGAGCAGGTGCCCGGATGCAAGCTCAACAAAGCTCAAAAAACAGTTATCGCGGAGCAATTAGACCTGTTGGGCGTGGATATTATTGAAGCGGGATTCCCAGTGTCTAGCCCTGGAGATTTTGCATCGGTTGAAGCCGTTTCAAAAATCGTTAAGAATGCGACTGTTTGCGGATTGAGCCGCTCCGTAGAAAACGATATTAAAACTGCTGCTGAAGCTCTAAAATATGCCAAGATGCCCAGGATTCATACAGGCATTGGAACTTCAGATTCACACATTAAATTTAAATTTAACTCGAACAGAGACGCCATTATAGAACGTGCTGTTGCCGCGGTGCGTTATGCAAAATCATTTGTGGAAGATATAGAGTTTTATGCGGAAGATGCTGGCCGAACTGATAACGAATATCTTGCAAAAGTTTGTGAAGCTGTTATTAAAGCTGGAGCCACCGTTCTAAATATTCCGGATACAACAGGGTATTGCCTTCCTCATGAGTACGGGGCTAAAATAAGGTACCTCAAAGAGAATGTAAAAGGAATTGAAAAAGCCACATTATCTTGTCATTGTCACAATGATCTTGGGCTAGCCACCGCAAATTCCATTGAAGGTGTTATTAACGGGGCGGGGCAAATTGAATGTACCATTAACGGAATCGGCGAACGTGCAGGCAATACCGCATTAGAGGAAGTAGTCATGATTATGAAGCAACATCCAAACCTAAAATTGGACACCAATATTAACACCTCTATGCTATATGGTATCAGCCAACTAGTTTCTGATAATATGGGAATTCACACCCAGCCCAACAAAGCCATCGTAGGTGCCAATGCATTTGCGCACAGCTCAGGAATTCACCAAGACGGTGTAATAAAAAATAGAGAAACCTATGAAATCATAAATCCAAAAGATGTTGGTGTTACCAAATCGGCTATTGTGCTGACAGCTAGATCTGGTCGCGCCGCCTTGGCTTACAGGGCAAAAAATGTCGGTTATAATCTTACAAAACTACAGCTCGATGTCGTTTACAAAGATTTTCTAAAATTTGCTGATTTAAAAAAAGAAATAAATGACAATGACATCCACCAAATCATGGAGTCTAGTGCTATTTACAATGAACTACGCTGATTTATGAAACAGACACTTTTTGATAAGGTTTGGGATGCGCATGTTGTAGAAGCTGTTGAAAATGGACCTCAAATCCTGTATATCGATAAGCATCTTATTCATGAAGTTACAAGCCCTCAAGCTTTTAATGAATTAGAGCAAAGAAGAATTCCGATTTTTAGACCACTTCAAATTGTAGCCACAGCTGATCACAATACTCCTACAACAAATCAACATCTACCAGTCAAAGATGCACTTTCTAGAAAACAACTTGAACAACTTTCAAAAAATTGTTTAGAAAATAACATCACCTTATATAAACTCGGTCATAAGTACAATGGGATTGTCCATGTTATGGCACCTGAACTTGGGATCACTCAACCAGGTATGACCATGGTGTGCGGGGACAGCCATACCTCAACACATGGTGCTTTTGGAGCGATTGCTTTTGGTATTGGAACAAGTCAAGTCGCCCAAGTTTTCGCAAGCCAGTGTCTTTTACTAAAAAAACCAAAAAGTCTGCGCGTAACTGTAAATGGCAGTCTCAAAAAAGGGGTATTGGCTAAAGACGTTATCCTATACATTATTTCTAAATTAGGCACCAATTCAGGGACAGGTTATTTCTGTGAATATGCAGGGGATGTTTTTGAAAATATGAGCATGGAAGGCCGAATGACTGTTTGTAACATGAGCATTGAAATGGGGGCTAGAGGTGGTATGATCGCTCCAGATCAAACTACCTTTAACTACATCAAGGGTCGTGAGTTTGCGCCCAAAGGGACTGAGTTTGAGAAAAAAATTGAATATTGGAAAACACTTCCAACAGACGAAGGGGCTAAATTTGACAAGGAATATACTTTTGAAGCTGAAGATATTGCGCCCATGATTACTTACGGGACCAATCCTGGCATGGGCATTAAAATATCTGACGCCATACCTTTAGAAGATAATCCCTCTTTTGAAAAATCTTTGCAATATATGGATTTTAATGCTGGAGAATCGTTATTAAACAAACCCATCAACTTTGTATTTATTGGTAGCTGTACCAATTCTAGAATTGAAGATTTCAGAGTAGCTGCCAGTTTCATTAAAGGTAAACAAAAAGCGAAGAATGTAACTGCTTGGCTGGTTCCGGGAAGCCGTCAAGTGGAAGCGCAAATCAAAGCAGAAGGCCTACAAAGTGTATTTGAAAACGCTGGATTTGAATTGAGACAACCTGGATGTTCAGCTTGTCTAGCCATGAACGATGATAAAATCCCTCAAGGAGAGTACTGTGTATCTACTTCAAATAGAAATTTTGAAGGCCGCCAAGGTCCTGGTGCCAGAACCATATTAGCAAGCCCTCTTGTGGCTGCAGCAACTGCAGTGGAAGGAAAAATTATTGATGTCACTCAACATACCCTCTAATGGAAAAATTTTCAACTCTTAAATCGCGAGCAATTCCACTCAATGTCGCCAATGTGGATACCGATCAGATCATTCCTGCACGGTTTTTAAAAGCCACGGATAAAAAAGGCTTTGGAGACAATGTCTTTAGAGACTGGCGATACGATAAAGACCAGAATTTAAAACCTGATTTCCCACTCAATAACCCAAAATATAGCGGTAGTATTCTTGTTGCGGCAGATAACTTTGGCTGTGGCTCTAGTCGAGAACATGCGGCCTGGGCGCTGGTGGGTTACGGATTCAAAGTGATTGTTTCGAGTTTTTTCGCAGATATTTTTAAAGGGAATGCCCTTAACAACGGTTTACTTCCCATTCAGGTATCTGAAACATTTCTTAAAGAGCTCTTCAATGTTATTGACAAAGATTCTAATACCAGCTTAACCGTCAATTTAGAAACGCAATGCCTATCGGTTGATGAAATAAATTTGAGTACTATCTTTGACATCGATCCCTACAAAAAAACATGCCTTATCAATGGTTATGATGATATTGATTACTTGGTAAGCCAAAAAGAAAAAATTGAAGCCTTCGAGCATTTAAATAAACATTAATTATGAATCTAAAAATTGCCGTATTGCCTGGAGATGGTATAGGTCCCGAAGT
>CAJWNW010000008.1 GCA_913044085.1 uncultured Flavobacteriaceae bacterium | reverse complement strand
GAAATGGGTCATGCCAAGAAAGCCGGTACTTCTGTTAAGAAAAAAGTCGTTGAGTTCCAAGGTTTTGAGGAGGAGTACAAATTAGGTGATTTGATTACTGTAGCGCACTTTGAAGAAGGTGAGTTTGTGGACGTCACAGGAACAAGTAAAGGTAAAGGATTTCAAGGTGTTGTTAAACGCCATGGATTTGCTGGTGTGGGTCAAGCGACACACGGTCAGCACAACCGTCTAAGAGCTCCGGGATCTATTGGAGCAGCTTCTTATCCCGCACGCGTTTTTAAAGGCATGCGAATGGCTGGACGGATGGGAACGGATACCGTTAAAGTTCAAAATTTAAGAGTTTTAAAGGTAGTGGAAGACCAAAACTTACTCGTTGTAAAAGGGTGTGTTCCTGGTCATAAAAACGCTTACATAAAGATTGAGAAATAATGAAAGTAGCAGTTTTAGACATTAACGGAAAAGACACAGGTAGAAAGGCAGACCTTTCTAACAAGGTGTTTGCTATTGAACCTAACAACCATGCCGTCTATTTAGATGTAAAGCAGTACTTGGCCAATCAGCGTCAAGGAACGCACAAGGCTAAGGAACGTGCCGAGATTGTAGGAAGCACACGAAAAATCAAGAAACAAAAGGGTACAGGTACTGCCAGAGCTGGTAGTATCAAGTCCGGGGTTTTTAAAGGTGGTGGACGTATTTTTGGTCCAAGACCTAGAAACTATGGTTTCAAACTCAATAAAAACGTGAAGCGTTTGGCCAGAAAATCGGCTTTGACAATTAAGGCTCAAGAGAAGGCCATTGTTGTTTTGGAAGACTTCGATTTTGAGGCACCAAAAACGAAGAATTTTACAGATGTTTTAAAGGCGCTTAACCTGGAAACCAAAAAGTCTTTGTTTGTCTTGGGTACGCCAAATAATAATGTATATTTGTCGTCGCGCAATTTGAAAGGTTCTGAGGTTTTAACAAGCTCAGAATTAAGCACTTATAAAATTTTAAACGCCAATAAAGTCATTCTTTTAGAAAGTGCAATTGAAGGAATTGAATCGAATTTAAGTAAATAAGAACACCATGAGTATCTTAATTAAACCCATCATCACAGAAAAAGCAACCCTCGACAGTGAGTTGAGAAATTGCTTTAGTTTTTTAGTGAATACGAAGGCGAACAAGGTAGAAATCAAAAAAGCAGTTGAAACTGCTTATGGTGTTTCTGTTGATAAAGTTCGAACAATAAATGTCCGTCCAGACCGAAAAACTAAATACACAAAAACGGGGCTTCAACATGGTAAAACAAATGCCACAAAAAAGGCAATTGTACAACTGGCGGAAGGTGAAACAATTGATTTATACGCTAATATATAATTAGACATGTCAGTAAGAAAATTAAAACCGATTACACCGGGGCAGCGATTTAGAGTAGTTAATGGATTTGACGCCATTACTACTGACAAGCCGGAAAAAAGCCTTTTGGCTCCGAAAAAACGTTCAGGTGGTAGAAACAGTCAAGGAAAAATGACCATGCGCTACAAAGGTGGTGGTCACAAAAAAAGATACCGTATCATAGATTTCAAACGCAACAAAACTGGAATTCCAGGCGAAGTAATGTCTATTGAATATGATCCAAACAGAACGGCATTTATTGCCCTTCTCAACTACCAAGATGGTGAAAAGCGCTATATCATTGCACAAAATGGATTGCAAGTAGGTCAAAAACTATTGTCCGGTAATGAAGGTATTGCTCCAGAAGTAGGGAATACGATGCCATTGAGCCAAATTCCTTTGGGAACCATTATCTCTTGTATTGAATTGCGTCCAGGGCAAGGTGCTGTAATCGCTCGAAGTGCGGGTTCATTTGCCCAACTTATGGCAAGAGATGGGAAATTTGCTTCAGTTAAAATGCCTTCAGGCGAAACGCGTTTGTTGTTATTAGACTGTTATGCAACCATTGGAGTTGTTTCCAATTCAGACCATCAGTTACAAGTTTCTGGTAAAGCCGGTCGCAGCCGTTGGTTGGGCCGACGTCCAAGAACCAGACCTGTTGTGATGAATCCAGTTGATCACCCTATGGGTGGTGGTGAAGGGAAGTCCTCTGGAGGGCACCCTCGTTCAAGAAATGGCATACCAGCCAAAGGCTACAGAACACGTTCTAAGACCAAGGCAAGTAATAAATATATTGTAGAACGTAGAAAGAAATAATATAAGACATGGCAAGATCATTAAAAAAAGGACCTTACGTTCATTATAAACTAGAAAAGAAAGTTGCTGCAAACGTGGAAGCTAACAAAAAAACGGTCATTAAAACCTGGTCAAGAGCCAGTATGATTACTCCTGATTTTGTAGGCCAAACTATCGCAGTTCACAACGGCCGCCAATTTGTGCCTGTTTATGTAACAGAGAATATGGTAGGTCATAAGTTAGGAGAATTTTCACCAACACGTTCTTTTAGAGGGCATGTTGGCGCAAAAAATAAAGGTAAAAAATAAGTGCTATGGGAAGTCGTAAAAAACAAATGGCAGAAACGATTAAAGCCAATAAAAAGCAAGTTGCTTTTGCAAAGCTTAACAATTGTCCTACATCACCTAGGAAAATGCGTTTGGTAGCAGATTTAGTCCGTGGTGAAAAAGTTGAAAAAGCATTAAACATCTTAAGATTCAGTCAAAAAGAAGCTTCAAGACGTTTGGAAAAGCTTGTGCTTTCAGCAGTTGCCAACTGGCAAGCCAAAAATGAAGCAGCCGATGTAGAAGCAGCCGATTTATTTATTAAAGAGATTAGAGTCGATAGTGGCACCATGCTTAAGAGATTGAGACCTGCTCCACAGGGCCGTGCACACAGAATTAGAAAACGTTCCAACCACGTAACTGTTGTGCTTGGAGCTAAAAATAACATACAAAGTAAATAATACATGGGACAAAAGACAAATCCAATAGGAAACCGCTTAGGAATCATCAGAGGATGGGAATCCAACTGGTATGGAGGTAACGATTATGGTGATAAACTTGCTGAAGATGATAAAATCAGAAAATACATTTTTGTTCGTCTTGTTAAAGCTAGTGTTTCCAGAGTTATTATTGAGAGAACTTTAAAACTTGTGACGATTACAATCACTACTGCCCGTCCTGGGATTATCATTGGTAAGGGTGGTCAAGAAGTAGACAAGCTCAAAGAAGAACTCAGAAAACTTACGTCTAAAGATATTCAATTGAACATCATCGAGATTAAACGTCCAGAGCTTGATGCACATTTAGTGGCAGCAAGTATTGCGCGACAGATTGAAAACCGTATTTCTTACAAGCGTGCCATCAAAATGGGTATTGCTGCTACCATGCGAATGAATGCTGAGGGTATCAAAATCCAAATAAGTGGCCGTTTAAACGGTGCTGAAATGGCAAGAAATGAACACTACAAAGAAGGAAGAATTCCATTGTCTACGTTCAGAGCCGACATTGATTATGCACTTGTTGAGGCCCACACCACATACGGCCGTTTGGGAATCAAGGTTTGGATTATGAAAGGTGAAGTATATGGAAAACGCGAACTGTCTCCGTTGGTTGGTTTGTCCAAAAAAGGAGATCGTGGCGGACGTTCTAACCCAAAAAATAGACGTAGATAGTAATCTTTTAAAGCACAGAAAATGTTACAACCTAAAAAAACAAAATACCGCAAGGTCCAGAAAGGTCGTATGAAAGGCAACTCGGGAAGAGGACACCGTCTTTCGAGTGGAATGTTTGGTATCAAATCATTAGACTCTAACTTTTTGACATCACGTCAAATAGAGGCTGCTCGTATTGCTGCAACACGGTATATGAAAAGAGAAGGACAACTCTGGATTAAAATATTTCCAGACAAACCCATCACCAAAAAACCATTGGAAGTTCGTATGGGTAAAGGAAAAGGTGCTGTTGAGTACTGGGCTGCTGTTGTAAAACCGGGTCGCATTCTTTTCGAAGTTGGTGGGGTACCAATTGACGTTGCCAAGGAAGCTTTGCGCTTGGCTGCTCAAAAATTACCTGTGAAAACAAAATTTATAATTGCTAGAGATTACGAGGCTTAATTAAATGATATTATGAAACAATCAGAAATTAAAGAGTTATCGACGGCTGAGTTACAAGAGAGACTTAGTGATACAAAAAAAGCGTATTCAGATTTAAAAATGACACACGCTATATCACCCCTGGAAAATCCAATCCAATTACGCATTGTAAGACGCAGTGTTGCGAGATTGGCTACAGAACTAACAAAAAGAGACGACCAATAATTGTATTTGCTTAATAGATGGAAAAAAGAAATTTAAGAAAAGAGCGTATCGGGATTGTTACTAGTAACAAAATGATGAAGTCCATTGTGGTTTCTGAAGTGAAAAAAGTAAAACACCCTATGTACGGAAAGTTCGTACTTAAGACAAAAAAGTACGTAGCACACGACGAACAAAACGACTGCAACGAAGGCGACACTGTAAGAATCATGGAAACAAGACCCTTGAGTAGATCTAAATGTTGGAGATTAGTAGAAATTATTGAAAGAGCGAAGTAATTATGGTACAGCAAGAATCAAGATTAAAGGTAGCTGACAACACTGGAGCAAAGGAGGTATTAACCATCCGTGTTTTAGGTGGAACCAAGAGAAGATACGCCTCACTTGGTGATAAAATTGTGGTTTCAGTAAAAGATGCTACTCCAAACGGGACCATCAAAAAAGGTGCGGTTTCAACAGCTGTTGTTGTGAGAACCGTTAAAGAAGTAAGACGCCCTGATGGCTCTTACATTCGTTTCGATGACAATGCTTGTGTTCTTTTAGATGCTGGTGGAGAAATGCGCGGCACTCGTGTATTTGGCCCTGTTGCTAGAGAACTGAGAGATAAAAAATTCATGAAAATTGTATCATTAGCACCTGAAGTGCTTTAAACACAAAACAAACATGGGAAAGCTAAAGATTAAAACAGGAGATACAGTACGGGTGATTGCTGGCGACCACAAAGGGTCTGAAGGCAAGGTGCTAACGGTCTTCATTGAAAAAAATAAAGCCATTGTTGAGGGGATTAATATGATTAAAAAACATATGAAACCAAATGCACAAAGTCCTCAAGGTGGTATTGTAGAAAAGGAAGCAGCGATTCAAATCTCTAACCTTTCTCTTTTAAACTCTAAGGGTGAAGCTACACGTGTGGGTTATAGAATGGAAGATGGGAAGAAAGTTCGCTTTGCCAAAAAATCTAACGAAGTAATTTAAGAGATATGACGTATACACCAAGACTAAAACAAGAATATAAAGACAAGGTAGTGTCTGCGCTCACGGAAGAGTTTGGTTACAAAAATGTAATGCAAGTTCCTAAGCTTAAGAAAATTGTAATTTCTAAGGGAGTCGGTGCTGCTGTTGCCGATAAAAAACTCATTGACCATGCGGTTGAAGAAATTACAACCATTTCAGGACAAAAAGCTGTCGCCACTATATCCAAGAAAGATGTCGCCTCTTTTAAATTAAGAAAAGGCATGCCAATTGGAGTAAAAGTAACCTTACGTGGGGAGCGTATGTATGAATTTTTAGACCGGTTGGTCACATCGGCATTGCCACGAGTAAGAGATTTTGGAGGCATCAAAGCCAATGGGTTTGATGGTCGTGGAAACTATAATTTGGGAATTACAGAACAAATTATATTTCCAGAAATCAATATCGATAAGGTAAATAAAATTTCGGGAATGGATGTTTCATTTGTAACCACTGCTGAAACAGACAAAGAAGCAAAATCATTACTAACAGAACTAGGAATTCCATTTAAAAAGAATTAATCATGGCAAAAGAATCAATGAAAGCCCGTGAGGTAAAACGTGCAAAAACAGTCGCTAAATATGCCGAAAAACGCAAAGCTTTAAAAGAAGCAGGTGACTTTGAGGGGCTTCAAAAATTACCAAAAAATGCGTCTCCAGTTCGCATGCACAACAGATGTAAACTAACGGGGCGTCCAAAAGGTTACATGCGACAGTTTGGAATTTCAAGAGTCATGTTTAGAGAAATGGCAAATAAAGGATTGATTCCAGGGGTTAGAAAAGCCAGCTGGTAAAAATAAGAATTATAACGGGTTTTAGGTTCTAGCAATAGAAAACCAAGACTAAAAATTAATAACTATGAATACAGATCCAATAGCGGATTATTTGACAAGAATTAGAAACGCAGTGCGTGCCAACCACAGAGTGGTTGAAATCCCCGCCTCTAATTTAAAAAAGGAAATGACTAAAATATTGTTCGATCAGGGCTACATTTTAAGTTACAAGTTTGACTATTCTACGAGTCAGGGAATTATTAAGATTGCACTTAAATACACCAAGGATACTAAAGAATCAGTCATCAAGAAAATTCAAAGAATCAGTAAGCCTGGTTTGCGTAAATATGCAAGTTCTAGTGAGCTGCCTCGAATCCTTAACGGTCTTGGAATCGCCATCGTTTCTACTTCCCATGGAGTGATGACAGCGAAACAAGCCCAACGCGAAAATGTAGGTGGTGAGGTTATATGTTACGTTTATTAAATTTAAATAATTAAGAAATGTCTAGAATAGGAAATAATCCAATTACAATTCCAGAAGGTGTCACAGTCGACATTACAGAGAGTGTAATTACTGTAAAAGGAAAGCTTGGAGAGTTGACCCAGGAATATTCTGCAGTTAGCTTTAAAGTTGAAGAAAATATTATAACGGTAGAACGTTCTTCTGAACACAAAGACCACAGAGCCAAGCACGGACTCTACAGAGCTTTGCTCAGTAACATGATTCAAGGTGTAACTACAGGTTGGACCAAAGAATTGGAACTTGTTGGGGTTGGTTACAGAGCAAATAATCAAGGAAATAAACTTGATTTGGCTTTAGGATTTTCACATAATATTGTACTTAATATTGCGCCTGAGGTCAAAGTAGAAACCATCAGTGAAAAAGGACAAAACCCAATTATTAAACTCACTTCTTTTGACAAGCAACTTGTAGGTCAAGTCGCTGCCAAAATCAGAGGATTTAGAAAACCAGAACCTTACAAAGGGAAAGGTATCAAATTTGTTGGTGAGCAAATAAGAAGAAAAGCAGGTAAATCAGCATAATAACAAAGCTTATGGCACTTACAAAAACACAAAGAAGACAACGCATTAAAAACAGAATCAGAAAAACAGTATCTGGAACTGATGCTCAGCCTCGATTGGCTGTATACAGAAGCAATAAAGAAATTTATGCCCAGTTGGTCAATGATGTAACAGGGGTTACCATTGCAGCAGCGTCCTCAAGAGATAAAGATCTAAGTTCCGAAAAAGGAACCAAAACCGAAATCGCTAATTTGGTAGGAAAGTCAGTTGCTGAAAAAGCCATCAAAGCGGGTGTCTCTGGAGTATCATTTGACAGAGGCGGTTACTTATATCACGGAAGAGTAAAATCATTAGCAGAAGGCGCAAGAGAAGCCGGACTTAAATTTTAAAAATATGTATCAAAAATACAAAAGCGCAGAACTCGTAAAACCAAGTGGTTTGGAATTAAAAGACCGATTGGTAGGGGTGCAAAGAGTCACTAAGGTAACAAAAGGAGGGCGTGCCTTCGGATTTTCAGCCATTGTTGTAGTTGGAAATGAGGCAGGTGTTGTAGGCCATGGATTGGGAAAATCTAAGGATGTAGCTAGCGCAATTGCCAAAGCTGTCGAAGATGCTAAGAAAAATTTGGTGCGAATTCCTATCCTGAAAGGGACACTGCCTCACGAACAAAAAGGTAAGTACGGCGGCGCACGTGTTAATTTGATTCCTGCTGCTCCTGGTACAGGGGTGATTGCAGGCGGTGCAGTTCGTATTGTATTGGAAGCTGTGGGTGTACATGATGTCCTTTCAAAATCACAAGGCTCTTCAAATCCACACAACGTAGTAAAGGCAACTTTTGATGCATTATTGCAGTTAAGAGATGCAAAGAAAATTGCCCATGAGCGTGGGATTTCGCTTGAAAAAGTATTTAACGGATAATTTTAAGAAGCCATGGCGAAGATAAAAGTAACAAAACAAAAAAGTGCGATAAATAGAACCAAGAGACAAAAGCTTACATTAGAAGCCTTGGGTCTCAAGAAAATTGGTCAAACTGTAGAGCATGAAGCCACCCCAAACATAATAGGAATGGTAAAAAAAGTAAAACATTTAGTTTCTATTGAAGAAGCCTAAAAAATACAATTGAAAAATGAATTTAAGTAATTTAAAACCTGCAAAAGGTTCCGTTCAAAGCCCAGGAAAACGCGTCGGAAGAGGCCAAGGCTCTGGTAAAGGAGGGACTGCTACTCGTGGTCACAAGGGAGCAAAGTCGCGTTCTGGATACTCAAGAAAAATTGGATTTGAAGGGGGTCAAATGCCACTTCAAAGAAGGGTTCCAAAATTTGGTTTCAATAATATCAATCGAAAAGAGTATCAAGGAATCAACCTTGATACCATTCAAATGTTAGTGGACAACAAAAAAATTAAGTCGACCTTAGATTTTAACAACATTGTAGAGTTGCGATTGGCTCGAAAAAATGAATTGGTTAAAATTCTAGGACGTGGTGAATTAAAAACAAAGCTAAAGGTTTCCGCACACAAATTTACTGCCACTGCGAAAGCAGCGATTGAGGCAGCAGGCGGTGAGGCGATAACGCTTTAAAAATTTGATAATGAAATTTATAGAGACTTTAAAAAACGTTTGGAAAATCACAGAACTCAAGGACAGAATTATATTGACCTTGGGACTGTTGTTGGTGTATCGTTTTGGAGCTCAAGTTGTATTGCCTGGAATCGATGCGTCTCAGTTGGGGTCATTGGCGTCTAACACAGACTCTGGCTTACTTGGACTTTTAAATGCTTTTACAGGGGGTGCTTTTGCTAAAGCTTCTGTTTTTGCACTTGGAATTATGCCTTATATTTCTGCTTCCATTGTAGTTCAATTAATGGGAATTGCGATTCCTTACCTACAAAAACTTCAAAAGGAAGGTGCGAGCGGACAAAAGAAAATAACTCAAATTACACGATGGTTGACCATTGGTATTTGTTTGGTTCAGGCGCCAGCCTACTTAGCAAGTTTACCAGCCCTAATGGGCGGAACTCAAGCTTTTATGCTTGGTCAAAGTGGAGTATTTTATTTCTCTTCTGTAATAATTCTAGTAACCGGATGTATTTTTGCCATGTGGTTAGGAGAAAAAATCACAGATAAAGGCGTTGGAAATGGAATTTCATTACTAATTATGGTCGGTATTATTGCGACCATGCCATTGTCTTTTGCACAAGAATTTGATTCTGCTGTAAATCAATCTCAAGGTGGGCTTATTAAAATCTTAATAGAAATTGTTATATGGTTTGCTATAATTTTGGCATCTGTATTGTTGGTTATGGCCGTAAGGAGAATCGCAGTACAATACGCAAGACGAACCGCTTCTGGAAGTTATGAGAAAAACATCATGGGATCAAGACAATACATCCCATTGAAACTCAATGCTTCTGGTGTAATGCCGATTATTTTTGCACAAGCTATCATGTTTGTGCCTGGACTCATAGGAGGCTTAGATATTTTAAAAGACTCCACTGTTGGTCAATGGTTGGTTGCCAATTTTGGTGGTAACAGCATGTTTGGATTATGGTATAATATTGTCTTTGGATTGCTAATCATTGTATTCACTTACTTTTATACAGCCATTACAGTCCCTACCAATAAAATGGCAGATGATTTAAAGCGTAGCGGTGGTTTTATACCAGGGATTCGTCCAGGGACTGAAACTTCAGAGTACCTAGATAAAATTATGTCTCAAATTACCTTACCAGGCTCAGTTTTTTTGGCACTGATTGCGGTTTTCCCAGCAATCATTGTTCAAATTATGGACATTCAAATGGGGTGGGCATTATTTTTTGGTGGCACTTCCTTATTAATTATGGTGGGCGTTGCAATAGACACCATGCAACAAATCAATTCCTACCTGTTAAATAAACATTATGACGGTCTTATGAAGACTGGTAAAAACAGAAAATTAGCATAAACTATGGCAAAACAACCCGCAATAGAACAAGATGGATCTATAATTGAAGCACTCTCAAATGCGATGTTTCGAGTGGAGTTAGAAAATGGTCACATTGTAACGGCTCATATTTCTGGTAAAATGCGCATGCATTATATTAAACTTTTGCCAGGGGATAAAGTAAAATTAGAAATGAGTCCTTACGATTTATCGAAGGCAAGAATAACGTATAGATACTAAAAAGTAACTAAGATGAAAGTAAGAGCATCCATTAAAAAAAGAAGTGCCGATTGCAAAATCGTACGAAGAAAAGGTAGACTTTATGTCATTAACAAAAAGAATCCTAGATTCAAACAAAGACAAGGATAATTATGGCTAGAATTGCAGGGGTAGACATCCCAAAACAAAAAAGAGGCGTCATTTCATTGACCTATATCTATGGAATTGGACGCAGTCGTGCAAAAGAAATTTTAGCAACGGCAAAGGTAGACGAAAGCACAAAAGTGTCGGATTGGACAGATGATGAAATCGGAAATATTCGTGCTGCAGTTGGCAGTTATACTATTGAAGGAGAGCTTCGCTCAGAAACACAACTAAACATCAAGCGTTTGATGGATATAGGTTGTTACAGAGGTATCCGTCACCGTTCTGGATTGCCACTTCGTGGGCAGCGTACCAAAAACAATTCCAGAACAAGAAAAGGTAAAAGAAAAACAGTTGCTAACAAGAAAAAAGTAACTAAATAACAATTGGTCATATGGCAAAGTCAAGTACTAAAAAAAGAAAAGTTATTGTAGACTCAACAGGTGAAGCGCATATTACAGCTTCTTTCAACAATATCATTATTTCTCTAACTAATAAAAAAGGAGATGTGATATCATGGTCTTCAGCGGGAAAAATGGGTTTTAGAGGTTCCAAGAAGAACACACCTTATGCGGCTCAATTGGCGGCTGAAGATGCGGTTGTAACGGCTAAAGAAGCTGGATTAAGAAAAGTAAAAGTTTATGTGAAAGGTCCCGGTAATGGTAGAGAATCTGCCATCCGAAGCATTCACAACGGCGGCATTGAAGTTACAGAGATTATTGATGTGACTCCAACGCCCCACAATGGGTGTAGACCTCCCAAAAGACGAAGAGTTTAATAACAATTAATTAAAAGTATAATAGAGAGATATAAACCATTGGCGAAGGATGAGATTAAGACCTTAATTCTCAATGGCTTTCAAATAAACATAACAAATGGCAAGATATACTGGTCCCAAAACAAAAATCGCTAGAAAATTTGGCGAGCCTATATTTGGAGAAGATAAGTCTTTTGAAAAAAGGAACTATCCTCCAGGGCAACACGGCAACAATCGTCGCCGTGGTAAAAAATCTGAATATGCAATCCAACTTATGGAAAAGCAAAAAGCCAAGTACACCTATGGTATCCTTGAGCGTCAATTTAGAAACTTATTTAAGAAAGCAACTGCTGCAGACGGTATCACCGGAGAGGTTTTACTCCAGCTTTGTGAATCACGTTTAGACAACGTTGTATACAGAATGGGACTTTCTCCATCCCGAAGTGGAGCCAGACAACTGGTTTCGCATCGGCACATTACCGTAAATGGTAAATTAACCAACATTCCGTCATATTCTGTTAAGGCGGGTGATGTTGTAGCTGTACGTGAAAAATCAAAATCTTTAGAAGCTATTAATGCCTCTTTAGCAAATTCATCTGCTATTTACGAGTGGATTACTTTTAACAACGACACAAAGTCTGGAACCTTTGTATCAGTCCCTGCAAGAATTCAGATTCCAGAAAAAATAAACGAGCAATTCATAGTTGAATTATACTCTAAATAACTAACTGAAACACAAACCAATATGGCAATTTTAAATTTTCAGAAGCCCGACAAAGTCATCATGATAGATTCTACCGATTATGACGGTAAATTTGAATTCAGACCCCTAGAACCTGGTTACGGTTTAACCGTTGGTAATGCACTAAGAAGAGTGTTACTATCCTCTTTAGAAGGATTTGCGATTACTTCCGTTAGAATTGAGGGTGTAGAACACGAATTTTCTACCATTACTGGAATCGTTGAAGATGTTACAGAAATTATTTTAAATTTAAAACAAATTCGATTTAAGCGTCAGATTGAAGAAATTGACAACGAATCTGTTTCGATTTCTATTTCCGGACAAGACAAAATCACCGCTGGGGACTTCCAAAAGTTCATCTCAGGATTTCAAATTTTAAATACGGATCTTGTAATATGTAACTTAGACCCTAAAGTAAACGTTTCAATGGAAATTACCATTGAAAAAGGAAGAGGCTATGTTCCCGCTGAGGAAAATAAAAAATCTTCTGCGGCTCTTGGAACCATTTTTACTGATTCTATTTATACGCCTATAAAAAATGTAAAGTACAGTGTTGAAAATTTCCGTGTTGAACAAAAAACAGATTACGAAAAACTTGTTTTTGAAATTATTACGGATGGTTCCATAAACCCGCAAGACGCCTTGACCCAAGCTGCTAAAATTCTCATTCATCACTTTATGTTGTTCTCTGATGAGCGCATCACTTTAGAAGCGGATGAGATTGCTCAAACTGAAACCTATGATGAGGAATCCTTGCATATGCGACAGTTATTGAAAACAAAACTCATAGATATGGACCTTTCTGTTCGCGCCTTGAATTGTTTGAAAGCAGCAGAAGTAGATACTTTAGGTGACTTAGTTTCATTTAATAAAAATGATTTAATGAAGTTTAGAAACTTTGGAAAAAAATCACTTACTGAACTTGAAGAATTGGTAAACATTAAAGGCCTTAGTTTTGGAATGGACCTCAGTAAATATAAATTAGATAAAGACTAAAACATCATATTTTGCTCCCTGTTTTTCGGGTTGAAGCAAGATGATGGTTAATAATAAAAACAATGAGACACGGAAAGAAAATAAATCATCTAGGACGAAAAACTGCGCACCGGAAATCGATGTTGGCAAACATGGCTTGCTCTCTAATTCAGCACAAGCGCATCAACACTACCGTTGCGAAGGCCAAAGCCTTAAAGCAATTTTTCGAGCCGCTTGTAACAAAATCTAAAGAAGACAGTACACATAACCGTCGTATTGTTTTTAGTCGATTACGTCAAAAAGAGGCCGTTGCGATGCTTTTCAGAGATGTAGCTGTTAAAGTGGGTAACCGTCCAGGCGGTTATACAAGAATCATTAAATTGGGAAATCGCCTTGGCGATAACGCTGATATGGCCATGATTGAATTGGTTGATTACAATGAGATTTACAATGCTGATAAGCCCAAAAAGAAGATAACACGAAGAAGCCGACGCGGTGGAAAACCCAAAGCGGCTGCTGTTACACCAATAGTTTCTGAAGAAGAAGAATAAATGTTAATAATCATTTGAAATAATAAGGATAAACTTTTTTAGTTTATCCTTTTTTTTGTGCAATTTTGTTAAATTCACAACCTTCCGATAATTATGAAATATAAATCAAGAAAAAAAGCCATTCTTCTGCTCGCTGATGGTACTATCTTTTATGGTAAAGCAATTGGAAAAGAAGGGACTGCTTTTGGAGAAGTTTGCTTCAATACGGGAATGACGGGCTATCAAGAAATTTTCACAGACCCCTCCTATTTTGGTCAATTAATGGTCACTGCAAATGTTCATATTGGTAACTATGGCGTCAATGCTTCAGAAGTAGAATCAGACAGCATTAAGATTGCAGGCTTAATTTGTAAAAACTTTAGTTATAATTACTCGCGTATCGATTCAAATGGCAGTCTTTTAGATTTTTTTGAGGCCAATAATCTTTTCGCTATTTCTGATGTAGATACAAGAGCTCTGGTCAGTTACATTCGCGAAAATGGCGCTATGAATGCCGTGATATCTACTGAGATCGATAATATGGAGGGGTTAAAACAGCAGCTTTCGGAAGTGCCCAACATGGAAGGATTAGAATTGGCTTCTAAAGTTTCAACCAAGGAACCTTACTATTTTGGTGATGAAAATGCAAGCTATAAAATTGCAGCTTTGGACATTGGAATTAAGAAAAATATCTTGAGAAATTTTGCAAAACGTGACGCCTATATAAAAGTATTCCCTTTTGATGCTACTTTTGAAGATTTGAGCGCCTGGAATCCGGATGGCTATTTTCTTTCAAACGGACCTGGAGATCCGGAACCTCTTTCAGAAGCACAAGCGCTTGCCAAAACTGTTATTGAGAAAAATTTACCGCTTTTTGGAATATGTCTAGGGCATCAAGTCATCGCCTTGGCAAACGGAGTTTCTACCTATAAAATGCACAATGGCCATCGCGGCATCAACCATCCTGTTAAGAATTTAAAAACAGGAAAAGGTGAAATCACCTCACAAAATCATGGATTTGCGGTCCAAAGAGAGGAGGCAGAGTCCCATCCTGATCTTGAAATTACCCATTTACATCTCAACGACAATACCGTTGCAGGTTTGGCAGTGAAAAATAAAAAATGTTTTTCTGTTCAGTACCATCCTGAGGCCAGTCCTGGACCACATGACTCGTCATATCTGTTCGATGAGTTCATCGCGCTTTTGAAATAATAAACGATTTTAAGTCTGTTCTCTAATTAATTGTGATGCGAAAACGTTGTAGTATATAACGACCATTTCACAATTTAATAATGCTTCATAAGGTTTCATTTTTGTATTTTTACAGCTTTAATCAAACAAAAGATATATTATGAGCACCATTGCGAAAATTCATGCCAGACAAATTTTAGATTCAAGAGGCAACCCCACCGTTGAAGTAGATGTTACTACCGATAATGGTTTTTTTGGACGGGCTGCGGTCCCATCAGGAGCCTCTACTGGAGAACACGAAGCCGTTGAGCTTCGCGATGGTGGTGCTGCTTACATGGGTAAGGGAGTTTCACAAGCGATTGCAAATGTCAATGCTGTTCTTGCCGATGCACTGCAAGGCCTTTCGGTATTTGAACAAGAACTCATCGATAAAACCATGATTGATTTAGACGGTACTCCCAACAAATCAAAACTTGGTGCCAACGCTATTTTAGGCGTGTCTCTAGCTGTAGCCAAAGCCGCCGCTGCTGCCTCCAAAACTTCACTATACCAATATATCGGAGGAGAAAACGCCAAAACATTGCCGGTACCCATGATGAATATTATCAATGGTGGATCGCACAGTGATGCACCCATTGCCTTTCAGGAATTTATGGTCATGCCCGTGAAAGCCAAAAATTTCACTCATGCCATGCAAATGGGCACTGAAATTTTTCACAACCTCAAAAAAGTTTTAAACGACCGAAACTTGAGTACCGCTGTTGGAGATGAGGGTGGTTTTGCACCCACGCTCGACGGAACAGAAGATGCACTTGATACCATTACAATAGCCGTAAAAAATGCTGGATATTCGCTGGGTGATGAGGTAATGATTGCCTTGGATTGTGCTTCTGCAGAATTTTATGTGGATGGCAAATACGACTATTCAAAATTTGAAGGGCCTTCAGGAAAAGTCAGAACCAGTCAAGAGCAAGCAGATTATTTAGCCGAATTAGCTGAAAAATATCCTATTATTTCTATCGAAGATGGTATGGATGAAAACGACTGGGATGGCTGGAAATATTTGACAGAAAAGATTGGAGATAAAGTTCAACTTGTAGGGGATGATTTATTCGTGACCAATGTTGAGCGGCTTTCAAAAGGCATTAAAAACAACATTGCCAATTCAATTTTAGTTAAAGTTAACCAAATAGGGACTTTGACAGAAACAATTGCGGCTGTTAATATGGCCCATCGAGCGGGTTATACTTCGGTGATGTCGCATCGCTCTGGTGAAACAGAAGACAATACCATTGCGGATTTAGCTGTCGCTTTAAGTACCGGACAAATCAAAACAGGTTCAGCTTCTAGAAGTGACCGTATGGCCAAATATAACCAATTGCTGCGCATTGAGGAAGCTTTGAAGGGAGAGGCCTATTATCCCCAAAACAATGCTTTTAAGATAAACTAAACACCCATAATAATTCCTTTTTTATAATAGTGTGATGTCAATATGGTGCTATTTTTATTTTACAACGGCAATAAACCGGTTTTCTAATTGATAAAACCAAGGCATTTTACTACATTTGTATTCTTAAATCTATATCAAGTTTTTAGATCAAATGTCAGAAAAAGCATCTTTAAAAATCAATGGTGAAACTTTCGACTTTCCTGTTGTCCAAGGAACAGAACAAGAAAAAGCAATCAACATAAGCACTCTTAGAGCCGCTACCAGCGGAATTATTACAATAGATCCAGGTTTTAAAAACACCGGTTCATGTCAGAGTGGTATTACGTTTTTAGACGGGGAAAAAGGTGTTTTGAGATACCGTGGCTATTCAATCGAAGAACTTGCCGAAAAGGCCGATTTTTTAGAGGTAGCCTTTTTGCTAATTTTTGGTGAACTTCCAACTTTAGAAGAACTGAATAAGTTTCATGAAGATATCAAAGAAAGCTCTATTGTTGACGACGATATTCGTAAAATTTTAGATGCTTTTCCAAAAGCGGCCCACCCAATGGGCATTCTCTCTTCTTTAACAAGTGCCTTGACCGCTTTTAACCCCTCCAAAGATCAAATTAATAACATTAATTATGAGCGAAGCAAGCAGGCTTTGTACGATAACATTGTAAAAGTTTTGGGTAAAATTCCCGTTTTGGTGACATGGACCTATAGAAAAAAACACGGATTGCCATTAGAATACGGAGATAATAATCTAGGCTATGTTGAAAACATTCTAAAAATGATGTTTAAGAAACCAAATAAAGATTATGTTGAAAACTCTGTCATTGTAAAAGCCTTGAACAAACTTCTTATTTTACATGCAGATCATGAGCAAAATTGTTCAACCTCTACAGTTCGTATTGTTGGGTCTTCACATGCAGGCCTCTTCGCTTCTATATCCTCAGGTATTTCTGCCTTGTGGGGTCCCTTACATGGGGGCGCTAATCAAGCCGTTCTAGAAATGTTAGAATCTATAAAAGAAGATGGAGGTGATACTAAAAAATACATGGCTAAAGCTAAAGATAAAAGTGACCCTTTTAGATTGATGGGCTTTGGTCACAGAGTTTATAAAAACTTTGATCCTCGCGCTAAAATTATAAAAGTAGCAGCAGATGAAGTTCTAAATGACTTAGGGGTCGATGATCCAATTTTAGAAATTGCAAAAGCGCTTGAAAAAGAAGCGCTCTCCGATGCTTATTTTGTCGATCGTAAATTGTATCCAAATGTCGATTTTTATTCTGGTATTATTTACCGTGCTATGGGAATTCCTGTGGATATGTTCACAGTCATGTTTGCCTTAGGACGTTTACCTGGGTGGATTGGTCATTGGCGCGAAATGCGATTACGAAAAGAACCCATTGGTCGCCCCCGCCAAGTCTATACAGGTAACAGTTATCGCCCTTTCAAGTCTTGTAAAGACTAGAGATAAACTTATGTTATGATTCAGCTCAATGTTGTCAATGAAACCAGCCGATTAAAAGCGGTCGTTCTCGGAATAGCACAGAGCAATGGCCCTTCACCCACCCCCGCAGCGTGTTACGACCCAAGCAGCTTAATGCATGTCAAAGCCGGAACCTATCCGCTAGAGTCACAAATGTTAATGGAATTGAGTGCATTAGAGGCGGTTTTTAAGCGTTACAATGTGAATGTTTTTAGGCCTCGTATTATCCCTGATTGTAACCAGATTTTTGCTAGAGATGTTGCGTTTGTCATAGATGATAAAATCATAAAATCCAATATTTTGCCCGATCGTGAAAATGAATTTTCTGCCATGTCTCATATTTTTGAACAAATTGACTCTAGAAAAATAATTGAATTGCCTAAAGAATGTCATATTGAAGGGGGTGACGTCATTCTTTTCAATGATTATTTATTTGTAGGTGTCTACACAGGTTCAGATTATTCTGACTTTATTACGGCACGTACAAATCAAAAGGCTATTGATGCTCTTAAATCATTGTTTCCTCACAAGACCCTTAAAACTTTTGAGCTTAAAAAGTCCAATACTGAACCTCAAGAAAATGCCTTGCATTTGGATTGTTGTTTCCAGCCTTTAGGACAAGGTAAAGCCTTGATTCATAAAGCAGGGTTTTTAAATCCATTGGACTGTCAATTTTTAGAGAATCTTTTTGGAAAAGAAAATTTATTCCAAGCTTCCAAAACTGAAATGGCCACCATGAATTGTAATGTGTTTTCAATTTCAGAAGACGTTGTTGTTTCAGAACAAAATTTCACCCGTCTGAACCAATGGCTGAGCCTTCAAGGTTTTATTGTTGAAGAAGTTCCATATTCAGAAATTTCTAAACAAGGCGGTCTGTTTCGTTGTTCAACTATGCCATTAATTCGCAACTGATATGAACTCCCAAATTACAAATAGCATCTTAATGATTCGCCCCATTCAATTTCGAATGAACGAGCAAACGGCCGTTAACAATTATTATCAGAAAGTCCTGAGCAATTTAAGCCCTTCAGCCATCAATAGTAAGGCGGTTAAGGAGTTTGATGCTTTTGTAGATAAATTAAGAGCAGTCGGGATTCAAGTCATTGTAATGAACGACACTCAAGAATTTGATACCCCAGATTCTATCTTCCCGAACAATTGGATTTCATTTCACAATAATGGATTCATTGCGCTTTATCCAATGTTTGCTAAAAATAGACGTTTGGAACGCAAAGAATCTATATTGGAAGGTGTGGAAAAGCAAGGATTTTTAATCAACTCTGTTCAAGATTACACAAATGCTGAAGCTGCTTCAGTATACTTAGAAGGAACGGGCAGTATTATTTTAGACCGTATAAATAGAAAAGCGTATTGCGCACTTTCACCTCGTGCAGATGAGGGATTGTTTATCGAGTTTTGCGAAGATTTTGATTATTTCCCTATTATTTTTTCAGCCTATCAAACGGTGGCTAAAGCGCGCAAGAAAATATACCATACCAATGTCATGATGTGTGTTGGAGACCGCTTTGCGGTCGTTTGCCTGGCTTCAATTGACGATAAAAAGGAACGTAAAAATGTTTTGATGCATTTAAAGCAAGACGGTAAACAAATCATTGATATTTCTGAAAGTCAAGTTCATCAATTTGCTGGCAATATGCTCCAGCTCAAAGGCAGCGATGAGATTCCTTATCTTGTCATGAGTCAATCTGCTTTTGATTGTCTAGAGCCAGCTCAAATCAAAACCCTTAAAAAATACGGCACCATCATTTCAAGTCCTTTACCCACCATAGAAGCTTGTGGTGGGGGCAGTGCACGTTGTATGATGGCCGAGATATTTTTGCCTAAAGCAACTTAAATTTAGCTTTAAAAAAATGTATCTTTGAAATTGAAATAATACGCCTAATGCACCTTCAATCTCGTTTATCCAATCACATACAAACTGCGTTTGATGTGTTGTTTTCTTCATCTATTGGGTCGGTTGAATTTCAATCTACTCGAAAAGATTTTCAAGGCGACATCACTGTTGTCACATTTCCAATGTTAAGAAAGGTCACAATGAACCCTGTAGTATTGGGAGAACAATTGGGGCAGTATTTGGTTGAAAATTCAGATGAAGTTGTGGGCTTTAATGTGGTTAAAGGTTTCTTGAATCTTGTGCTTTCCGATGCCTATTATATGGAAATTTTCCAGGCTATGAGTTCCGATATGAATTATGGTTTTTCTAATCCTGCTTCGAAAGCCGCTGTGATGGTTGAATACTCATCTCCCAATACCAACAAGCCCCTTCACCTAGGGCATATACGCAACAATCTTCTGGGCTACAGTGTAGCTCAGATTTTAAAGGCAGCAGGGCATAAGGTTTATAAAACTCAAATCATCAATGACCGCGGCATTCACATTTGTAAAAGCATGCTGGCTTGGCAGCGCTATGGCGAAGGTCAAACTCCGCGAAGCTCAGCCCTGAAAGGCGATAAATTTGTGGGAAATTTTTATGTAAAATTCGATCAAGTTTATAAAACCGAAATAGCTGAATTAGAAAAGCAAGGCTTCACTAAAGAAGAAGCCAAAAACAAAGCTCCAATTCTTTTAGAAGCCCAAGACATGCTTTTAAAATGGGAAGCCGGCGATGCAGACACTGTTGCTTTGTGGAAAAAAATGAACCAATGGGTTTATGCTGGCTTTGAAGTCACTTATAAAAACCTAGGGGTCGATTTTGATAGTTATTATTATGAAAGTCAGACCTATTTATTAGGAAAATCTTTTATCGATGAAGGATTGAAATCGAAGGTTTTTTACAGAAAACCTGATGGTTCCGTTTGGTGTGATTTGTCTAAACACGGTTTGGATGAAAAAATTGTTTTACGTGCCGATGGTACCGCCGTCTATATGACTCAAGATATTGGCACTGCAATTCAGAGGCTTAAAGATTTCCCTGACGTTTCCGCCATGGTTTATACAGTTGGAAATGAGCAAGACTATCATTTTAAAGTATTGTTTTTAATTCTTAAGAAATTAGGTTTTGAATGGGCCAAAAACCTTTTTCATTTGAGTTATGGCATGGTAGATTTACCTAGCGGTAAAATGAAAAGTCGTGAAGGAACAGTTGTGGATGCAGACGACCTGATATATGAAATGACGCTTACCGCCAAAAGTATTTCAAAAGAATTAGGGAAACTAGAGGGCTATTCAAATGAGGAAAAGCATCAGACCTACAACACCATTGGTCTCGGTGCGCTTAAATATTTTATTTTAAAGGTAGATCCAAAAAAAACAATTTTATTTGACCCCGAAGCTTCTGTAGATTTTCAGGGTAATACAGGGCCTTTTATTCAGTATACCTATGCACGAATTCAAGCCATTCTACGTAAATCCGATGTATATTTAGGGTCACCATTAGCTGTGGTTTCATTAAACGAAAAGGAAAAAAATGTACTGAAACAATTGGAAGTCTTTCCCGCAACAATAGCACATGCTGCCGCCAATTACAGTCCGGCTATTGTGGCAAATTACACCTATTATTTGGTGAAAGAGTTCAATTCTTTTTATCAAAATATTTCCATTTTTGGCGCCGAAACTGCCGCTGAGAAACAGTTTAGACTTCAGCTTTGCAGTGTAGTGGGCAATACCATTAAAAAAGCATTTGGTTTGCTCGGAATTAAGGTTCCCGAGCGCATGTAAAACTTTTTGTATGGATCAGAATATTGCAACATATATACCAGTGGCTGCCCAATCCCAGATTCACACATTGTTAAATGATAAATACTTAAAGATTACCATAAAAAAAGCTCGAAAAACCCGCCACGGTGACTACCGAAAACTTAAAAATGGGGGACATCAAATCACAGTCAATGCCAATTTAAACCCTTGCCGCTTTCTTATCACTTTACTTCATGAAATTGCACATTACCATACCTATCAATTTTATGGAAGTGGCATTCAACCTCACGGATTGGAGTGGAAACAAATGTTTCAAAAAATAATGTTACCTTTTTTAAGACCCGATATATTTCCAAGTACGATTTTACCGCTTTTAGCCAAATATATTAAGAATCCAAAAGCGACCACGGATTCAGACCTGCAATTGTCATTGGCTTTGAAAGCGCTTGATTCCCCCAACAATAAAATTTATATTTTTGAGGTTAAGCTTGGATCAACGTTTATAGCCTCTAACGGTAAAATATATAAAAAAGGAACAAAAAGGCGTACCCGTTACGAATGTACTGCGATAGATTCAGGACGTTTGTATTCATTTAATCCCAATGCTGAAGTTGAATTGATGGATGCATAAAACAAAATTTTGCTTATATTTCCAAAATAGTATATGCATCGAAATCTGTAAAAGCTTTAGAGAAATGATGTCTTAAAACAGCTAAAAATGAACGGTAATTTTAATCAGAAAACCCAAGAGGAATCTCTAGAAAACTCCAAATCAGCTTTGAAACAGGATGCGAAAGGTCTTTTTTCGTCACTAAAGTTGTTCCTTATTGAGCTCTTAGATTTTCGTCATGACACAGATCGTGAAGCCACTATTTCTGCGATAAAAGCGGATATTTCAATTAAAGGGGCTACCGCATGGATTTTAATTTGTTCTATTTTTGTATGTTCAGTTGGTCTAAATGCCAACTCCACAGCGGTTGTGATTGGCGCGATGCTAATTTCTCCTCTCATGGGTCCCATTTTGGGCGTTGGTCTTTCTATAGCTACAAATGATATTGACACCCTAAAAAAATCAATGATTAATTTGGGTACAATGTTAGTACTGAGTTTATTCACGGCTTTTTTATTTTTTAGATTTTTTCCATTACACACTGAAACTTCTGAACTTTTGGGTAGAGTAAAGCCTGACATTAGAGATGTTTTGATAGCTTTTTTTGGTGGTTCAGCTCTTATTATTGCACGCACTAAAAAGGGAACCGTTGCAACTGTGATTTTTGGGGTTGCCATTGCCACAGCGTTAATGCCACCACTTTGTACAGCTGGATACGGGCTTTCTCAAGGCAATTGGGAATATTTTAGTGGTGCGATGCTTTTATTTATAATCAATACCATATTTATTGCCTTAGCGACGTTTCTTTTATTGAAATTTTTACGTTTTCCAATGGTTACTTATGCTAATTCCAAAAGGCGTAGAAATATTGCTAGAATTGCCGCAGCAGTTGCATTTACCTTGATGCTCTATGCGGGCTGGACTTTTTACGATGTCTTAAAAGAGTCTCAATATAATTCTGATTATGAAAATTTCAAGAAGAATGAAATTCAGAACAACTCTAGTTTGTGGTTGCAACGCGACAACATTAATCCGGACTTAAAAACAATTACGCTTACTTTTAATGGAGATATAAGTGACGCGACAAAGTCAGATCTGATAAATGAATTAAGCAACTATCAATATATAAAAAACTTTGCGCTATCAATTAACGGGAATAGCAACCGCAGCACCGATAAAATTTTAGAGCTTTACGATATTGCACTAGATAAAATAGAGGCTTTAAATTATACAATTGATAGTCTAAATCTAGTATTTGAGGCTACACAAAACTCAAAGTTTAACACAAATTTTCTAAATGTTGCCAAGGATGTGAAAATTCAATTTCCTGAATTAAAATCTTTTGGTTATTCTAAGTTTCTACAATCTTCCGATTTTAGAGCTATAGACACCATTTATGTTGCCAGGGTTAAATGGAATCCCACAATGTTGGACAGTCTTAGAACTCAAAAAACTAAGGCATTAAAAGCTTGGCTTATTGACGATAGTGGGCTTGAAAATATTGAGATTGTAACGGATTAAGCACTATCCTTTGAGATACATTTCCCGGACTTTTTTAAATAGATTAGAGGAATAAACAAAGCTTGAAACGGCTTCATTGTTTGTTTTAAAAATGGTCTCTTTGCTGCCTTCCCAGGCTTTTTCACCATCCTTGAGAAAAATAATTTTTTCCCCAATTTCCATCACAGAATTCATGTCGTGGGAATTGATGACTGTTACGATGCTGTATTCCTTTGTAATTTCATGAATTAAGTTGTCTATGACGATGGCTGTTTTTGGATCCAATCCCGAATTTGGCTCATCACAAAAAAGATATTTGGGTTTATTGACAATCGCCCTAGCAATTGCGACTCTTTTTTGCATCCCACCGGATGCTTCACTTGGCATTTTAGAATGAACATCCAATAAGTTGACCCGTTTCAGTACTATTTCGGCGCGATCCTGCATTTCACTTTCGCTTTGTTTGGTAAACATACGCAAAGGAAACATAACATTTTCTAAAATGGTCATTGAGTCAAACAAGGCACTTCCTTGGAACACCATTCCAATCTTGGAGCGTAGGATTCTTTTTTTAGCACTTGAAAGACCATCAAACTTTTCTAAATCGTAGGATATGCTTCCATGGGTGTAATCAATAAGGCCTAATAAACATTTTAAAAAAACTGTTTTTCCAGATCCACTCTGTCCAATGATAAGGTTGGTTTTTCCCTGCTCAAAGCTTGTAGAAATACCTTTTAATACTTCTGCGCCTCCAAAAGCCTTGTGTAAGTTGTCAACTTCAATCATTAACTTAACAACATTTGGGTTAATATATAATTGATTAAAATTATAACCACGCTTGTCCAAACAAAGGCTATGGTGCTGGCTTTACCAACTTCTAGAGCGCCACCTTTCATATAGTAACCGTGAAAAGATGGGATGGTTGCCAAGATAAATGCAAAGACAAATGTTTTAATAAAGGCATAGGTCATATGAAATGGAATAAAATCCAATTGAATACCAGTAATGTAATCTTCTAGTGTTGAAAACCCACCGTAAACGCAGGCAGCCATACCGCCGATAATCCCTAAAAACATTGCGATTGAGATTACAAAAGGATAGAGTAGCATGGCAATTGTTTTAGGAAAAACTAAATAATTGATGGAATTTACGCCCATCACTTCCAGCGCATCAATTTGTTCCGTCACGCGCATGGTTCCGATGCTAGAGGTTATAAAGGAGCCGACTTTGCCTGCCATAATAACTGAAATAAACGTGGGTGCAAATTCTAAGATTACGGACTGTCTTGTAGCGAATCCTACTAAGTATTTTGGAATTAGCGGGCTGTTTATGTTTAGGGCAGTTTGTATGGTTACAACACCACCCACAAAAAATGAAATAAACGCAACAATTCCGAGAGACCCTATAACCAAGTCTTCAACTTCCTTTAGGATTAAATGTTTCATAACGGTCCATTTTGTGGGTTTACGAAACATCTCCGTAATCATTAAAAAATAAGCACCGATATTTTGAAGGTAAACCATGAACTCTAATCTTATTGCTAAAGTAAAAAAAATCTTCTCAGAAAAGATTATAATTTCATCAAATTGAAAATTTAATTCTGCAAGGATGCATTAATTTGATCAATGCAGTTCAGTAAGTCTTCTTTTCCTACGTAATTTGATGAGGAGGTTACAAAATAGGGAGGCATTTCTTCCCAAGTTTGCACCATAACTTGTTTGTAAGTTTCGATATTTCTTTCAATCGCTTTGGGTTTCAATTTGTCAGACTTTGTAAAAATAATTTTGAAAGCGATGTTGTTTTTGCTTAACCATTCCATGAAATTGAGGTCGATTAGTAGCGGTTCATGCCGAATGTCAATCAAAACAAAAGCACACACCAATTGTTCCCTTTGTTTGAAATAGGCGGTTATAAATTTTTGAAAAGTGTTTTTTGTAGATTTGGAAACGCGCGCATAACCATACCCAGGTAAATCAACCAAAAACCATTGGTTGTTTATGATAAAATGATTGATGAGCTGGGTTTTACCAGGGCGACCAGAAGTTTTTGCTAATTTTTTTTGGTTGGTAATCATATTAATTAGAGATGATTTTCCAACATTGCTCCTACCGATAAAGGCATATTCAGGAAGTTGGTTTTTCGGGCATTTAGAAACATCTTGATTACTAACGATAAATGTTGCGGATGTGATGCGCATTTTGAATAATTTATAGGCATCTTTTTTGAAGCCATTCCGCAAGAATTTCATTAAAGCGGTCTGGATGTTCCATCATGGCGGCGTGACCACATTTGTCAATCCAGTACAAAACAGAATTTGGTAAAAGACTGTGGAACTCTTCTGCAACATTTGGGGGTGTTACAATATCATTTTTACCCCAAATAATGCAAGCAGGGGTGTTAATTTTTGGAAGATCTTTAGCCATATTATGACGAATAGCACTTTTTGCAATAGCGAGCGTTTTAACCAGTTTACTTCGGTCGTTTACGGTCGCGTAAACATCATCTATAATTTCTTTAGTTGCAATGTTTGGGTCGTAAAAAACTTCTTCAACTTTGGCTTTCATAACGTTGTAGTCGCTGCGTTTAGTATAGCCGCTACCCATGGCACTTTCGTAAAGGCCAGAGCTTCCCGCTAGAACAATTCCTGCGACTCTCTCCGGATTATTTTTGGTGTAGTATAAACCTATGTGTCCCCCTAAAGAATTTCCGACAAGAATGACATCCTTGTAGTCTTTGTAATCAATAAACTCTTTGAGGTATTTTGAAAAGCTTTTGACATTCGTATTGATAAGACTTTGGGTGTAAACAGGGAGTTCTGGTAAAACCAATTTATAGCCACTTTGGCTAAACCTCTTAATAACACCATCAAAATTACTGAGCCCCCCCATAAGCCCATGCAAAATAATGATAACGCGTCCTTCTCCAATTTCGGCATATTTAAATTTTCCGTCCGACTTTAATTCGTAATTCATACAATGCTTTTGCTAATTGGTCTACGAGCAAAGCTAATCAATTTTATTTAATAAATATTTAAAATAATACAATTCAAAACACCAATCGCGAGTACGTTATTTCCATACAATACCCTAACTTTTTTAACTAAAACAGTCAAATTAACGATTAAATGTTAATTTATTGACATATATATTAACAATTGTTAATCAGTTATTTAAGCCATTTTGACTACGTTGTTCGTCGATTTATTTTGCGTTTGGTAGAAATTTATTAACAAAGTGGTAAAAAGTGGTAAAAAGTGGTAATTATTTTCTAAATTTGAAATAAGCAAATCATATTATTTGTAAAATCACATGCACACTCTGATTGGAACATATGAATGTAAGGCCGACGCCAAAGGGCGTTTGATGCTTCCTTCTGCTCTTAAAAAGCAGCTGATTTCTTCGTTGGCTAAAGGCTTTGTATTGAAGCGTGCGGTATTTCAGCCTTGTCTTGAGCTTTATCCTTTACAAGAATGGGAAGCCTTGATGCAAAAGGTTAATACATTGAACCGCTTTAAGAAAAAAAACAACGACTTCATTCGAAGGTTTACAGCTGGTGTAAAGGCTATCGAATTGGATGTTTCTGGTCGTTTATTGATTCCCAAAGACCTGATTGGTTTCGCCGGAATAAAAAAGGAAATTGTGGTATCCTCCGCAGTCAATATTGTGGAAATATGGGATAAAGCTCAATACGAGAAAGCTATTGATGATGCCGCCAGTGATTTTGCATCCCTGGCCGAAGATGTTATGGGTCAAGATGATGCCGATGGATTATCATAGTCCAGTTTTGCTCAATGAAGCTGTCGGTGGCTTAGATATAAAAAGTGATGGGGTATATGTAGATGTGACTTTTGGTGGTGGTGGTCATAGTAAAGAAATTTTACAGCGCATTGGTCCCAAAGGAAAATTGATCGCATTTGATCAGGATAAAGACGCTCTTTTAAATACTGTTGATGACTCTAGGTTTTTATTAATTAATGAAAATTTTAAGCATCTAAAGCGATTTTTGAAATTTCATGGATTGATTACAGTCGATGGGATTTTAGCTGATTTTGGAGTTTCTTCACATCAGTTTGATGCGCCAACACGCGGTTTTTCCATTCGCTTTGATGCGCCTTTAGATATGCGAATGAATCAAGATAATTCCTTGTCAGCTCAAACGATAATTAACAATTATGGACAAGACGATTTGAAGTGTTTGTTTAAAGACTATGGAGAACTGCGATCCGCTCCAGCCCTGGCAAGAACAATCGTGGCGGGTAGGCGTGAGGCTCCAATTAAAACAACATTTCAATTAAAATCGCTTTTAAGTCGTCATTTACCTAAAGGTAAACAAAATAAAATTTTGGCTCAAATATATCAAGCCATTCGCATTGAGGTAAATAACGAATTAGAAGTCTTGAAATCTTTTTTGATGGATTCCAGAGCTGTTTTAAAACCCGGTGGGAGACTGAGTGTAATTTCATACCACTCACTTGAAGACCGATTGGTAAAACGGTTTATAAGGAACGGTTTATTTAAAGGGGAGCCTGCAAGAGATATTTTCGGAAATTTTGAGGTTCCATTTAAGAAAATAGGAAAATTAATAGTTCCATCAGAACAAGAAATCAAAATGAATAATAGAGCGCGAAGTGCAAAGTTAAGAATCGCTCAAAAGTTGTAATTATTAGATGAAAAAAACAATATATAGCATTTTAAAGGGAACCTACCTCGTCAATGCTGGCGCTTATAAAAAATGGCGTCTTATTTTGTTTTTTTCTTCATTAGCACTAATAATGATCGCCAGTTCTCACAGCGCTGACGGCAAGGTACATCACATCGCAAAACTTCAAGAAGATGTCAAAGCGCTGCGTTCTGAATATGTTGAAAAAAGAGCCCAGCTTATGGGGTTAAAAATGGAGTCGAACTTGAGAGATATAATGAAACATAAAGACTTATTTCCATCTCATACACCCCCAATAAAAATTGTAATTGCTTCAAACACAGATAAACCATAATGTCAGAAAAAGAATCCAACATACTCAACAAACTATACTTCATTTCAGGATGTATGTTCGTTTTTGCGTTGATGGTTGTTTTTAAATTAACTAAAATACAATTTGTTGAAGGAGAATCTTATAGAGCATTGGCAGAAAAGAGAACCCTAAAAGATGTTATCATTCCAGCAAACCGGGGCAATGTTTACTCATTAAATGGGAATTTATTGGCAACCTCGGTTCCAAAATATGACATTCGAATCGATTTGTTAGC
>CAJWNW010000007.1 GCA_913044085.1 uncultured Flavobacteriaceae bacterium | reverse complement strand
ACACGGCTGGGGGTCGTGTGGTCGCAGGTTCAAATCCTGTCATCCCGACTAAATAAAAGCTTTAGTTCATATGGAAAGTGTGCTTTCTCCTGAGCTTTAATGCCTTTATCATTTAATTTTTTTATGTTATTATTTACAGAGATTAAAAGTGGATTTGCCCCATTAATTAATGTTAAATAAATTTATAGTATGCTTTATATTATTAGATTTGTATGATAAACAATACTTAATGTAATGAAAAAAGATAGATCAAATTGCCCGCTTACTAGTGCACTTGACATCATTGGTGACAAGTGGTCGCTCATTATAATAAGAGATATTTTTTTGGGTAAAAAAACATTTACGGAATTTATAAAATCTTCTGAAAAAATTGCTACCAATATTTTGGCAAATCGCTTAGAGTTATTGGCAGCTAATGGTCTGATAAAAGTCACAAAATTACCAAACGATCGAAAAACTAAACTTTACTACCTAACAGATAGAGGTATCGATATGTATCCAATTATATTTGAAATGATGCATTGGAGCGATAGAAATCTAAACAAACAATTTGGTTCTATTGGTATGGAATTGCTCAAGAGCAGCAAAGGGCGACCTGCTGATAAAGTCATCTCCAAGATGACTCAATCCTATCTTAACGTACGAGAAGAAATCTTAGCGAAAGCCAAGCAATTGGTAACTGATTATTAAATTTGTTCTGTAATTTAGTGTTGTTTTGAGGAGTGAATTTTTTTAATCCTTTTTGTTTTTTTCATTAAATTATTAATCATTTATCCCAAAATCATGAAAAAAAACCTTATAATAATCTTAGCCTTAGTCGCCCAGTATTCCTTTGCACAAATTTTAAATCCCGTAAAATGGGAGTTGAGTGTAGTGCCTGTAGAAACGCTTGAATACGAGTTAATCTTTACGGCAAATATTGATGAAAACTGGGCTATTTATTCTCAGTTTTTAGAAGAAGGCGGACCACTGCCTACCATTATTTCTTTTGAAGCAGCATCTTTTTATGAAACCCTTGGAGATCCATATGAAAAGCCACTCAATAAAGTAACAAAGCATGATGCTGTTTTTGAAATGGTGGTTTCAAAATTTTACAAGCGTGCAGTCTTTGTACAACGTATTAAAATCCTTGAGAAAACCTCCTTCGATTTTATCGGTAATATTGAGTACATGACTTGTGATGATTCACGTTGTACTTATGAGCCCGACAATCCCTTTGCGTTTAATTATAGCCCTGAGAAAGGTTTGGTTGTCGCTGCCACTTCAGCAATCGAATCTAAAATAGTTACAGAAAATTCAAATGCAATACTTTACGGTATGCAGCCAAATCAAATCAATCATTACAGTGAAACATCCAAAAGCGCTCAGTCGCTCTGGGGCATTTTTGTACTTGGTATTTTAGGGGGGCTGCTCGCGTTGTTGACCCCATGCGTTTTCCCAATGATTCCTTTGACCGTTAGTTTTTTTACAAAAAAAACAGCCGAAACCTCTGCCAATTTTGGCTTTATAAAAGCCATTCTTTATGGTTTATTTATTGTTTTAGTTTACTTGATTTTAAGCATTCCTTTCCACCTCTTGGATTCTGTAAATCCGGATATATTAAACGAAATTTCAACCAATGTATGGCTCAACGTCACTTTCTTTTTAATATTTATAATTTTTGCCTTTTCATTTTTTGGATATTACGAATTAACGCTGCCTTCAAGATGGACTTCCATAACAAGCAAGGCTGAGAGTGTTGGTGGTATTTTCGGGGTCTTTTTTATGGCACTCACACTGTCCATTGTATCATTTTCGTGCACAGGACCAATTTTAGGGTCTCTCTTGGCAGGATCTTTATCTGCAGATGGTGGGGCTTGGCAACTGACAGCGGGAATGGGTGGTTTTGGTTTATCCCTTGGCTTCCCCTTTGCACTTTTTGCAATGTTTCCAAACTTGCTCAAGGCACTGCCCAAATCTGGTGGTTGGCTCAATACAACCAAAGTTGTATTAGGCTTTTTGGAGTTGGCGCTGGCCTTTAAATTTTTATCTAATGCTGATCTTGTTCAGCACTGGGGCGTATTGAAAATTGAAGTTTTTCTAGTCATTTGGATGCTTATTTTTCTGGGCTTGGCCCTTTATATTTTTGGAGTTCTTAAGTTTCCACATGATAGCTCTTTAAAAAAGCTTTCTTTCGTGAGGATTAGTTCTGGTATGTTGGTATTTGCCTTTGTATTCTATTTAGGTTCGGGGTTTAAATTTAATGAAGCCTCAAAAACATTTACTTCATTGACCCTTTTAAGTGGTCTTGCACCACCTGTCGGGCACAGTATTTTTCACCCAAGTGATACCCCAAATAATTTTAAGTCATTTAAAGACTTTAAAAAGGGCGTTGCCTATGCCAAAAAGGCCGAGAAGCCTATCATTTTAGATTTTACGGGATATGCTTGTGTAAACTGCCGAAAAATGGAGGAAATTGTTTGGTCAAAACCGTCAATTGCACCTTATTTTGAAAATGAGTATGTGCTTATTTCCCTCTATGTTGATGATAAAAAAGAATTGCCAGACTCTCAAAAAATTAAGGTTGAAAAAATGAGTGGTGGTTCTCGAACTCTCACTAATTTTGGTCATAAATGGGCACACTTTCAAACAGAATTTTTTCAGTCTAATTCACAACCTTTTTATGTTTTATTGAGTCCAGATGGAAAAACAGAGTTGGCTCCAAAAGTAGGGTATACACCTGATGTTAAAGAGTACGAATCTTTTTTAAAGTCTGGCTTAAAGGTCTTTGACGCTTTGTAACAATTTTAATACCTGATGAATTTAGCACAAATATTTTACTAAATTTGATTCATAAAACCTTATCCAATGCTGCAAAGCTTTTTGAAATTCTTTGAACTAGGACTTTACCACATTTTAAATTTTGATGGACACGATCATATTCTATTTGTGATTATAGTTTCTGTCCCATTCGTTTTTAAAGATTGGAAGCGGCTTTTGATTATCATCTCCGTATTCACCTTGGGCCATACTTTGAGTTTAATTTTAGGGGTTTATGATATCGTTAATTTAAATTTTAATATCACGCAATGGCTCATTCTCATTACCATTTTATTTATGGCGATTTATAATATTTTGATGGCAGGAAAACCCAAACAAAGACGTCCTTATTTAATGTACGTGATTGTTTTGTTTTTTGGCCTGGTTCATGGATTGGGCTTTGCCAATGCTTTTGAATCATTGGTGCACCCAAAAGAAAATATCATTTTATTAATTTTAGAATTCTCCATTGGGATTGAGATAGGACAATTCATTATTGTTTTGTGCACCCTTATTTTAAGTTTTCTTTTTCAGTTTATTTTCAGATTCTCAAACAGAGAATGGGTTTTGGTAATCTCATCCATTATACTTGGGTTTATTTTGCAGTTGATTTTATGAGCCCTTTGTTTTCTTAATTTAAAAATTGCAATTGCGCCGTAAACGGCCTATATTCGATACATATTTTTTACTGCCAAATGTCCAAAACCAAACAATTAAAATATGATAAGGCGTATCTTCGTATGGCTAACGAATGGGCTAAACTTTCCTATTGTGAACGAAGACAGGTCGGCGCTATAATAGTCAAGGATCGCATGATTATTTCCGACGGATACAATGGGACCCCAACCGGGTATGAAAATATTTGTGAAGATGAAGAGGGCTATACAAAATGGTATGTACTTCACGCGGAAGCCAATGCCATTCTTAAAGTTGCAGCTTCAACCCAGTCCTGCAAAGGCGCAACGCTTTATATCACATTGTCACCCTGTAAAAATTGCAGTAAATTGATTTTTCAAGCTGGTATCACAAGAGTGGTTTATAGTATAGCCTACAAAGATTTGTCTGGTGTGGAGTTCTTAGAAAAATCTGGTATTGAAGTATCCCGTATTGATATATAATTTTTATTTAAAAAAAAAGACCCATCATTTGATGGGTCTTTTTTGTTTGGTCAATTGATAAAGCCTAATTTATAATAAGTCTTTTAATTGAACTTTTTACACCAAGATTAATTTTCACGAAGTATAATCCAGATTTTAACTCGCTAATATTAATTATGTTTTCTACGTTTTCTAATTTTAAAACTGATTTTCCAAGCACATTAAATATCTGGATGTCAATGTTTTCACTAGAATTAGTAGCAAAATTCAAATAATCATTTGCTGGATTAGGAAACATTTTTAGATTGTTAATCTCATTATCATTCAACCCTGCGGTGCCTAAACAAGGTACTTCATCATCATATAGCTGGGCTGTCCATGTTTGATTGAAAAACGGGAAATCAAACTGAATCTCATCTTCAGCTTCAGAAGTAAAAGTAATTGTTTGACAAAATATACCATTGGCGCAAACTTCAAATTCTTCTGTTGTATTTGTTACAATTTCTCCACACTCTGCACAATCTCCAAAGGGAGTAAAATCATCTTGCTCACATGTTCCATCGTATTCTGTTCCAATTATTCGTAACCCGTCACTTGAAAACATGTAATAATTAATTTCTTCTTCGCAAGTTCCACAATCTTGTGGAGTTTCAATTTGTCGATAAACATTACCTTGGAGTCTTTCAAAAACAGTTGGGGAGGCTCCACTCTCGCCCGTTGTAAAGCTAAATATCGTACCAATTGTAACCCCTCCACAATTTGATGCATCAACTGACCAATAATAGGTGGTGTTTGCTGCCCAGTTATAAATAAGGTTGACAGCATTGTTACCAACTGCTAATGATCCAACATTTGGGAAACCTTGTGTGGAAGTACCAAGATTAAAAGTATAGTTTTCTACCTCAAAACCCTCTTCTGCTGCAGGCCATTCAAAGTTTATAATAGAGTCTTCCCCATCAATATTAATTACAACACCAGTGGCACCATCTAAGGGCAAAGTTGGAATACTAACTGTAGCTGGGGCAGCCGAAGTACATTGTGTAACTTCAATATTATCAATGCCCCAATAATACCCCCAAGCACCAACATATCTGAATCTTATTTGAACTGCTGAATTTCCAGCATATGCTGACATGTCAAGACTTGTAAGACCCTCATCAATGTAATTATTGGGGCCAGTGAAAGTTGCTATATTTCCCCATGTGGCTCCGCCGTCAATTGTGGCTTCAACGTAACCAATATCAGCGTTTGCACTATAAACTCTAAAATGATGATTAAATTTTACTATTAATTCACTGTAACCACTAAGATCCATGACAGGGGAGACTAAAGATGCATTTTGAGATCCGGCAGATCCAAAACCATCGCTGTCAAGTAAAGCGTATAAACCGTCACATCCTCCATTAATCATACCAGTGTCTCCGCCGTATGCTGGAACTCCTGTGTTGGCAGTACTACCAACAATCCAATTTCCAACTGTGCCAGCTTCTGTGGTTGTAGTCCAACCATTTGGAAAAGTTGATCCTTCTGACCCAGCTGAAAAGTCTTCACTCAAAACTTGAGCATTTATTAAGAAAGTGGCTAAAAAAATAGCCAGAAAAGTAATTTTTTTCATAAGTTATATTTTAGTTATTTTAAGGGTAAATTTAATAAATTATGGTATTGGAGTGTAGAAAAAACTTAAAAAATTCGTGTTTTATTAAAATAATTTAATCTTGCGGCTAAGAATAATTAATTAAATTTTAATTTGATTATAAGTATTATCTAAGTTTTTTTAATTAAATCTTTAATCTTAAGAGAAATTCTAATTACAGAAACTATTAAAATTGCACATCCTGCACTTATACTTGTAGCTACAGCAGGGAAGCTATTTTTGGACAGCGGCTCTGCAAAATCAATTTTAGTAATGTTGAAAATTAAAATTATTGCCGCAATCATAGTTATTATATATGTTGTTAATTTCATGTTAGAGTAAAAATTTAATATTTGAAGTGAATAATTTGATGGCAATGGCTAATAGAACCACACCAAAAATTTTTCGAGTTATATTGATTCCATTTTGTCCAATAATACGCTCAATTTTTACAGAGGTCTTTAAAACCAAAAAAATGACCAGAACATTAATAACGATTGCTACAATGATGTTTTCTGTGTAAAATTCAGATTTTAGCGATAATAAAGTTGTAAGGCTACCGGGACCAGCAATCAACGGAAATGCTAAAGGGAACACCGTCGCATTTAAAGACGACTCCTCATCTTGCTTGTAAAGTGTAATGCCCAAAATCATCTCTAATGCTATAAATAACAAAATAAAGGCCCCCGCCACTGCAAATGAGTGCACGTCTATACCTACCAAATTGAGAATACTATTGCCAACAAACAAGAAAACAATCATGATTGTTCCTGCAATAATCGAGGCTTTTTCACTTTGAATATGTCCTGCTTTTTTTCTTAAATCAATGATGATGGGGATATTCCCAATCACATCAATCACCGCAAAAAGTACCATAAAAACTGTAAAAACTTCTTTAACATTAAAATTCATTTCGCGTAAATTTATGGGCTCAAAGTTCGTTAAATTATTTAAATATAAATTTAAAATCCCATTTTTTTGGTTATCTAATGCCTTAAAATCAGTATTTTCGTTTTATGTTTCAACTGGGGAAAGCAATAGTATCTGAAGCTATTTTAGACAATGATTTTGCATGTAATTTATCCGCCTGCAAAGGGGCCTGTTGTGTCGATGGGGATGCTGGGGCACCCCTAGAAGCACTCGAGGCTAAAACACTGGAAGAAATTTATCCAAAATTAAAACCCTATTTGACGGCTGAGGGTGTTAATGCCATCGAAACCCAAGGTCTTTATGTGACTAGTGAAGATGGTGAGCTAGAGACCCCGCTTGTTAATGGGGTAGATTGTGCCTATGTTACCTACGATGAAAGTCAAACCGCTTTGTGTGCTATTGAAGAAGCATACAACAAAGGTGATGTTACATGGAAAAAACCAGTTTCCTGCCACTTGTATCCCATTCGTGTAAAAGATTACAGCGAGTTTTCCGCAGTTAATTACCACAAATGGCAAATTTGTGACACGGCTTGTAGTTTGGGCCAAGCGCTAAAAATTCCAATTTATAAATTTGTCAAAGAGGCACTGATTCGAAAATTTGGAAGTGCATGGTATGAAGCGCTTGAGGCGCTTGCGGACCAGCGTAAGCCTTAACACTTTTAAATTCCAAGAATATTTTTCTTAATTTTTTAGTTTTCTGACATTGGCATTGTTTACGAGAGAAAGTCTTTTTAAGGTGCTGATTATTAACTTATTATAAAATAAGGAGTCTTAACATCTTGTAAGAAAAAACTCACTTGTTGTTAAAAACTTGGGGGCAATGTTTATAAAAATGACTTTTATATAAGGCAACAATTTTCGTTTCTTTGTGTAGCTTGAGTTTGTAGACATTTAACCTAAACCATAATTTTAACCAACGAGTAAGATTAAAAAAACCAAATTAATAATGCTACAAAAACAGTCTAATTTACATCAAAACATAGACCAGTCTATTATCATCCCTATGCAGCATAGTGCACCTTGGGAGTGACAAAAAAAGTTACAACTCATTTTCTGGGTAAGTCATTTGACATACGCCAGAACAACATAAGCTGTACTTTAGGTTCAGTTTGCGATTAACCCAATGATTAAAGATTATGAAAATAGAACACATAATTAAAAGAGATTTCAGTACAAGCCCTTTTCATCTAGATAAGATTACTCAGGCCGTCCAAAAAGCGATGGGTTCAGTAGGCGTCGGTAATGCACAAAATGCACAAGACGTTGCGTTGTCCGTTTATCAAAAATTACTCAACCAGAAAAGTGAAGATCAGGAATATATTCCAACAATTGAGGAAGTGCAAGACATTGTAGAAACACAATTGATGGAAAGCAATTTTCCCGGAGTTGCCAAAGCCTACATTCTTTACAGAAATAAAAGAAGCCAAGACAGACAGCCTGATATTTTCGAAAAGCGTATCAATCTAAAACCCTATGAATACCCACAGCTGTATGAATATGTCCCCGCCATAAGACATTCCTATTGGATTCATTCTGAATTCAACTTTACAAGTGATATCCAAGACTTTAAGTCACGTTTATCTGCCCCCGAACAAAGTGCAATCAAAAATACAATGTTGGCAATTTCTCAAATAGAAGTTGCTGTAAAATCTTTTTGGGGCGATCTTTACCATAGAATCCCAAAACCTGAGATTGGTTCGGTTGGCTCCACTTTTGCTGAAAGTGAAGTACGCCATGCGGATGCTTATTCTCACTTGTTAGAAATATTGGGTTTGAATTCAGAGTTCAAGGCGCTCAAAAAGAAGCCAGCCATCATGAAAAGAGTTCAATATTTAGAAACGGCACTTAAGAACTCAAAAAGTGACGACAATAAAGAATACGCCGAGGCCATTCTATTATTTTCATTATTTATTGAACATGTGTCTTTGTTTTCACAATTTTTAATCATCATGGCTTTTAACAAGCACAAAAACATGCTCAAGGGTATTTCAAATGTAGTGGAGGCCACTTCAAAAGAAGAGCAAATTCACGGAGATTTTGGCATCGATTTAATTAAAATCCTTCAAAATGAACACCCAGAGTGGTTTTCATTTGAATACAAAGCTTACATCCAAAATGTTTGCAAAGAAGCCTTTGAAGCGGAACAACATGTAGTCGATTGGATTTTTGAAAATGGTGAATTGGACTTTTTACCAAAGGCCGTAATTAATGAGTTTTTGAAAAATAGATTTAATAAATCACTAGAAAGTATTGGGATTGATAAAGTGTTTGAAATAGATGAAAAATTAGTAGCAGAAACCGAATGGTTTGACGATGAAATTATAGGTACCAAGCACGGAGATTTCTTTGTTAAACGATCCATCAATTACAGTAAAAGAGCCCAAAGTATAACCAGCGATGATCTGTTTTAGCACATGGAGAAAAAACTAACCACCAAGCAAGACCAAAAAAAGCCCTACCAAGATTTAATTCAAGCTAGAAAAGAATCAAAGCAAAGCGCTAATCCAAAATCTGAAAAACCATTCGACTGGCTTAATGAAAACAGCAGAAAATTTTTAGCTGCTGGATACTTGGGAGAGGGTGTCAGTGCAGAAGAGCGCATTGCTAATATTGCAAAGCGAGCAGAAGACATACTACAAATACCTGGTTTTGCCGACAAGTTTTATTATTATATGTCTGAGGGCTATTACTCATTGGCATCTCCTGTCTGGTCAAACTTTGGAAAAAAACGGGGTTTACCAATCAGCTGTTTCGGTTCTCATATAGATGACGATATCGGAAATATTTTATATACCCAATCTGAAGTGGGCATGATGTCTAAATTAGGTGGTGGAACCTCGGGCTATTTTGGTAAAATCAGAGGCCGTGGTGCGGCCATAAAAAATAATGGCGAAGCCTCTGGGGCGGTGCACATTATGAGGTTATTTGAATCCATGGTAGACGTTGTAAGTCAAGGGTCTGTAAGACGCGGTCGTTTTTCTCCTTATCTTCCAATCGACCACCCAGACATTATGGAATTCTTGGAAATAGGAACAGAAGGAAATCCTATTCAGGAATTAACTCATGGAGTCACAGTAACCGATGATTGGATGCAAGAAATGATTGATGGTGATACTGAAAAAAGAACCGTCTGGGCCAAAGTTTTACAGAGTCGTGGAGAGATGGGTTATCCGTATATTTTCTTTACAGACAATGCAAACAACGGAGCTGCGGATGTATACAAGGACAAAGCACTGCCGATTTATGCCAGCAATTTATGCACTGAAATAATGCTGCCATCAGACCACAACTGGTCTTTTGTTTGTGTATTATCAAGTATTAATTTATTACATTACGACAAATGGAAAGATACCGATGCTGTGGAAACCATGGTTTACTTTTTGGACGCCGTTATCACGGAGTTTCTAGAAAAACTAGAATCCTATAAAGACTCCCCTAATTTAGACGACCGCCAAACCTTTTTATTCATGGAACGTGCCTATAATTTCGCAAAAGAAAATAGAGCGCTTGGCATGGGAACTTTAGGATGGCACTCTTTATTACAGTCCAAAATGCTGCCTTTTGACAGTCAAGAAGCCTACAATTTAAATACAGAGGTTTTTAAAACTTTAAAAGATAACTCATATAAAGCCTCTAAACAATTGGCAGAAAAGTTTGGAGAACCTGCAGTACTAAAAGGTTACGGCAGAAGAAATACAACTTTAAATGCGATTGCACCAACGACTTCATCTGCTTTTATATTAGGACAAGTATCTCAAGGCATAGAGCCCATTTGGTCTAATATTTATGTGAAAGACATTGCCAAAATAAAGACCACCATTAAAAATCCTTTTTTGGTGACACTTTTAAAGGAAAAAGGCATGGATACCCCAGAGGTATGGAGAGACATCAGAGATAGAGATGGCTCTGTTCAACACCTTGATTTCTTTTCTGAAAATGAAAAAGAAGTGTTCAAAACCTATTCTGAAATTGATCAATTGGCAATCATCTATCAGGCGGCCAACCGCCAAAATCATATAGATCAAGGCCAGTCGCTTAACATCATTGTACATCCGGATATGCCTACTAAGGATATCAATAAAATCCATGTAACTGCATGGAAGCTTGGGCTGAAGTCACTATACTACCAGCACAGTATGAATGCCGCGCAAAAGTTTAAGCAAAAGAAAGAGTGTACAAGCTGCGAAGGATAATTAAACATTTGTAGTAAAAAATAAAAAACCCCTTTCATTCGAAAGGGTTTTTTTATTGAGTCTTTTGAATTTACTATGAAGATTTGTTGTGTGAATTTTCGTATTCGTCTATTAAGCTACCCGCAGCCTTTAAGAAATCTTTAGTTTCCAACAGTAGATTGAAGTATAGTGTTGTATTCTTTGGGCTGGACTCATCCGCACCTCTAGTCCTTTTAACTTGTGATTTTATATCAGACTTTAATATACTGTAAATATCATTTTTACGCTTGGTAATATCCTCAATCTTATCAAAGGAATGCGAATCAAAGGCTTTTCTAGAATCTAAAAATAGGGTTGCTATTGCTTCACTAATTTCACTCAGTTCTTTGATTTGTTTAAATTTTAATTTTTTGTGGTTATTGTCAACGTGTTTATAACTTACTTTAGAAATATATTCTAATGACTGTGTCATGTCATGTAAATAGCCTAAAATATCTATGTAAAATCCACTCGCCTCAAGACTAGATTCGTCTAAGTTTTTAATGAAATAAAAAACATTATCTCTTAAATTGTCAACCTCTTTTGAGAGTTTAACAACTTGCTTTTTGTTTTTCTTTAGAAGATTAATGTCCTCAGACGCTAGGCCATTTATGGCGTTGCTGTAAATAGTATTAGATCTTTTAAGCACATTTGAGATATTTTTTGCGCTCTCCTGAATAACGCCTTGAATAGAACTACTTTCAGAACTTTTAAGAATGTCATCTTTGGAGATGTTTAAAGATTTATTTTTGTGTGCAAGATAATTTCTATACAATATAATTGCCGTAAGCAATAAGAAAATAGGAGTTATCACTGTAGGGTTCATGTTTATTAAAAAAACCACTGTGCCACAGGCTATAAATGCACCGATCGCAGTACCAAACCATCCTCCAATAACATTTAAAACACCGGCAACCCTGTAAACAGCACTTTCTCTGCCCCATGCTTTATCGGCAAATGATGTTCCCATAGCCACCATAAAAGTGACATAAGTTGTAGACAAAGGTAATTTCATAGTGGTTGCAACTGCAATCAATATACCAGCAACCATCAAATTTACAGAGGCTCTAATTAAGTCAAATGCAGGCGCATCTATACTTTGGTCTTTTGTAAGTACTAGTTCTGGTGTTTGAAATCTTTTACCAATATTTTCTTGAACGGATTTTGGCAGAACAAGGTTAAAATATTTTGAAAGTTGTGTAGCCCCTTTTACAATCCCGCGTGAGATTATATTTGGCTCGAATTTTTCGTGGGTCTCACTTTGCCGCGATAAGCTAATTTCAGTTTCAGCGACTGTTCTTGCTTTCTTTGAAAGTAATAGCGTTACGACCATAATTCCTCCAGAGATGAACAACAACAATGGCTCAGCAGGTACTTTTTTATCTAAAACTTCCATTGAAAACATGGTAGCATCAATTCCTGACCCAGCCCAGGCTTCGTAAGAATGATAGGCAGCCATCGGTACTCCTATAAAATTAACCAAATCGTTGCCAGAAAATGCAAGTGCTAATCCAAAAGTTCCTACCGCAATAACTACCAAGAGTATCGTTTTTTTTGTAATCGCCTGGAAAACATAGGAAACAATTAGCCACAAGGCAAAACTTGCTGAAATTATATAGGCTTCATTTCCTTCAATAGAGCCTTTTAAATCTTTATAATAAGGAGTTCCTTTCAAACCTTTCAAGAAAATGAAATAGGTAATGGCGGTCAACGCAACAGCGCCAAATATAGCACCAAAGTTTTTTATTTTTTTCTCAATTTGAAATGTAAAAATTAATCTGGAAACCCATTGGACAATAGCTCCAACGGAAAAGGCAATAAATACAGACATCACAATTCCGCTAATAATTTGAAGTGCTTTTTCCGTATTGATGTAATTTACTAAGTCACTAAAGCCCTGTCCATCAGTAGCACCAATTTTAATTAAAGACATTACAACAGCTGCCCCTAATAAATTAAATACAATCGATACAGTTGTTGACGTTGGAAGGCCTAAAGTATTAAAAAAATCAAGAAGCAGTATGTCTGTTATCATAACAGCCATAAAAATGTACATGATTTCGTTAAAGCTGAACATTGCAGGCACAAATATTCCTTTTCGTGCGACTTCCATTAGACCACTAGAATACACTGCTCCAACAAAAATACCGAGACTGGCCACAATCATAATGGTTCTCATAGAAATTGCTTTAGAACCGATAGCGGAATTTAAAAAGTTGATGGCATCGTTACTGACTCCAACTACAATATCAATTGTTGCCAAGACTGCGATGGCAATCAACATAAACATATAAATATTATCCATATTACTTATTTGAGCTATGTTAGCAAATATCATACTTTATTTTATTTTTTTTGTTAAATAATCATTATTAAAAATGGATGTCAAAACCAACTCGGAAAGTTATGTTATCTGACTCGTCATCTAATGTTGTGTAGCTAATATCACTTTGAATTTTTAGCTTATGCCCAACAACAAACTTATTGAGTCCAAGCGTGTATTGTTTTGTAGGCTCTTTCCCAGTTACTGCTTCAAACTCTAATGTTGTAAAACGCGCTGCAATTTCGTAATTGTTGTCAAATAAATATCCAGCTTGTAGGTTTAATGCATTTCCAGTTAGCACAATATCCCCGGTAGGAGTAAGTCCATCTGACTCTGTCGCAATCTCGTCATCAGCAGTTCTTTTGGCATATTCTCCCATGAACGAAAATCCATTGTGTTTGTACATCGCATCTATAAAAATTGTTGTCTGATTAGTTCCGTATATTGTTTCATCGTTTCGAATCATGTAATCACCAGAAAACCCTCTTTCTCTTACAGCATCTTCGTTAAAGTTGTAAGTAAAGCCTAACATAAGTTTAGGCTTTTCTTCGCGCTTTAAGTCTGATTGGCTGTAATCACCCTTTGATTTAAATGTGCCAAATGGCAACAATTCAAGTCTAGCAGTATATTGTAATCCACCTTCATTTCCTTCACTTACATTTCTACCCTCTCCTTGAGATAATGATAATTTTTCTCGCATTAGGAAGTTATCACCAAGCTTTGTTTTGTGACGTAATTGTATTCCTAAATCACGATCAATATTAAAGCGACTGTTTAATAAAGAACGATCAATTAATTGTAAGTTACCAGACGAAACGACACGTTCAACGTTTCCAGGAAGTTTTGTTTGCCCTGCCCAAAATTCCCAGTTTTTAGCAAATTTCCATTTAAGAACAGCATCTAAAATGTAACGAGGAGTATTACGGTTAAAATCATTAGCACCAGAAATATCTCTGTTTGACAAGCCTAACTCAATCTTGTAAATAAGATTTTTATTATAAGCAAACCCATCAAATTTTAGTCTTGATCGTCTGACAATAAAGTTGTGTTCTCCACTTCCATAAATATCGCCGTTGTGATCCCATGACGACATTGATCTAACTTGAAAACGAGGGGCAAACTTTACGCTAAATGTACTGTCTTTTGCAACGAAATTAATCAATCCTTTACCAAAGGAAGTATCGCTAATTTCTTGTGCTTGTAAGTTGAATGTAAAAAGAATGGCTACTATAATAACTAGCTTGTTTTTCATTTTGATTTAGATTATTAGTTTTTGTCGATTACAAATTTGCGAATCAAATGTTAAGTGAATGTTATGTAAAAATTAAATAAACAAAAAGACTGCCTGGCCAAGGCAGTCATGTTTGAACATTCATTATATTAAAAGCGCAAATGCTAATAAAGATTTTAAATTTTTCATTTTAGTTGTTGTTAATTTTTTTTCAAAACTACATTCAATTGCCACTATTATCGATTAATTAAATTTTACGTTTAGTTTAATAAAGTGTTATTTATATTTCAAAAGTTATACAGTCTAGAAACATTTACTTAACACTGAAAATTAGTATCTTGCAACCATGACTGACATCATGCATTGGGAGCAATTATTGTCTTTAAAAAGACAGGGGGATACCAACAAACGCTTGCGCAACGAACAAGACGAAACCCGCTTGGGGTTTGACGTAGATTACGACCGTATTATTTTCTCACCAGAATTTAGAAGTCTTCAAGACAAGACCCAAGTTATTCCATTGTCTTCCACTGATTTTGTGCACACCCGACTGACTCACAGTTTAGAAGTGAGCGTTGTGGCGCGTTCATTGGGACGGAAAGTAGGGGAAAAAGTCTTAGAAAAGCATCCCGCCCTTGCAGAGGTTCATGGCTATAAACCCAATGATTTTGGTTCCATCGTAGCGGCTGCCGCTTTAGCACATGACATTGGAAATCCACCTTTTGGCCATTCTGGAGAAAAGGCCATTGGGCATTTTTTTACAACTGGCCCAGGTAAAAGTTACAAATCAGAACTGAGCGCTAGAGAATACCAAGATCTTTGTGATTTTGAAGGTAATGCCAATGGTTTTAAAATCTTAACCCAAGATTTGCAAGGCCGTCCTGGGGGGCTGCGTCTCAGCTACGCCACCTTAGGGGCCTTTACAAAATATCCTAAAGCGTCCTTACCCAAAAAGTCCAGCACTCATGTGGCCTATAAAAAATATGGCTTTTTCCAAAGCGAGGCGGCTATGTTTGAGGATGTCGCTAGGGAATTAGGCTTGTTAAAAAGTCAAGGGAAATCAGCAAGCCAATTTTCCAGACATCCTTTGGCTTATTTGGTAGAAGCGGCGGATGATATATGCTATACCATCATCGACTTTGAAGATGGCATTAATTTAGGTCTTATTGAAGAAGACTTTGCGCTAGAATACCTCATTAAACTGGTTAAGGGCAACATTCAAACGGAGAAATACAATGCGCTACCGAACAAAAAATCAAGAGTCAGCTATTTACGCGCTTTGGCCATAGGCACCTTAATTGACGAGGCCGTTGCGCTTTTTGTCCGCAACGAGGAAGCCTTGCTAAAGGGTAGTTTTGAATGTTCACTTTTAGACAAAAGCCCCTACAAAGCTCAAATGGATGATATTATCAAACTGAGCATTGATCGCATTTACAACTCTAAAGAGGTGATAGACAAAGAAATTTCAGGGTTTGAAGTCATCAACGAATTATTGTTGCGCTTTGCCACGGCGGTCAATAATTGTTATGACGATCAAGGCAGCCATTACGATGAACTTCTTCTCAAAATATTGCCTTCAGAGTTTGATTTTACACAGCCAAGTCTGTACAATCGCCTCATGGGCGTTTGTGCCGTAATCGCTTCTTATTCTGATAGCAAAGCGGTCTTAACTTACAAAAAATTTAAGGGCTTAAAGTTTTAAAAATGAATTTTCAATTAGACGATGCTTATTTTATGAAAAAGGCCTTAGTTGAGGCAGAATTGGCTTTTGAGCAAGGAGAGGTCCCCGTTGGCGCTGTCATTGTTGTTAATCAGCAGATCATTGCCAGAGCACACAATCTAACAGAACGGTTAAATGATGTGACTGCCCATGCCGAAATGCAGGCCATCACATCGGCTTCAAATTATTTAGGTGGTAAATTTTTACACAATTGTACGCTATATGTGACTTTGGAGCCTTGTCAAATGTGTGCAGGCGCGCTTTACTGGAGTCAGATTTCAAGAGTAGTCTATGGCGCAGAAGATAAAGAACGGGGTTGCAGGGCCATGGGTACAAAATTACATCCTAAAACAAAACTGGAGGGAGGCGTACTAGCTAAAGAAGCTTCCGATTTATTAAAACGGTTTTTTGTGGAGAAACGAAACTTAAATTAATCAGTCTTTGGCCTCATTATATTCCCGCATCTTATCTAAATTTTCCTCGGTGAGCATATAGTCCGCCATTTTTTTATCTTTCCATCGGTAATAAGAGAACAAGGGGAATACAATCAAAAAAAGGCCCAAAACACCGAATCCAATAAGCTTCTCGGACATGGCAATTTCCTCCGCCTTCATTATAGGATCTATGGTGTCTGAGTCAGGGATGGCAAACCCAAGCCCTATTGAAGCGAAGGCTGAGATGCAAAGAAACCAAATTAAATATTTCATTGGATGGGGGTGTTATTTTGTTTTTAAACCCAATTCGTCTAACTGCGCTTTATCAATGGGCGCGGGGGCGTCTATCATGACATCTCTACCAGAATTATTTTTAGGAAAGGCGATAAAATCTCGAATTGTTTCTTGTCCACCAAGAATTGCGACCAAGCGGTCCAGTCCAAAGGCAATCCCACCATGTGGCGGTGCACCATATTCAAAAGCATTCATCAAAAACCCAAACTGTGACTTTGATTCTTCTTCAGTAAAGCCAAGATGTCTAAACATCAAAGCTTGGGTGGTTTTGTCATGAATACGAATCGACCCCCCTCCAATTTCATTCCCATTCAACACCAAATCATAGGCATCGGCTTTGACCGCGGCAGGATCGGAATTTAATAAACTAATTTGTTCTGATTTAGGGGCAGTAAAGGGGTGGTGCATGGCGTGATAGGATTGGGTGTCTTCGTCCCATTCCAAAAGTGGAAAATCGGTCACCCACAAAGGGGCAAATTCTTTCGGGTTTCTGAGGTTTAAACGCCCTGCAAGTTCCATCCGCAAAGCACTTAATTGTGCACGAACTTCATTTGTCTTTCCAGAGAGTACACAAATCAAATCGCCAGCTTTGGCATTTGTTGCTTTAGCCCATTTGGCCAAATCGTCTTGATCGTAAAATTTATCTACAGAAGATTTATAACTGCCATCTTCATTACAACGCACATAGACCATACCAAGGGCCCCAATTTGTGGACGTTTGACCCAATCAATCAGCTTGTCAATGTCTTTTCTAGAATACTTGTTTCCACCTGGAACTGCAATACCAACCACAAGCGCTGCTTTGTTAAAGACGTTAAAATCCTTGTGCTGTGCGATGGCATTGAGCTCACCAAACTTCATCCCAAAACGAATGTCGGGTTTGTCGTTCCCATAGGTTCTCATAGCTTCATCGTAAGAAATGCGTGGAAATGCATCCACTTCAACACCCTTTATGGTCTTTAGGAGGTGACGGGTCAACCCTTCAAAGGCATTAAGAATGTCTTCTTGCTCCACAAAGGCCATTTCACAGTCTATTTGGGTGAATTCAGGCTGGCGGTCAGCTCGTAAATCTTCATCCCTAAAACATTTTACAATTTGAAAATATTTATCCATACCGCCAACCATGAGCAATTGCTTAAAGGTCTGTGGCGATTGTGGAAGGGCATAAAATTGTCCCTCATTCATACGGCTAGGCACCACAAAGTCTCTTGCACCTTCTGGAGTTGATTTGATGAGGTAGGGGGTTTCAACTTCAATAAATTCCTTAGAGGATAAATAGTTCCTAACCTCTTGGACCACTTTGTGTCTAAAGATAAGTTTGTTTTTTACTGGGTTTCTACGCAAATCTAGATAACGGTATTTCATGCGCAATTCTTCACCGCCATCGGTCTCATCTTCTATGGTAAAAGGGGGCACTTTTGCGGTATTGAGTACTGTTAGGGCAGTTGCTAAAATTTCAATCTCACCTGTAGGTATGTTTGGATTTTTAGAAGCGCGTTCAATGACGGTCCCAGTCACTTGAATGACAAACTCGCGCCCTAAGCCCCTGGCCGATTCCATCAAATTTTTATCCGTTCGATCGGCATCGAAGACCAATTGCGTAATGCCATAGCGGTCGCGTAAATCTACCCAAGCTACAAATCCTTTGTCTCTGGATTTATGGACCCAGCCAGAAAGTGTTACAGTCTGATTGATGTGTGAAGCGTTTAGTTCGCCACAGTGATGCGTTCGATACATGTCATTCTATTTGATGTACAAATTTAAGATTATTAAACTAAAACAACAGCATCTAGGCTGCAACATTCATGCGTCTTGTCTTAATTTTATTGATGAGGTAATATAAAATAGGGACCACTACCAAGGTCAAAAAAGTTGCAAATGTAAGGCCGTAAATGATGGCCCACCCCATTGGTCCCCAAAAAGCAACGTTTTCACCACCGATGTAAAAGTTTGGATTCAGTTCTGTTACCAAAGTTTTGAAGTTGATATTAATACCCAAGGCCAAGGGGAGCAAACCTAAGATGGTGGTGATAGCAGTTAACATCACTGGTCTTAAGCGCGTTTTACCACCTTCAACCACACATTCTAAGAGTTGTGAGCTTGTGAGTTTTTCCGAGGCGTCTAAATTGAGGGCTCTGCGCTTTCTTTTGATAGTCAGATTGATGTAGTCAATCAATACAATAGCATTATTAACGACAATACCAGCCAGTGAAATGATGCCTATCATTGTCATTAGAATGACAAAATCCATTCGGAAAATAAGCAATCCAAAAAGGACACCAATCAAACTTAAAACAACGGATATTGAAATGATAATTGGGGTGCTTGCAGAGTTGAATTGGGCGACCAATATTAAAAAGATCAAGAGTACTGCAATCAAAAGTGCTTTGCTTAGAAAAGCCATTTCTTCAGCTTGTTTTTCTTGTTCGCCTGTAAAGCTAATTTCAAGGCCTTTCGGAACCTCAAAATCTTCAATAAAGGTTTTAATTTTTGCATTGACATCGGTTGGATTATAGCCGCTCAGTACGTTTGAGTAAACCGTGACCACACGATCCATATCAATGCGTTTGACTGCATTAAAACTGCTGTTGTTTTGGGTGCTGGCCACCGCTGAAATCGGTACCTGTTTGATGCGTCCACTGCTTTGATTTCTAAACGTGATTTTCTGATTCATCAATGCATTTCTATCGTACCGAAATGCGTTTTTAAGCCTGATATTGATAGGGTAGTCGTCTTTTAAGTCTTTGTAAGTTGAAACTTCTTTACCATAAAGCGCGGTTCTTAGACTGCTTCCAATTTGTGCCGTGGAAATACCAAGACGCCTTGCTTTTTGACGGTCTACTTGTACCAACAGTTCTGGTTTTCCTTGATCAATATCCAATTTTAATTCTTCGATACCAGGAATGTTGGCCCTGTCAATAAATTGTTTAAGGTTGTTGGCGGTTTCTAGTATCAATTCGTAATTATCCCCTTTGATTTCAAGGTTGATTGGAGATCCCGTGGGGGGACCATCAGCGGGTTTGTCAACGACAATTCGAACGCCGGGATAACCTTGAATGACCTCTCGAATGTCCCTAAGTACTTGTTCTGAGCTGATGCCTTTTCGGTCCTGAAACTTTACAAAATCAACCGTAATTCTTGCTTTATTAGGGGTGTTTCCTCCAGTTTGTCCTCGGCTTGGATCGGCCGTTCCTTCTCCAACTTGACCAATAACGGAGGTCACAAGAAAGTTCTCTCCGTTGGTTTCGTATTGCATTAGATGGTTCTCTATGTCAGATTCAATTCTTTTGGATAACAAGTTTGTTTCTTCAATGTCTGTTCCAATGGGGTATTCTAAGAAAACAAAGACTTGCTTTGCTTCGGTATCAGGGAAGAAGAGTATTTTTGGTGGAAATAGATACATTAAACCAGCGGCTAAGAAAAGTAAGGAAAATGTACCCGCAAGAATACCATAAGGATTTTTGCCCTTCAAGGCATAACTCAGGAATTTTTGATAGGATTTTTCTAGTGTGTGAATAAAAGTTAATTTGTTTTCTTTTTTGGGAATAACTTTCATAAAAAGTGAAATCAACATAGGGTTGATTACCAATGCGACAAATAGGGAAGAGCTCAATACAATAATCAGTGTAATGGGCAGCCATTGCATAAATTCCCCAACAATACCATCCCACAATACCAGTGGTATAAAAGCAGCAAGCGTGGTAGCCGTAGATGCGATGATGGGCATGGCGACTTCTCCAACGCCTTTTTTTGTAGCTTCAATTCTCGAGTGGCCTTTGTCCATTAAGCGGTAGACATTTTCTACAACAACAATTCCATTATCTACAAGCATACCCAAAGCGATAACCAATGAAAACAGCACCATGGTGTTGAGAGTAACCCCAAGAAAGCTTAGGATTATAAAGGATAATAACATTGAAAGCGGAATCGCAATCCCAACAAAAAGTGCATTTCTAAACCCTAAAAAGAAATATAAAACCGCGACGACTAAGATAATTCCCAAAACAATGCTATTTTCAAGGTCTGCCACCATCGTTTTAGTGTCGTTAGATTGGTCATTTGTTTTGGAAATAACAAGGTTTGATGGAAAGACATTGGCTTTTGCAGTTTTTATAATTTCATCAATTTTAGAAGACGCCACCAATAAATTTTGACCACTACGTTTTTTGACATCCAACATAACCACAGGCTGTAAATACTCCCTAGCATAGCTTTGTTTTTCCTGCTCTTTGAAAGTCACATCTGCGATATCTCTCAAGTAAACAATATTGCCCTTTTCACGTTTTACAACAATGTCTTTAACCTTTAAAGGATCCACAAACTCACCGACTACGCGAACGTTCCTTCGGGTACCGTCTTCTAGGATGTCTCCACTTGAAATGCTCTGATTTTCGAAATCAATGGCGTTTTCTACATCTGTAAAGCTAATTTTTGAGCTTTCCATTTTGTATAGGTCTATAGCCACCTCCAACTCTTTTTCTTGAACGCCACGAATATCTACACCAGAAATTTCTGTAAGCGCTTCAATTTCATCCTCCAGATATTCGGCATAGTCTTTCAATTGATCCATAGAAAAATCTCCCGAAAGGTTGATGTTCATTATAGGCATCATTTCACTAAAATTCACTTCTGTTACGCTAGGCTCGGTTGGCAAATCTTTTGGAAAATCTTTATCCGCCATTGCAATATCCACACGGTCTTTTACCTTAAGAAGCGCTTCAGAGGGTGTTATGTCAAAATTGAATTCCACCTTGATACTTGAATAGCCTTGGATCGAATTGGATGTGATTTTATCAATTCCCGTAATGGCATTGATTTCTTTTTCCAGGCGTTTGGTAATTAATTTTTCAACATCCAGCGCTGAGTTTCCAGGATAGGGTGTTGCAACATATATTTGAGGAACAATGATTTCTGGAAAATTTTCTCTTGGCATACTCATATAAGACAACAATCCCCCCAATATTACGATGAAGGTAATGACCGCCACAGTCGATTTGTTGGAAATTGCCCAAGACGAAAGTTTAAATTCTTTAAATTTTTTAGTCCCCATGGTTTGATTATTCTGCTAGAATTACAGTTTCATTGGCTTTGATCAATCGCGCACCTTTGTCAACAATAAGCGCATCTTCTAAAAGGCCATCTGCTATGAAGGATTCATTAGAATAGGTCATTTTTTCTACTATATAGGTTTTTTCTGCCAAATAGCTCTCCTTTTCTTTTTTTAGGGTGTATACATAGGAATCTCCTTTGCGGTCCTTTTGAATTAATTTGGTCGGGATGACGATGCCGTTTTGCTTGAAGTCATTGATTTTTAGATCCGCCAATAAATTTGCTTTTAATTCATTTTTTGGATTATCCACATTAATGCGAATTTTAAAACTGCGATTGTTAGGATTGATATAATTTCCAACTTGGCTAACTTTGGTGCTTATGTTTTTACCAATGGTTGGGAAAAACAACTCAACCTCAGTTCCTTTTTGGATGTGTTTAAGATAGGTTTCAGTGACCTCGCTTTCTACATGGACTTGTTTTAGATTTACCAAGCGAATCGCAGGCGTTATTGGGGTTGCAAGGCCACCAATTTTAGAGAACACCTCATCTACAGTCCCTGAAAAAGGAGCTGAAATTTTAAGTTTTTTCGCTTGGGCCTTTAAACTTTCAATGCTATTTTCGAGCCCTTCTTTTTTAGCTTTTGATTGTAAAAATTGAATTTCACTGCCAATGTTCTGATTCCACAAACGCTTTTGACGCTCATATGTAGTGCTGGCCAATTCCAATTGCGTTTGCAATTCTGCCATATTGGTTTTTAGAATTGAATTGTCAATTTGAATCAAGGTTTGGCCCTTGTAAACGCTTTGTCCTTCTTCGACAAATATGTTTGTAATGCTGCCACTGCTTTCTGGGTATAGTTCGACACTCTGTTCTGCTTCGACTGTGCCTTGAACTTCAATAAAATGTTGAAACAGTTTCCTTTGGGCTTTTATGGTATTAACGGCAGTTAAACGCTTGTTTGTATCTAATTTTGAGATGTTTAGTTCCACCGAATTAAGCAGCTGACTCAAGCTGTCAATCTGTTCAATTAACACTTCTTTTTTGCTGTTAAGCTCTAAAAGGTTTTCGGACTGCTTCGCTGTTTTACCGCAAGAACTTACCAATACTAGAGTGGCATATGCGTATATTTTTTTCATCCGGAGTTTCATTTAATTTATTGGATTAGGGTTTAACAATACGTCCAAGGCAATGTGCTTTTTTAGCATTGAAAGCATGGCTTCCATATATTGCTTTTGGGCGGTGTATAGCTGCGTTTGTGCTTGACTGAGTTCAAAACTAGAAGCCAAGCCTTCAAAAAACTTTATTTGGTTTTTTTCTTCGATACGTTTGGCTAGATTTTGGGCCTGTTTTTTGGTTTCTAAGTCTTGTTGTGCAAAGGCCAATTCATTTTGCGCCCGTTTGATTTTAATTTTCAATTCTTGCTGTGTATTGACAAGCGCTCGTTCCGACTTCTCAAGCGCTATTTTAGCTTTTTGTGTCGCTGCCGATCTTCCCAAGGAACTGAACATGGGGATCGACATATTGACTCCAAATAAAGAAGCACCAAACCATTTCTGGGAGCGATCTAGAAAATTAAAGCGGTTGTTGTTACCTGCGTAGCCACCATTGATGTATGCATTTATTGTAGGCAAGGCCTTGCTTTTTTCAAGTTTGAATAACAGCGCATTGGAACGCACATTATTGAGAGCAATTTTGTAATCAACGTTGTTCTCCAAACTACTATTTGAAGTTTCCGAAGGAGACAATAAAACTTTCACGACCAAATCTTCCATTCGTTCTTTCAAATTAACTGGGGTATCAATGTCAAGCCCAAGGGTTAAATTGAACATTTCATAAGCCAAGTTTTTAAGAATAGCATTGTAATTTCTGGCACTCACCAAACCAGCGCGGGTCAACTGAAGCTGTTCAATGTTTTCAACTTCGGTCAAACCATTTTCATAGACCTTTTGAAGCTCTGTAATGCTCTTTTCAAGGACTGCAATGTTTGCATCTAAAATTGAAATATTTTCCTCCGCCAAAAGGACACTTCCATAGGCATTGGTTACTACTTTTCTTAGTTCGCTAAGCGTCTTTTCTTTGGCGTTTTTTGAAATCTCTAAATAGACTTTAGAAGCCTGAAGCGCGACAAGGTAAGAGCCATCAAACAATTTTTGTTTTAAGGTAACAGTTCCATTTAACGTTTGCTGGGTTCCAAAAGCCACTTCAATAAAATCGCCTGGCATGCCGCCAAAAAATTCAGCAGGGATAAGAGAAATTTGCTGTTCAATCCAATTATTATAGGAAATGTCTGCACTTATTTGGGGGAGCCCTGTGGCTGTGGTTTCCAATTTTTGAAGCTCCGCCATACGGACATCACTTTGACTGTCCAATGCCAGTTTATTATTTGAGTACGCGTAGTCAATGGCCTCTTCTAATGAAAAAACCAGGGTTTCATTTTGTGAAAAAACAGAAAAAGAAAAAAATAAAAGGGCAAAAACTTTATGCATTTCAGGGCTTATTTTTTTGTATGTGCTTATTTAAAATCTTAAAGCCTTTGTCAGTGACAATGGCGCGAAGGTGGTATTCTAAATAACTATTCATCAAGTAATTTTTGTTGAACTGATTTTCTTTAAAAACGGCTGTATCCCTAATTCCCGACATACCTATGAAATAAATTCTTGAAATAAATGCCACATCAATGTCGGCTCTAAAAAGCTTTAGTTCGATTCCTTTTTTTAAACTGTTTTCAACTGAAGAATGCATTTTTTCAAACTTTTTGACTTCAAGTTGTTCAAAAATAGTGGGATAGTATTTCTTGAGTTGAAATTGAGCAGAACCGCGTTCATTTCTTAAATAATGCATAATGAACATATTTATATCATACATCTTTTCAATAGGATTTACCGCATTTTCATTGATCTGTTCAATATTTTTATGAATGTATTCGAGAATAGAAAAAGTCACCGAACGCACCAATTCTACCTTATTAGAAAAATGAGCGTAAATAGTTTTTTTTGATATACCCATTGCATTGGCTATTTCATCCATTGTCACATTTTTAAAGCCGAGACTTAAAAACAATTCTTCAGATTTTGATATAATTTTTGCTTTCATAAAAAGGACTGTAAATATAACACAGGAAACTTAAAAAACAATAAAAGTTTCTAAAGTTTTACATTTTTTTAACATTTGTTGAACCTTAGACGGTTTATAAATGTAAATCTGTTATTTTTGTTTAAATGAAAGCTATACAGCATTACCAGTCTCAATTTATTGCTCATTTAGAGGCTTACAATAAAGAGCGGGCCCCCTTAAGCTTATACGAGCCTATTCAATACATTCTTGGATTGGGAGGTAAGCGTTTACGTCCCATATTAACCTTGATGACCACAGACTGTTTTGATGGTGAGGTTTCCAATGCTTTAGATGCTGGTTTGGCGATAGAGGTCTTTCATAATTTTTCTTTGATTCACGATGACATAATGGACAAGGCGCCACTGCGTAGAGGTCAAAAAACCGTGCACGAAAAATGGAATTTAAACACTGGAATATTATCTGGAGATGCAATGCTTATAATGGCCTATAAATTATTTGAAGGCTACAATGCAAAACAGTTTAAAGAATTGACAGCATTGTTCAGTAAAACCGCCTTGAAGGTTTGTGAAGGACAGCAATACGATATTGATTTTGAGACCCGAACCGATGTCAGTATACCAGAATACCTAAAAATGATTGAATATAAGACCGCTGTTTTGGTGGCAGCGGCGATGCAAATGGGGGCGATTGTAGCAGAAGCTTCCATGGAAAATCAGCAAAAATGTTATGATTTTGGAAGAAATCTTGGAATTGCGTTTCAATTACAAGATGATTTTCTGGATGCCTTTGGAGACCCAAAAACTTTTGGCAAACAAGTTGGCGGGGATATCATTGAAAACAAAAAAACCTATTTATATCTAAAGGCCATGGCGCTTGGATCAGAATCGGATAAGCGTAAGTTAAAAACCTTGTATGGTAAAAATTCAGTTCATTCAGATGAAAAAATAGCAACTGTACTTCAAGTTTTTGAGCAAACCGGTGCTGCTGATGCCACAAATCAATCAATACAAGATTACACCAAAGCCGCCTTTGATGTTATTAATTCACTAGAAATATCCTCAATAAAAAAAGAAAGCCTTTGTGATTTTGGTATAGAATTGATGACAAGAACGTCTTAAAAATCGTTGTATTCTTTATCATATTAAAACCTAAAAACACTGTGTGATTTTCACAAAATTTGTATTTTTGATTTAAGAATTTTAACCACGTTTTTTACAGGACGTATGGACCTATATGGATAAGTATTCTTTTTTAAACGCTGCACACACCGATTATTTCTCTGAATTGTATGAACAATACAAGAATGACCCCGACAGTGTGGAACCTAGCTGGAGGGCTTTTTTTCAAGGTTACGATTTTGGAAGTGAAACCTATGGCCTAAACGGTGAAGTCGTAGAGGGCGTTATTACTCAGGTTCCAGAACATGTTCAAAAGGAATTCCAAGTTGTCAAGTTAATTGATGGCTATCGTACAAGAGGCCATTTATTTACCAAAACCAACCCGGTTCGTGAACGCAGAAAATATGCACCAACCTTAGAGATTGAAAACTTCGGATTAAAGTCCAATGATCTTGAAACAGTTTTTAATGCGGGAGAAATTTTAGGAATTGGCCCTAAGACTCTTAGAGAGATTCGGCAACACTTGGAAGCTATTTATTGCGACTCTATAGGGATAGAGTATATGTACATCCGCCAACCCGCTGAAATTCAATGGATTCAAAACCGATTGAATCAAAACGACAATCATGGCAATTTTTCTGCTGAAGAAAAAAAACACATTCTAAAAAAACTTAATGAAGCCGTATCTTTTGAAAACTTTTTACACACTAAATATGTAGGTCAAAAACGTTTTTCACTTGAAGGCAATGAGTCGCTCATTCCCGCCCTAGACGCTTTGATTGAACAAGCCGCTTCCTACGGGGTAAAAGAATTTGTAATGGGCATGGCGCATCGTGGTCGCTTGAGCACACTGACCAATATTTTTGGTAAATCTGCAAAGGATATATTTAGTGAATTTGATGGTAAAGATTATGAAGAAGAAGTTTTTGATGGCGACGTAAAATACCATTTAGGATGGACTAGTGATCGTTTAACAGACAATGGCAATCGCATAAACTTAAGCATTGCTCCCAATCCCTCACACTTGGAAACTGTAGGCGCCGTTGTTCAAGGTATTACCCGTGCGAAACAAGATCAATATTACAGCGACGATTTTAGTAAAGTGTTGCCTATTGTTGTGCACGGCGATGCCGCCATTGCAGGGCAAGGCCTTATTTATGAGGTAGTGCAAATGGCTAAATTAGATGGTTACAAAACTAATGGGACCATACACATTGTTGTCAACAATCAAATTGGGTTTACAACTAACTATCTAGATGGTCGTTCCAGCACCTATTGTACGGATGTTGGTAAGGTGACACTTTCTCCAGTGTTACATATCAATGCAGATGATGTTGAGGCTGTAGTTCATGCCGTACGATTTGCATTGGATTTTCGAATGGCGTTTAAACGCGATGTTTTTATTGATTTGTTGGGCTACAGAAAATATGGACACAACGAAGGCGATGAACCGAGGTTTACACAGCCAAAGCTTTATAAAGCCATTTCCAAACACAAAAACCCTAGAGATATTTATGCAGAATTACTCATCAGTCAAGGCCTTATTGATTACAACCATATAAAAACGCTAGAAAAAAATTATAAAGCCAGCCTAGAGACTGAACTTGAAGACTCACGTAAAGAGGACAAAACGGTCATTACACCTTTTATGCAAGATGCCTGGACAAATTTTAAAAGAGCTAAAGCGGATAGAATGTTGAAAACAGTCGATACATCGTATCCAAAAGAAAAACTTTCTCAAATTGCAAAGGTAATTTCAACCTTGCCTGTGGGAAAAAAGTTCATTCGAAAAATTGAGCGATTGGTGCAATCCAGACAAACGATGTTTGACACAGACAAACTGGATTGGGCCATGGCTGAACATTTGGCCTATGGGTCGCTGTTAGAGGAAGGTTATGATGTTCGAATTTCTGGTCAAGACGTGGAGCGCGGTACTTTTTCACACCGGCATGCAGTGGTCAAAGCCGAGGAAAGTGAAGAAGAATTATTATTGCTCAATAACATATCTAGCTACCAAGGTAAATTTCAAATTTATAACTCCTTACTTTCTGAGTATGGAGTCGTTGGTTTTGATTATGGGTATGCCATGGCAAGTCCCAACACTTTGACAATATGGGAGGCACAATTTGGCGATTTTAGCAATGGCGCTCAAATTATGATTGATCAGTATATTTCAAGTGGTGAAAATAAATGGAAAACGCCTAATGGTATTGTCATGCTTTTGCCACATGGCTATGAAGGTCAAGGTGCCGAACACTCTTCTGGACGAATGGAACGCTACCTTCAATTATGCGCTAAAAATAATATGTTTGTTGTGGATTGTTCTACTCCAGCTAATATGTTCCATTTATTGCGGCGCCAATTAAAATCTAATTACAGAAAACCGCTAATTGTATTTACTCCAAAAAGCTTGTTAAGACACCCCAGAGTGATTTCCACAGTAGAAGACTTTTCAAATGGGAGTTTCCAGCCTTTAATAGACGACTCAACAGCGAAGTCATCTAAAATCAAAACAGTCGTTTTTGTTACCGGTAAGTTTTTCTATGACTTATTAGAAGCTAAAGAATCATTGAACCGGACAGACATAGCCCTGGTGCGCATCGAGCAATTATTTCCGCTCCCTGAAGCTGAAATTGCTTCTATTTTATCGAAGTATAAACAAGCCTCAGATATTGTTTGGGCTCAAGAAGAACCCCGAAATATGGGGCCCTATGCCCATATGTTACTGCATGTTGAAGCAGCCAAGAACTGGCGGGTTGCCTCCAGACGCAGTTACAGTGCTCCAGCTGCGGGAAGTGCCACGCGCTCCAAACGCAGACACCAAGAAATTATCGATTTTGTCTTTGACAAAACAAAAGACAATCAGCGAAAGAAAAAAAATAG
>CAJWNW010000006.1 GCA_913044085.1 uncultured Flavobacteriaceae bacterium | reverse complement strand
GTATTTCCTAAATAATTTTTAATTATAGATATGTTTAAGCCATTTTTTTTAACCAATGATGATTAAATTAAAATCATTCTTTTTTATTTTTTTTAGTGGATTTATCTTAAATGCACAATCAATAAGAATCAATGAGGTCGTTTCCTCGAACTCTATTTATTTTGACCAAGATGGAGACAGCCCAGATTGGTTTGAACTTCACAATTTTGGAACGCAAAATGTGTCTTTAGAAAATTGGACTATTTCTGACGATTTGGAAACGCTTGACAAGTGGACCTTCCCTGAAATCACACTCGCACCAGACCAATATTTATTGGTTTGGGCTTCTGGAAAAGACCGCAATATAGACACCTATTCTAGAACATTAATAAACCAAGGAGATATTTTTAAATATGACATTCCAGACGCAGAACCAAGTCCAAGCTGGAAAAATTTAAACTTTAATGTTTCAAGTTGGTCTAGTGGAGCAAGTGGGTTTGGATATGGTGACGGAGACGACAATACTTCTATTCCTTGGGGTACGAAGTCTTTGTATTTTAGACGAAATTTTGATATTAACAGCATCGAAGATATACAGTCTTTAATTTTAGATATAGACTATGATGATGCATTTGTAGCGTACATTAATGGAGTTGAAGTGGCACGTGCTAACATAGTAGGCGTACCCCCACCCTACAACTCAGATAATATTTCTACAGAGCATGAGGCGCAAATCTATGGTGGAGGTCTGCCCGATCGGTTCACGATTTCTGATTTTAGTTCTATTTTGATTGAAGGTGAAAACGTTTTAGCTATTCAGGCACATAACATAAGTGATAATTCATCAGATTTTACAATCATTCCATTTTTATCCGCAATTTACATGGCTCCTAATAGCTCTGGAATTAATCCACCAGAAATTTTAAACTTAAGTGATGAAAATCCCTTCCATACAAATTTTAAAATTTCAACAGATTCTGAAACGTTAACGCTATCAAACGATATTGGAACTGTTGTTGACCAAATGATTGTTGAGGGATTACCACCTAATACTTCTGTTGGGATATCAAATGTTACTGAAAATATCGTTAACTATTTGCAAACAACACCTGGATATCAAAATGATGACCAAGAATTTTTAGGAGCTATTCAAAATGAAGTTATTTTTTCTCAGAATGGTGGCATTTTACAAAATCCTTTCAACTTATCTTTATCTGGTAATACTCCAAATCAACACATTCGATATACAACTGATGGAAGCGTACCGCAATTATCCTCAACTGAATACACATGGCCTATTGCAATTTCACAAAATAAAAGCATACGAGCTGGAATTTTCTCAAATACTAATAATTATTTACCCTCAAAAGTTTCAACGGAATCTTATGTTTTCGGAGCCACTCACAACATGGATGTGATGTTACTAACAGTTGACCCAGAGGATTTTTTTGATGACGAAAGCGGTATTTACGTCTTTGGCCCAGAAGGGACTTTTGATGCAATGCAACCACCATATTTTGGTGCTAATTTTTGGGAAGATTGGGAACGTCCAATTCATTTTTCGTTTTATAAAAATAACAGTAATGAGTTTGCTAAATTTAACGGAGGTGTAAAAATTTTCGGAGGTTGGAGCCGGGGTCAGAACGGACAACGCTCCCTTGCGATTTATGCAAGAGGTCAATATGGTGATTCCAAGTTTGAACATTCCTTTTTTGACAATCTTTCTTATAATAAATTTGAAGCATTTGTTTTGAGAAGTTCTGGACAAGACTGGTTGAGATCTAACATGAAAGACATAATGCTTACCAGCTTAATGCGAGGCTCAGGTTTAGATTTTCAGGAACATAATCCTGTTGCAACCTATATAAATGGAGAATATTGGGGATTTTACAACCTTAGAGAGAAGACCAATGAACACATGCTGGCCTCTAAACACGAAGTTGACGCTGAAAACATCACGCTTTTGACAAATAATGCTGAAATCATTGAAGGAGATAACGACGAATACAATGCATTAATTGATTACATTGAAACGACCGATTTATCAAATGATTCAAATTTTGAATACATAAGAGAAAGAATAGATCTCAAACAATATGCTTTGTATCAAGCCACCAATATATTTATAAATAATACGGATTGGCCAGGAAATAATATTAAATTTTGGAAACACCCAGGTACAAAATGGCGATGGATTATGTATGATACTGATTTTGGCTTTGGACCCTGGTGGAACACAGGTAATTTCAATGAAAATACTCTAAATTTTGCATTAAATCCAAACGGTTCTTGGTGGCCAAACCCACCTTGGTCGACCCTTCTTTTTAGAAAATTAACAACCAATATTAGCTTTAGAAATCAATTTATCAATCGCTATGCTGATGAACTAAATACGCGTTTTTTAAGCAGCAATGTCATCCAACACATTGACGAAATATACGCTACGATTCAGCCGGAGCTAAATGCACATTTCGAACGTTGGAAAGATGACCCTTCGGTAGGTTATCAAATTACAGATATTGATGGTCATATCGGATTCTACCAGTGGACAATGATGAATTTCGCTGTTGAAAGGCCTTCCATTGTGAAGGAGCACATAAAAAATCAATTTAACCTTCCTAACTTCCATCCAATAACCATTACGAATGAGGATATAAGCAAAGGCAATGTTAAAATTAATGATAACCTAAATATTCAAGAACTATCATGGACGGGAGATTATTTTGAAACAGTTCCAATAAAGCTTGAAGCCGTTGCAGAAGCTGGATACGAGTTCTCACATTGGAGCGGTGACTTATATTCCACCCAAAAAACCATAAACATTGATTTATCAGAATCCTTTGAAGTTACTCCAAATTTTAGTTCTATCGCGACTTCTCTAGTCATAAACGAAATTAATTACCGGTCTAGCGATGATTTTAACCCTGACGATTGGATCGAATTATACAATCCAATGACATTCGCTGTTGATGTTTCAAATTGGCAAATAAAAGACAGCGACGACACACATATTTTTGTCATCCCTGAAGGGACACAAATTGAAGATAACGGCTTTTTGATAGTGGTCAAAGATGAATCGGATTTTATGAGTGTATTCCCAGACATTCCATACATCGGAGAATTGGGTTTTGGGCTTGGAAAAACAGATTCAGTAAGACTTTATAACTCTGAAGATATATTAATAGATGAAGTTGCATTTGAATCCGAGGCTCCATGGCCAAGTTGTGCGGATGAAACTGGAAACACATTAGAGTTAAAAACCCCAGATTTAGACAATTTATTGGCAGAAAATTGGGATTGTATAAATGAAAATGGAAGTCCTAATGCCATAAACAATGATGGGCTTGCAAATACAGACAAAAATCATGACATAATTAAAATTTACCCAAACCCTGTAAAGGAAAAACTATATATAAGTGGAAAGAGCTCAAATTACTCTGTTGAAATTTTATCATTGCTCGGCCAAAATTTGATGAAAGTTAATAACACTAAAATGGTTGACCTTAGTTTACTAAATAAAGGTCTCTATATTATTAAAATTGAAACTAAAGGCGTCTCTTCTACATTTAAAATTATAAAAAAATAATTTAAAGTTTAATTACGATTATATGAAGATTTTAAATAACATAGAAAAATTATTTAAATCTTACATACCAAATTCATTTACAATTGCGGTATGTCTAACCTTGATAACAATTCTTTGTGCTTTTATATTTACTAATAGTGAAGGTGATATAGGCTATTTATTAGAAATATGTTCATATTGGGAAAATGGATTGTGGAACAATTCACTTTTGGTTTTTGCCTATCAAATGATTTTAATTTTAATTCTTGGGCATATACTAGTGCTCAGTTCACCTGTTAGTTATTTGATTAATAAATTAACCATCAGAATCAAATCATCTTCTCAAGCAGTAGTTATTTTATCTACAGTCACACTATTTGCAGCATTTTTTAACTGGGGTTTTGGCTTAATTTTAGGTGCAATATTTACAAGAACTATCGGAGAACACTGTAAAAAAAACAACATTAAAATATACTATCCTTTGTTAGGAGCTGCTGGATATGTGGGTTTAATGGTTTGGCATGGAGGAATAAGCGGTTCTGCTCCAATAAAAGCCTCAGAAAAAAATCATATAAAAGAATTGATGACAGGTGTTGTTGATAACAGTGTCATAAATAATTTACCAAGTACAATTGGATTAAATGAAACTGTATTTAGCACTTATAATTTAGTCACCTATGGATTTATATTTGTTATCATTCCGCTTGTATTTTGGTTGATAAATAAACTAGTAAAGCCAAAAGACTATGAACTTGAAATTTATAATCGAGATGTAATAATCAAACACACTGATAATCATTTAAAGATTGATGAATCAAAGCCTATAGCGTATATCTTTGGGGGGTTTATTTTAATAACTTTATTTTTTGTCTATAGTGATAAAATCATAAGCCTGGAAATTTCTCCAAACATACTAAATTTATTCATGCTTGGATGCGCTATAGTAATGCACCAAAATTTTATTTCTTTTCTGTCAGCTTTGAAAAATGCAATTAGTGGAGCAGCAGGAATTTTAATACAATTTCCTCTATATTTTGGGATAATGGGTATTATGAAACAAAGTGGTTTAGTTTTATTGATGTCAGAGTTTTTTATTTCAATATCAAACCAAACGACATTACCAATTTACACTTTGATAAGCGCTGGGATAGTGAATATATTAGTGCCAAGTGGTGGAGGTCAATGGGCTATACAAGGGCCTGTTATAATTGATGCTGCTATTAATTTAGGAGTTCCAATACAAAAAATAATAATGGCCTTAGCTTATGGAGATCAATTAACAAATATGCTTCAACCTTTTTGGGCATTACCCCTACTGGCTATCACTGGTTTAAAAGCTAAAGACATTTTACCTTTTAGCTTGATTGCAATGGTTGTGGGAGGGATAATTTTTATTACTAGCCTTCTTGTTATTTAATTTTTCCAATTGGTAACTTTCAATATTTTATAAAATATATCCGTGTTATCATAAATCCCTTTAAATTCTTCAGATCCAGGGCCATAAGCAAAAACAGGAATTAAAGTAGCCGAATGTCCTTCAGTTGAAAAACTTGGATCAATAGTTCGATAATCATTATGAATCTTTCCATTGACATCTGTATACTTTTTACCTGAAAGTGTAAAACCCCCTGTTTCATGGTCGGAAGTTACAATCACCAAAGTTTCTCCATCTTTTTCTGCGAAATCTAGAACGGCTCCAATTGTTTCATCAAAATCTATAAGCTCAGATATTAAATATTTAGCATCATTCGCATGTCCGCCCCAGTCCACTTGAGAGCCTTCAGACATCATGAAGAAAGGTTGGTCTTTTTGATTTAAAAATTCAATCCCAAGCAGCGTTGCATTCTTTAAAAAAGCTCCTCTTCCGTCAAGCATCTTGGGCATGGATTTGTCTGCTAAAAGGTAGGCTAATTTGTTTTTGTTTTTAATGGTTTTAAATGCGTCTAATTCTTTTATATTCAACGTAAAACCTTTGGAAGCTAAGATGTCAAATAGGTTTTGACGCTCTACTCGTTGAATAAAAAAATCTGTCCCACCTCCCGCAAAAAAATCCACATCAGACTCTAACAGCTGTTTTGCGATTTCATTTTCTTGGTTGCGACTCACCACATGGGCATAAAATGATGCTGGAGTGGCGTGGGTGATCGAAGACGTGGAAACTATTCCCGATTTAACCCCTTTCGCCGAGGCGATTTCAACAAGATTTTCAACTCTTGTAGAATCATCCAGAACTCCGATAGCACCATTGTAAGTTTTTTTTCCAGTTGCGAAGGCCGTACCACAGGCCGCAGAATCGGTAATATAACAGTCTGAAGAATGCGTTTGAATGAGTCCAATCTGCTTAAAACGAGAATAATGAACAGAACTATCTTTAAAGTAGTAAGCTGAAGAAATCTGTGATAGTCCCGCACCATCACTAATTAAAAAAATGACATTCTTTGGGCATGAACTTGAAACTTTTAAGACAGCTTTATTATTACAATTTGTAAACATAAAGATACTGAGAAGGATATAATTTAGGGAAAAATTTTTCATGGGCATGATACTAATTGTTAATTGTAAAATTACCAATATAAATTAACAATTATCAGCGTCTCATACGATTGTTTCTAAATTCAAGCATTTTATTTTGAATTAAATCTTGATATTCTGCTTTGGCAAGAACATCTCCTTTTCTCGGTGCTTTTATTTCGATTTTTTCATTTGGATTTAAAACAATCTTAGTACACAACATAGTTGTGTCTCCAGCACTTACTTCTAAAATCAAGCCAGGGAGTCCCCAATAATCAGATGGGCCATGACGTACTGGAATTTGTGGTGTATACCAAGCTTCAACTTGAGTTACCTCTACTTGTGTTTCGCTAACTTCATCGGATTCAGTAGTATCGCCAGTTTTGCGCATGCGACTCCAAGAAAAAGAGTACCACAATAAATCATTTGATGGGATAAACGTGGTGGCTTTGTAACATGTATAGTTGCCTATTTTCTTTGTTGCGCTGCCCAAGGTCCAATCGATGGGTTGTAGTACGTCTTTGATTAAAAATTTCTTTCCGTAGAATTCTTGCTGCTGAATTTGTGAATTGATTTTTACATTTTTATAATTTTCACCTGCAGAAAAGTTTTTACCCCAGGAGTCTGTAGCCCCCGAAATCGCATCCAATTGTTCTTCTTCAACAAACAGAGATGCTTCTTTATCAAAGGTCAATGTATATTCTTTTTCCAAACGATTTTTGAGACGAATCGCTATGGCTTTTTTTTGAGCCTCGGTCATGCGTGCACCCCAGCGACCTAATTCCAATCTTGATTTTGATAAATAAACTGCCTGTCCTTGAAAGTCATTATTTTCACTTTCTGGGATACTCCCAAAAATAAAAGGAATTGTTAAAAAACATATTAATTTATAAAAGTAAGGTATCATTTGTGCAGTATACAATTAATTTTATTCACAATAATAACATAAACCTATCAATATAATATTTGGTTTATCAAAAAATTAACAAAGCTAATTAGTTACTAAGTCAAAAAACTGTTGTTAAATTAATTATACTTTGGAAGGTCGTTTTCATCCTTTAAAGGCAAATCAGAATGCCCCATAAGGTAAGTATCAATATGATGTGCAGCCTGTCTACCTTCCGAAATAGCCCATACGATTAATGACTGCCCCCTACGGATGTCCCCAGCAGCAAAGACTCCGTCAACATTTGTTTTATAGTCGTTGGTATTGGCTCTGATATTGGTCCTAAAATCGGTTTCTATACCAAGCTGTTCAATAATAGGGGTTCCTGGACCTGTAAATCCAAGCGCTAGAAGTACCAAATCACAAGGCCATGTTTTGTCAGTCCCTGGAAGTTGTTTGAGTTGAGGGCGTTCTCCTTGATTAAAAATCCACTCTACTTCGCAAGTCACAAGACCCGTTAAATTCCCTTTACCATCCCCTAGAAATTCTTTAGTTGAAATGCTCCAAAATCGCTGAACACCTTCTTGATGTGAAGAACTTGTCTTCATTTTCATAGGCCAAAATGGCCAAGGTTGATTCGCAGGGCGACCTTTTGTTGGTTTACCTAGAATTTCAAAATTAGTAACAGATTTTGCACCGTGACGATTTGAAGTTCCGATACAATCGGAACCTGTATCTCCACCACCAATTACAATGACATTTTTATCATTCGCTGTAATAATGTCTTCAAAAGATCTTAAACCATCGACGTATTCATTATTAAGCTTTAAAAAATCCATTGCTTGAACCACTCCTTTTAAATCGGTGCCTTTGATTGGAAGTTTTCGTCGCTCAGATGCCCCTCCACAGAGTAACAATACATCAAAATCAGATTTTAAAGTTTGAATGGAAATGTCTATACCAACCTCTGTATTAGTTTTGAACACAATACCTTCTTCTTTTAAAATTTCAATACGACGGTCTATAATTTGTTTTTCAAGTTTAAAATCTGGAATTCCGTAGCGCAAAAGACCGCCTACTTTAGAGTCTTTTTCGAAAACCGTTACGGAATGCCCAACTCGATTAAGTTGCTGAGCAGCAGCCAAACCAGATGGCCCAGAGCCTACTATAGCTACAGTTTTTCCAGTAAGGACTGCTGGTTTTCGGGCTTTTATCCAGCCCTTTTCAAAAGCAACCTCTACGATATTTTTTTCAATATTTTCTATAGAAACAGGTTCTTCATTGATACCTAAAACACAAGCTTGTTCACAAGGTGCTGGACAAAGACGTCCAGTAAATTCAGGAAAATTATTTGTTGAATGTAAAATTTTGGCGGCTTTTTCCCAATTTCCCAAATATACACTGTCGTTAAAGTCAGGAATTAAATTTCCTAGTGGACAACCGCTGTGACAAAACGGAATGCCACAATCCATGCAACGCGCTCCTTGGGATTTAAGTGTCTTTTGATTTAGAGGAATGGTAAATTCTTTATAATGCTTAACACGTTTTTTGACTGCATCATAAGACTCATCTACACGCTTGTATTCCAAAAATCCAGTAACTTTTCCCATCTTAATTTTTCTTTACAAGGTTTTCTTTTTCTATTCTAATCAATGCTTGTTTGTATTCTTCAGGAAAAACTCTTAGAAAATCCTTTTGAGCGGTTTCCCATTTTTCTAAAATCCGTTGTGCTAGAGGACTCAAGGTAGCATTGTAATGATTTTCAATTAGCTGATTGAGGTCACTTAAATCTGAGCCATGAGATAATGAATCTATGTTTAAACCCTCTTCATTACATCGGTTTTTAAATGATTTTTTAGGGTCGTAAACATAAGCAATCCCACCACTCATGCCTGCACCAAAATTACGACCAACCCCCCCAAGGATAACCGCGACTCCTCCGGTCATGTATTCACAACCATGGTCTCCAATGCCTTCAACAACGGCTGTAGCGCCTGAATTTCGAACACAAAAACGCTCACCGGCTTTTCCATTGATATAAACCTCACCAGAAGTTGCGCCGTACAAAGCGACATTTCCAATAATGATATTGTCTTCAGGGACTATAGTTGATTCATCAGGAACACGAATAGCGACTTTTGCCCCTGAGAGTCCTTTGCCTAAATAATCATTAGTGTTTCCAATAACATTAAGTGTTAGTCCTTTGGTCGCAAAAGCAGCAAAACTTTGACCCGCTGATCCGGTAAAATTAATTTTTAAAGTATTATCCGGCAGCCCTTGTGATCCGTAAATTTTTGAAATCTCATTGCTTAAGATGGCGCCTACCGCTCTATTTTCATTATTGATGTTAAAATCTAAAACAGTAGGTTCTTTTCTAAACAAGGCAGGATGTGCTTTGTTAATGATTTCAAAGTCTAAGGCCTTTTCAAGTTGATGATTTTGGTTAGTAGTATTGAAAAGCTGAACATCTTCAGCAACCTCAACTTTATGCAGAATAGGCGTTAGGTCAATTCCTTTAGATTTGTAGTGCTCTATGGCTTTATTGCGATCTAATTTTTCAACTTTACCAACCATTTCATCAACCGTTCTAAATCCTAAATTGGCCATTATTTCTCTCAATTCTTGTGCTACGAAATACATAAAGTTAACCACGTGTTCGGGTTTGCCTTTAAAATTTTTACGAAGTTCTGGATTTTGAGTTGCAATACCTACTGGGCAAGTATTGAGATGACAAGCTCGCATCATTATACAACCTGAAGCGACCAATGGTGCAGTAGCAAACCCAAATTCTTCAGCACCTAAAAGACAAGCAATAGCAACATCACGCCCGGTTTTTAGCTGACCGTCACATTCAAGCACAATTCTACTTCTTAAATCATTCATTACCAGGGTTTGCTGTGCTTCAGAAAGGCCCAACTCCCATGGTAGTCCAGCATGCTTCAAAGATGTTAAGGGTGAGGCGCCTGTTCCACCATCATAACCAGATATAAGTACCACATCAGCTTTCGCTTTTGCCACACCCGCAGCAACCGTTCCTACCCCGACTTCTGAAACAAGTTTTACATTGATTCTAGCTTCTCGATTGGCAGATTTTAAATCGTAAATCAATTGAGATAAATCCTCAATGGAGTAAATATCATGATGGGGAGGTGGTGAAATTAATCCCACATAGGGCGTTGAATTTCTAGTTTTGGCAATATCAGGGTTGACCTTTGAGCCTGGCAACTGACCGCCTTCTCCAGGCTTGGCTCCTTGTGCCATTTTGATTTGTATTTCCTTGGCATTTGTTAAGTAATTGGAGGTCACACCAAAACGTCCAGAAGCAACTTGTTTGATAGCACTATTTTTCCAGTCCCCGTTGGAATCTTTATAAAAACGTTCTTGGTCTTCACCTCCTTCACCTGAATTACTCTTACCGCCAATTCGATTCATCGCGATGGCCAAATTTTCATGAGCTTCTTTACTGATAGAGCCGTAAGACATGGCACCTGTTTTAAAGCGTTTTACAATATTTGTCCAAGGTTCCACCTCATCAATTGAAATGGGATCGTAATTAGAAAACTCAAACAAACCACGAATGGTCATTAGTTGTTTTGACTGATTGTTTATAAGCTCAGAATATTCTTTATACTTTTTGGGTTTATTTGTCCGTACGGAATCTTGTAGCTTAGCAATGGAGAGTGGGTTGAAAAGATGTGGTTCTCCGTTGCGTCTCCAACGGTACTGCCCCCCAATTTCCAAGTCTAAATTAGCATCAATATCTTTTTTCAGGTAGGCACGTTGATAGCGCTTAGAAATTTCTTTCTCAAGTTGATGTAAATCAACACCCTGTATTCGTGTTGCGGTCTTTGGAAAGTATTTGTCAACTACTTGGGTGTTGATTCCAATGCACTCAAATAACTGGGACCCCCTGTAAGAATTTAGAGTTGAAATCCCAATCTTATTCATTACCTTCAGGATGCCTTTCCCAACAGCTTTATTGTAGTTATAAATCGCATCTTCTATATTAGCTTCGGGATTTCTAGCCTTTATTTCATCTTCTATGATTTCATTGACCATATAAGGGTTTATTGCACTAGCACCATAGCCAAACAAAAGGGCAAAATGATGAACTTCTCGGGGTTCCGCAGACTCTATAATGATACTTAACTTAGAACGCTTTCCCAGTTTTTGCAAACCGCTATTTATGAATGAGCATGCTAAAAGTGCAGGTATTGGCGCTAAATTTTCACTTACAGTTCTGTCTGATAAAATCAGTATGTTGGTTCCATTATCTATTTTGTCAGAAGCGTATTTTAAAAGATTCTCAAGTGCATCTTCAAGGCCGTTATGTCCATTTTCAATGGGATAAACCATTGGAATAGATTCAATTTTAAAATTTGGATTATCAAAGCTTTTAATTTTGTCAAGGTCTTGTTTTGAAATAACAGGATTTTGAATCTTTAATTTCTTACAATGGAAATCATTTACATCAAAAAGATTAAAATCAGCGCCAAGTGTTAGACTGATGTCAGTTATAAGTTCTTCACGAATGCCATCTAAGGGCGGGTTGGTTACTTGAGCAAACAACTGCTTAAAATAGTTATAAATAAGCTGAGGGCGTTCAGATAATAAGGCCAATGGTGTGTCACTTCCCATGGAACCGATAGGCTCTTTAGCTTGGTTGGCCATGGGTAAAATAATGGATTTAATATCTTCTTGAGTGTAACCAAATAATATTTTTCGTTTGTTTAGGCTTTCTTGATTCAGAAAAATTGGGCAATCGTTATATGGAATTTGCTTAAGATGAACAAGATTGTCTTTAAGCCAATTTTGGTAAGGATGTTTGTTGGCGATATCTTCTTTAATTTCTTCGTCATTTACAATACGACCTTCATCCATGTTCACTAAAAACATCTTACCGGGTTCCAGACGACCATGATATTCAACATTTTCCGGTGCAATTTCGATAACCCCGATTTCAGAAGACATTATTACATAGCCATCTTTTGTCACTGAATAGCGTGAAGGTCTTAATCCGTTACGATCAAGCACTGCACCAATATAATTTCCATCTGTGAATGGAATTGAAGCAGGTCCGTCCCAAGGTTCCATAAGACATGAATTGAACTCGTAAAATGCTTTTTTGGAAGCAGACATTTCATCATTTTTCTCCCAGGCTTCAGGGATGAGCATCATCATCACTTCAGGCAGGGAGCGTCCAGTCATTAAAAGTAACTCTACTGCCATATCCATGGAAGCAGAATCCGATTTATTTGGGAGAATAATTGGAAGGATTTCTTTAATTTCGCCACCAAACCAATCACTTTCTAATAAGGCTTCTCTAGATATCATTCTTGAAATATTCCCTCTGAGCGTGTTGATTTCACCATTGTGACACATGTATCTAAAGGGTTGTGCCAAATCCCAGGTAGGAAAAGTATTGGTAGAAAAGCGTTGGTGTACCAATGCCAATCGTGTCACAAACAAAGGATTGCTGAGGTCTTTATAGTACAATTTTATGTCCTCAGGAGTTAGCAGTCCTTTGTAAATAATAATTTTAGTAGAAAGACTTGGAAGGTAAAAGAATTTTGATTCTGAAAGTTTTGAATTGTAAATTTCCTGTTCCGCCTTCTTTCGTGCAAGGAAGAGTTTTAAATTAAAATCGAAGCAATTCTGTTCTTTTGAAGATTTGGCTACAAAAATTTGTTTTGTAAAAGGTTCCGTATTTATTGCAATTGATCCTAAAACAGTAGGATCTACTGGCAAGGTACGCCAGCCCAATACTTTAAGTCCTTGGTTCATAAGTTGTTTTTCAAAGACAGATTCACAGTAGGAACGCTGGTTGACTTTACGAGGTAGAAAAACATTACCAACAGCGTAATGACCAAAATCTGGGATTGAGAAAACACATTCTTTTTGAAACAACTCGTGGGGAATATCCATTAAAATACCAGCACCATCCCCAGTTTTCCCATCGGAACTTACAGCACCTCTATGCTCAAGACGTTCTAAAATTTGAAGCGCTTTATGAATTATATGATTAGACTTTTTGCCCTCAAGACTACAAATAAATCCGGCACCACAATTATCGTGCTCGAATTCTGGTAAGTACATTCCTTGTTTCTTTAACATGAATAATTAAATTGGTTATGTGATTGTTTGAATAGAACCGCTTGGTAATATATGAACAAAAACAAAAAAAAAATAAAGGCTGAGTAATTATTACGAGATGTGTAATTAATCGCTTTTAAAAATATTTTTAAAGCGATTTAGAAGCTTTATTTTAAGATATTAATAATAGTTTTTTGCAATTGATAATCAAATCAAATGCCGTTCAAAACCAAATTATTTAAAAAAAAGCACATTGGTTAAAATTTTGACTGAGAACAATAATAAATTTATATTTTTTGTTATATAATATTTTATACCCTATAATTTTTAGGGTTAAATATTATTAATATAATAAAAATTACAATTGTACCCTATTTATTTTAGGGTTATAATTGTAATTAATATATTTTTGGTGCTGTAATTAAACAAATAACAAAAAAATTAAATTATGAAAAAGATTTTTACAATATCATTAGTTTTCTTCACAGCCATTACGGTTGCACAGGATGATGCACCTGCACTTTCAATTGCTGGAACTGTAGATGTCTATGGAACGTTAAATAGTGAAGATGGACCTGGCACTCCTGGTTTATTAATAGCAAATCCAGAAAATGCCAATGGATTCGGTTTAGGGATGGCAAATACTATTTTCTCCTACGATGGAACTAAATCAGGTGTTGTTGCAGACTTAGCTTTTGGACCGAGAGCAAATGACGCCAACATGGCAGGTGCTATTAATCAATTATATGCTTATTACAACCTCAGTGAGTCTGCTACAGTTACTGCGGGGCAATTCAATACATTCTTAGGATATGAAGTTATCTCTCCTGCAACAAACTTTAACTATTCTGTATCTTACTTGTTTAATGCAGGGCCATTCTCGCACACAGGTCTAAAGCTGGATTATACAGCTTCCGAAGATTTATCTTTGATGCTTTCGGTTACCAATGGGCATGCAATTACAAGCGACGTGCCCAGTCCAGGCGGAGAAACTCAGTTTGGAGCTCAAATTGGATATAAAGGACAATATTTGAACTTTATTTATGGTGGGGTACAGCCTGGGGTCAATGACAGTTTATTTATTGATTACACGGGTGGTTTTGACTTAACGGATTCATTCTACGTTGGCGTCAATGCTGCATATGTTTACTCAGATGAACTTGAGGAGGGTTATCAAGGATTTGCATTGTACTTGCAAAACAGTTTTTCGGATTCATTTGCTCTAGGTCTACGTCCAGAATTTTTTACACTGACTGATGGATCTGATGGCGGAGATGACTCATCTGTAACGGCTTTTACCCTGACTGGTAATTACAAATTAGACAGTAACCTAAATTTCATAGTTGAGGCTAGAATGGATGATTCAGATGATGCTACCATTGAAGGGACTAACGAAGATAGTATGTCAACTTTAACATTTGCAGCTGTTTATTCGTTCTAAAAACATTAATAATATTTTGTTTGTGATTAGAAAAAGCTCAAAAGATGTCATGTCTTTTGAGCTTTTTTTTTACTGTTAAAAAACTAGGCAGAATTGCGACTGGCGTTGATAATCCCGTATAGGGTGCGTGTCACAATCTTTTCAAACACCTCGATTTGTTCTTTATCTGGGCTTTTTTGTTTTTGAAAGGCTTGTAGTTTTCTGAGCGCATATTGCTGAATAGTGAGCAAAGGCAATACAATGGATTCTCGCACTTCAATAGAGGCTTTTCCGCTAGGTTCATTTTCCATCAATGTTTTGTAACCAGTGATTTTTAAAAGCAATGCATGAGTTAGTTTGAATTCCTCATATATAATGGTCCAAAATGCACCAAACTCTTCATCCTCGGCCATGTATTGGGTCAAAGGGAAAAATGATTTACTGAGTGACATCATGCTATTTTCTAATAATGTCTTGAAAAAACTTGAATTGTTATAGAGCGCGATTACTTTGTCGAGCTCGCCTCGAGAATCAAAGGCCTGTATGGCCTTACCAACCCCAAAAAAACCAGGCACATTTTGCTTGAGCTGACTCCACGAGCCAACAAATGGAATGGCTCTTAAATCCGAAAAAATCAATGCGTCAGATTTAGAACGCTTGGAAGGTCGGCTTCCAATATTGGCTTTCCCATAGTACTTAAGGGTGCTAATGCGTTCCAAATAGGGAATAAATTTTGGGTGGCGCTTAAAATCTTGGTAAGCTTGGTAGCTCAGTGTTGCCAAAGTATTCATGGTTTCACGATCTGAATCTAAAAAGCCTTTATTGTCTTCAGATTGCAATTTATTGCTCAGTCCAGAACTAATCAGTTGCTCCAAATTGTATTTTGATGATTCTGGGGTTCCAAAATTGGAACTAATAGTTTGGCCTTGAATAGTGAGCTGAACCTCCCTATCTTCAATAGTAGGGCCTAGCGAGGCGTAGAACTGATGGGTTTTTCCACCCCCACGTGCTGGAGGTCCGCCTCGGCCATCAAAAAACACAATATCAATATTGTATTGTTTGGATATGGTTGTCAAAGCTTCTTTAGCTTTAAATATGGCCCAATTGGCCATGAAATAACCACCATCCTTAGTACCGTCTGAAAATCCTAGCATGATGGTTTGCTTATTTATTCTTGATTTTAAGTGTGACTTATAAGCTTTATTAGTGTAGAGTTGCTCCATTACTTTGGGCGCGTTTTCTAAATCGGTCACCGTTTCAAACAATGGGACAATATCAATTGTAAGCTTGTCATTGAAAGCAACTAATTTCAACATCGCATAAAGCTGCATGACGTTAAGTGCGGTCTGATTGTTACTAATTATATAGCGATTGGCCCCCAGAGGGCCGTTTTTGGATTGAATGGTTTTTACAACTTGAATTGTTTTTAAGGTATTGTAAACCAATTGATCATCAAAAATTGAAATATCCAGCGTGTCATCTAAATTTGAAATAACTTCAATTTGTTCCGCTTCATCTAGTTCGTTATAATTGTCTGGGAAAATACCGTTAGACTGCTCTATACATCGCTGTACAACTCCAGAAAAAACAGTATGGTGGATGCGGCTGTCCTGACGTACATCTAAAGTTGCAAAATGAGAACCAAAAAGCTGGGTTTTGTTGATCAAGCTTGAGATGTCGTTTATGTATAGGGCGTGATGCTCCTTGGCTACTTTTTTCTTTATTTCTTTTAATTCATCAACAAAAAAGTCAAAATCAAAGAGATCCGGATTTGACAAACTGCGACTGATTGTTTGGATGAGGGCTCCCAATCGGTCTTCAACGCCTCTGAAAGTTAACTTACGTTTTAATTTTTTTAAATCTAATACGTACTTCTTGAGCAGTGTCTTTTTAAGTAAAGAAGCGACTTTAAGGGTGGTTTCTGGAAGCACAAATGGGTTTCCGTCTCTGTCGCCACCTGGCCAAAATCCAATATTAATGATTTCATTTTTTAAGCCCTTGTTGTCATAAACGTTTTGTTGAATATAATCAAAAATAGAGCCGAAAGAATCATAGAAAACGTGCTCTAAATACCAGATAAGATTTACAGCCTCATCATAAGGCGTTGGTTTAACATGTTTAAAAAATGGGGTTTTACCTAGTTGCGCTAACAGGTTGTTGATGCGATCCATGTCACTGTCTCTAACGGCTTCCGTCAAATCGGTAATGATCCCTAAAACTGAACCGGGGTAAAACTGAGTGGGATGGGCTGTTAGTACAATTCGGACTTTAAATTCATTTAGATAGGCTTTTAGTGCTTCAATTTTATTTTCAGAAAAAGCCTTTTCTTTTAAACTTCGCAATGTTCCAATACCATCCATATTGTTAATAACAGGAAAGGCAGCATCTTCAATGGCATCAAAAAGTACAACCTGGCGTTCAATGTATTGAATAAACCTAAACAAAAGCTTAATCTGACTTTTCTTTGTACGTCGGGCTTGGTACTTTTGAAAAAAAGTTTCAACAATAGTAGTGGGATTTTCTCCAGCCGCATAGCCTTTTTCACAAGTTTCACGAAACAACGGCAGTAAGACCCCTGTTTTGGTAATTTGGTCAAAAGGCAATGTCATGAAGATACTGTTGTAGATTTTAAACTTCGACAGTACATTCTGCTTAAAACGCTCTAACTTTGGTTTTACAGCCATATCTCCTTTTCTATTGCATCGCAAATATAAGAAAGCTCTCTTCTTTATTGATAATCTACGGTGTGATTTGTTAATTTCTCAGAATTATGACCATAATATGATAATATTTTAAGGAATTTATTTTTTTGCTAAGAATTCAATGGTAAATAAAAATTATTATATTTAAACCTATTTCAAATAATTCATAAAAAATGTCAAATCCCAATTTTTTTGAATCGCTTTCGTTGCCTGTTATTGCAGCGCCAATGTTTTTAATATCAGGACCCAAATTGGTTATCGAATGTTGTAAAAATGGTATTGTCGGTACTTTCCCCGCGCTCAACCAAAGAACTACTGAAGGCTTTGAACAATGGGTTGTTGAAATCAAAACTGCGCTAAAAGAATTTGAAAGTGAAACGGGGAAAAAAGCAGCGCCTTTTGGCGTCAATTTGATTGTACACCAAACAAATCCTAGAGTACAGGCCGATTTGGCAATTTGCATCAAACACCAAGTGCCACTAATCATTACTTCTTTAGGAGCTGTACCGCAACTTGTTGGGGCCGTTCATAGTTACGGTGGTGTGGTGTTTCACGATGTCATTAAAAAAAGACATGCAGAAAAAGCAGCTGAGGCCGGTGTAGATGGTCTTATTTTAGTCTGTGCTGGCGCAGGGGGTCACGCAGGAACACTCAATCCTATGCCGTTTGTCGCTGAAATTAAAAAGTTTTTCAAAAAAACAATACTATTGTCAGGATGTATCAGTAATGGTCGTGATGTGGCCTCTGCACTTCAAATGGGAGCAGATCTCGCCTATATGGGTACTCGCTTTATCAACACAAAAGAGAGTAAAGCACCCGAAGATTACAGAAATATGATCATCGATTCTGGTGCGAATGATATTGTATACACTGCCGCTATTTCTGGAGTTTCTGCCAACTTTCTTCGTCCGAGTTTAGAAGCCATGGGCATTACTGAAGAAATGCTGTCAAGGCCTAAAAAAATAGATTTTGGCAATGAACTCTCAGCCATGGAAAAAGAAGCCAAAGCCTGGAGCACCATTTGGTCTGCTGGACAAGGTGTAACAAACATCTCTGACAATCCTTCTGTTAAAGACTTGATAGATTTAATGAAAAAAGAGTTTAAAGCGGCTGTTGAAGCGCAACAGGCCTTGTTGGAAAAATATTAAACGATCAGCCTCTTAATATCACAACCGCTATTCCTATAAAAAACCCAATCTGAAGGCGTTTTAAAAGCAACTGTCTTTGCGGAGATTTCAAAAATAGTTTCGAGAAATAACTCGACAGAAAGACATAGCAACTAAAGACTGAAAATGAGGTCAAGATGAATAGAAATCCTAGAGCATAGAATTGCTTGTATAATGCCATAGTTTCGCTGAACAAAAAAGCAGGAAAAAAGGCTAAAAAAAAGATAGAAACTTTGGGATTGAGAACATTCATTATGAAGCCTTGCTTGAACAGTTCATAAAATCCATCGGATTGAACTTTTTTGTAATCTTTATTAAAATTCAAATCAGATTTATAAACTCTAATGGCTAAGAAAAGCATATAAGCTACACCAAATAGCTTTAAAATAAAATACATACTTTCATTCGAATGAATGAATGCCGGAAGACCAAAGGCAACTAGGCTTGTATGAATTAAGCAACCAGTCATTAAACCCAAAACTACTGCCATCCCAGTTTTTTTTCCATGTATAGCGCTTTGTATTAAAACAAAAAGATTGTCAGGGCCTGGGGAAAAGGCCAGAACTGCAGTTGCCAAAATAAAAGATATTAAAATTTGGAAGTCCAAAATTAGCTTGAATTATCGATTTATAAGGGCTTTATTGATGCGTTTTACAAGACTGGGGCCTTCGTAAACGAAACCAGTATAAATTTGCACCAAGTCGGCGCCAGCCTGTATTTTTTCAAGGGCGTCTTCCGCAGAATGGATGCCACCAACTCCAATAATAGCAAATGCATTTTTACTGTTTTTGGAAAGGTAACGAATGACTTCAGTACATTTGGATTTAATGGGCTGACCACTCAACCCACCATTGCCGATACTTTCCACAATGGCCTTGGGCGTTTGAAGACCGGCCCTTGAAACAGAGGTATTGCAGGCAATAACACCCGCAATTTTTGTCTCGGCAATCAAACTTATAATCTCATCCAATTGCAACTTATTTAAATCAGGCGCAATTTTTAAAAGTATGGGTTTTTGAACTTCAAATTCAGCACTCAAACGTTTCATTTCGCAAATGAGTTCCTCTAAATAATCTTTATCTGTGAGCTTGGCATGACTGCCAACATTGGGACAACTCACATTCAAAACAAAATAATCCACATAAGGATGTAAGGCTTTAAAGCACTGCGCATAATCAGCTGTATAATGCGCTGGTGAGGTCTGGGTGTTTTTTCCAATATTCCCACCAATAATGACCTTATTTTTGTTTTGTTTTAGATTTGAAATCAAGGCCTTAAGGCCAGCATTGTTAAATCCCATTCGGTTGATCAATCCCGCATCTGATTTTAGTCTAAAAAGACGCTTTTTTGGGTTGCCATCTTGCGCTTTTGGAGTGACGGTTCCAATTTCTATGAATCCAAAACCAAAATTAGCCAATTCATTGTAAAGCACTGCATTTTTATCAAAGCCAGCTGCCAGTCCAACAGGGTTGTTAAATTTAAGCCCAAACAACTCGCGTTCAAGTTTTGGGTGATTGATTTGAAAAAAAGCGCGAGCAATTCGTGTGCTGAAAGGAATTTTAAAGATTAATTTTAAAACTCCGAATGTAAAATAATGCACGGCTTCTGGATCGAACTTAAATAGAATGGAACGAATAATTTGCTTGTACATGGACCGTTATTGGACTACAAAAATACATTAAATTGTTACACAAAGAAAAAACTCCAACACTTGCCACTTTGAGAAGGGATGATTATTTTTGAAAAAAGACATTCAAATGCTCGACAAGCAACACATACTTAAACGATTTTTAAGCTACGTAAAAATTGATACCGAAAGTGACCCAAATTCCGATACAACACCTAGTACGGAAAAACAGTGGAAATTGGCCAATAAACTCGCCAAAGAACTTGAAGCCATTGGACTCTCAGAAGTGCGTATCGATGACAATGCATATGTGATGGCTACCTTACCTTCAAATGTCAAACACGATGTGCCAGCCATTGGATTTATATCTCATTTTGACACCTCACCCGATTTTACAGCGGCCAATGTTAACCCACAAATTGTTGAAAATTACGATGGCAAAGATATTGTTTTAAATGACGAAGAAAACATTGTCCTTTCACCAAACTATTTTGATGATTTGTTGCTTTACAAGGGACAAACTCTTATTACGACCGATGGAACAACTTTGTTAGGGGCGGATGATAAAGCAGGTGTATGTGAAATTGTTAGCGCGATGGAATATTTGGTTAAGCATCCTGAAATCAAACATGGACCGATTAAAGTTGGGTTTACGCCCGACGAAGAAATTGGTCGTGGTGCCCATAAGTTTGACGTGGCTAAATTTGGCGCCGAATGGGCTTACACCATGGACGGCAGTCAAATTGGTGAATTGGAATACGAAAACTTCAATGCGGCGAGTGCAAAAATTACCGTTCATGGAAAAATTGTTCATCCAGGCTATGCCAAAGGTAAAATGATTAACTCAATGTATTACGCTCAAAAATTCATGAAAGGTTTGCCGGCAGATGAAACGCCGGAAACTACAGAAGGCTACGAAGGTTTTTTTCATTTACATAACATTCAAGGAAAGGTTGAAAAAACAGTTTTAAACTATATTATTAGAGACCACGACTTGACGAAATTTAAAATCCGTAAAGATACAATCAAGGCCCTAGCAAATGATTTGAATAGGCGTTTTGATAAAGTGCATTTTGAAATAGAGATTAAAGATCAGTATTTCAATATGAAAGAAAAAGTAACTCCAATGATGCACATTGTAGACATTGCAGAAGCGGCCATGAAAGCTTTAAATATCAAACCACTAATCAAGCCCATTCGGGGAGGTACTGATGGCTCACAATTGAGCTATATGGGGCTACCCTGTCCAAATATTTTCGCGGGTGGTCATAATTTCCATGGGCGCTACGAATATGTTCCTTTAGAAAGTATTTTAAGTGCGACTGAAGTCATCTGTAAAATTGCAGCCTTGACCCAAGAACGTTACCAATAAAAAAAGCTGCAGATGCAGCTTTTTTTTATAATCGACAGCTTTTATGTACTATTTTTTTGTTGGTGCATTCAATTTCTGGGTCATCTCAATGGACAGCGCAGATCGTTCAAATTTAATTTTACCAGCCAAAGTTTCAACCACACAAGAGTTGTCTTTGTCATTGAGTGCAGCAATTTTACCATGCATTCCAGATTTTGTTATGACACGATCCCCTTTTTTTAAATTGGCTGAAAATTGTTTTTCTTTTTTATTGCGCTTAAGCTGGGGCGCTAAGATAAAAAAGTAAAACACCAACAATATTAGTATTAAAGGAGTATAATTACTAAGGGTTTCCATAGAATTTTGATATTATTATTGTTTCTTAACAACTGCTGGCGCGTTGGGGTCAGGCTTCACAAAAGCGGTAATGCGTACTTGCTCTCGCCCTTTTTCAGTATTGGTTGTTAAAGTAATAGTTTTGGAGACTTTATTGGCACCTTTACCATTAAACTTAACAGAAAACTGAGAGGACTCTCCCGGCATCAAGGGTTCTTTACTCCATCCTTGAGGGACGGTACAGCCACAGGTACTTTTTATATCAGTTACGACCAAAGGTGATCGCCCTGAGTTTGTGTATGAAAAAACCGTTTCAACAGGCGTGCCATTTTGAATTTCACCAAAATCATGTAAAGTTTTATCAAAACTAATGGTCGGAAATACAATAGTTTGAGCATCGCGCTCTGCGGCCTTTTCAACATTTTCTTGGTTAATTTTTTCAGTTGCATTTTCTTTACATGAATTCATAGGCAGTATCGCCAAGGCAAAGAGAATTAAGCTTATTTTTTTCATATCCTATTTATTTAGTTGTTATCAAATTGAAGGTAAATTTAATAAAATTACATTAAACCACGCCCTTTCTTATTCAGGGTTTTTTGATTTCTATAATCCTTTATAATTTTGTCCAAAACTCCGTTAATAAAAACATTGCTTTTAGGAGTTGAGTATTCTTTTGCTAGCTCAATATATTCATTGATGGTTACTTTGGTTGGAATGCTTGGAAACTCTTGAAATTCACATATCGCCATCTGAAGTAATACAAAATCAATTTTTGCAATGCGATCTTTATCCCAGTTTTTGGTTTTTGAAATAATTTCCGCATTGTAAACTTCATAATTATCACGCGTCGCTTTCATGAGTTTAAACCCAAATGTTTCGTCTTCTTTATCTTTGAATAAATTGGGAGTAAAAAAATCAGTTTTTAACTTAGAGGTTAACCGTTTAAACAATTTAACAATAAAGGTGTTGACTACTGGAAAGTCATCCACCCAGGTGATATTTTTATCTTGAAAATAGTCATAAAGTTTATTATTGGATACAATAATTTCTCTAAAAATCTCAACGACGAAAGTCACATCATTCTCTAATGAAGATTCGGAACTGCTCATAAAAGATTCGTACAAATCGCTTTTAATTAAGTCCTGGTAAATTAATTCAACATATTCTCCGTCCTGTTCCCAATATTGAATTTTATGCGATTCTAATTCAGCTTTTAAGGCGGCATCATCCGCCAATTTTTCTAGCAAAAAATTATCTACAAAACGCATGTTTGGGTTTGCATCTTCTTGCGTTTTTATGTGTTTATTTTGAGATCTCTTTTGGTGGTCTATGGCTCTTTCTCTAAGCTTGATAAGCAAAGAGGTCATTAAAAGATACAACTTGTACATATGCGCCATGCTGCTTTGCAATTGCGAGGCCGAATCCTCTTCTGTGGTGTTGGTGGTCTGCGCATACAACACTTGCATGACTTTAGCGCGAATATGACGTCTATTGAGCATAATAGAAAAGAACTTTACGTATCAAACTGTGATTATTTCTGTAAGGTTTGATATAATTCGAGTTGCAAAAATAGTATTATTTTAAACTTTAGGAATTGAAAAATAGTTTTTTTATAACATAATTAATGAATCCTAAAAAGTATCTTTGTTTTGAATCATATAGATGAAAGCGCTAAGTCATATTAACAAATACTTTGTAAAGTACAAACACAAAATAATACTAGGTGTATTTATTGTGGCGTGTGCTAAGATTTTTTCATTGTTTACTCCTCAACTAATTGGCGATATCATCACCTTGGTAGCGCAGCAAATAGATAATCCATTGCCCGAATCCGAATTTAAATCCGCTATTCGTTTTAAAATTCTGTTGATTTTAGGAGCAGCCTTGGCCACGGGATTATTTACTTTTTTAATGCGGCAAACACTTATTAATGTTTCAAGATATATCGAATTTGATTTGAAAAATGAAATATACCAGCATTACCAATCCCTTTGTTTGCCCTTCTATAAACAAAACAGAACTGGGGACTTGATGAATCGAATTACAGAAGATGTTGCTAAGGTTCGCATGTATGTTGGTCCGGCTGTAATGTATACCATTAATACACTGACCTTGTTTACAGTAGCCCTCATTTACATGTACAGTAAAGCACCAACACTCACGCTTTACACAATTTTACCATTGCCAATATTATCATTATCCATTTACCTTTTAAGCAAATTAATAAACAGACGCAGCACCATTGTGCAAGCCCAACTTTCAACCCTTTCTTCTGCAACACAAGAAATTTTTAGTGGCATCTCTGTAACAAAAGCCTATGCGATCGAAGCGCAAACACAAGAGGACTTCACTAAGCTTTCCAACAGTCAACGCAGTAAACGTCTGAATTTGACTAAAATACAAGCCTTTTTCTTCCCCTTGATGTTATTGCTCATTGGAACCAGTAACTTAATTGTTATATATGTGGGGGGACAACAATATATCCAAGGAGACATTCAAGAACTAGGAACCATTGCCGAGTTTATTATTTATGTCAATATGCTGACCTGGCCTGTGGCATCTGTTGGCTGGGTGACTTCTCTTGTTCAGGAAGCTGAAGCCTCTCAAAAACGCATCAATGAGTTTTTAAAACAAAAACCATCTGTAGTCAATACTCAAGCTGAAAGCACTGAAATTAAAGGAAAAATTGTCTTTAAAAATGTGCATTTAACATACGGAGATACAAATATTGAAGCATTAAAAGGAATAAATTTTGTTTTGGAGAAAGGGAAAACCCTGGCTATAATTGGAAAAACTGGTAGTGGAAAATCGACAATTTTAGAACTCATTGGAAGGATGTATAATTGCACTTCAGGCAGCATTGAAATTGATGATAAAAACATTGAAAATATTAATTTATTCGACTTAAGAAATAGCATTGGTTATGTGCCTCAAGATCCTTTTTTGTTTTCTGATTCTATTAAAAATAACATCAAGTTTGGAAATAAAAATGCCTCTGATGAAGAAGTTAAACAAGCTGCAGAAAAAGCGGTGGTACACAAAAACATCATTAAGTTTTCAATGGGTTATGACACCGTTCTTGGCGAACGTGGCATCACACTATCTGGAGGTCAAAAACAACGCATTTCAATTGCGCGTGCTTTTATAAAAACCCCTAGAATCTTGATGTTAGATGACTGCTTATCGGCAGTAGATACAGAGACCGAAGAAGAAATTCTTGAAAATTTAGAGCATATTTCCAAAGATCGAACAACACTCATTGTAAGCCATAGAATTTCGTCGGTTAAAAATGCTGATGCGATTTTGGTTATCGATAAAGGTCAAATAATTCAACAAGGCACACACAATGAATTAATTAGTAAAGAGGGCTATTACAAAGCGCTTTACAAAAAGCAATTGCATGAGTCTGCACGCTGATTTCAACGATTCGTCACTTGATAAATAATAGTATAAAAAAGTTGTCGAGGTCATATATTTTTTTCATTTTTGATCCTAACAATACAGAACTCAATAAAAGTAAAGATGTACGAAAGAGAACAAGATATTTTATCTAAAGCCCTTAGGGCCGGCAGGAGAACGTATTTTTTTGATGTTAAAGCCACCAAAGCTGGAGACTATTACTTAACCGTTACGGAAAGTAAAAAATTCACAAATGAAGACGGTTCTTTTCATTTTAAAAAACACAAAATCTATTTATATAAAGAAGATTTTAATGAATTTAAAGCCTTTCTTGAAGAAATGACAGATTTTATCATTAAAGAAAAAGGAGAGGAAATTATCAGTGATTATAACCCAGATCAAGCATTTTCAAACAATGAAAGTGAATAGACTGTAGATGGATTTTATGTTGTAAAAATAGGGTTTAAAGCTATTGAACACTTGAGCCATTTGGAACCTTCTTAGAGGGATTCAGTAAAACAACACCTGCTTTATCTTCCGCGCCCAAAACCAAACACTGGCTTTTGAAGTTTGCAATTTGCTTGTCTTTAAAATTAACATTGGCTATAATTTGTTTTCCAACCAAATCCGCTTTGGTGTAATGTGATGTTATTTGCGCTGAGGATTTTTTGGTGCCCAGTGGGCCAAAGTCTATGGTCAGTTGATAGGCGGGTTTGTGTGCTGCAGGAAACGCTTTAACTTCAATTACCGTTCCTACTCGTAAATCAATTTTTTGAAAATCTTCAAATGAAATTTCAGACATATTATACGTAACTTTACATTGTAAAGATATCATTAAAAAATAAAAAATCATGGCTAGAACACCCTCAAATATGTTACCCTTAGGCACCAAGGCTCCCGCTTTTAACTTATTGGATACTACCAATGACACCTATAAAAACTTAGAACACTTACAAGGCGCGCAAGGGACTGTTATCGCTTTTATATGTAACCATTGCCCTTTTGTAATTCACATCAATCAAGCCCTTGTAAATACGGCGAACCTTTATCAAGAAAAAGGGATTAATTTTATTGCTATTTCAAGTAACGATATAGAAAAATATCCACAAGATAGCCCCGAAAAAATGAAATTACATGCCCTTGACACAGGCTATTCTTTCCCTTACTTGTATGACGAAACACAAGAAGTTGCCAAAGCATATGATGCGGCATGCACTCCAGATTTTTATTTATTTGACAGTAATTTAAAACTTGTGTATCGCGGTCAAATGGATGCTTCAAGACCTGAAAACGGGCTTAAAAATGATGCTTCAGATTTAATACATGCCATGGAATGTCTGATGAAAAAAACGCCAAACGAAGCGGTTCAAAAACCAAGTATTGGATGCAATATCAAATGGAAACCAACTAATCTTCCATCTTAACAATAAATAAATCCTCGTATTTTAATATAAAAGCGGATTGGTTTATATAGCCTCCTCCTTCTCTTTTCACATAGTTGAACTTATTTTCTAAATACTTAGTTTGCATGGTGGTTAAATCGTTGTAAAAAAATTCGAAAGATGCCAATCGCAAAAGTAAATCTAAAGTCAGATCAAAACCACGTGTGGCGTAACGTGTTGGATAAGTTCCAAACTTTTCGTTATAGCGTTTTGCAAAAGAATTCAATTGCTCATTGTAGTGGTAAACAGATGGGAATTGAAAATTTAAATTAGATAAATCTGCATTGGATATATTATTCCCAGTAAAAGCCTTGTTATGGTTAGTAGTCATCAATGTGAGTTCGCGTTCAACCTCAATTTCAATGTCTTCTTCATCTTCATTTTCGGCTGCTTCTTTTTCTATAGTAATACCATTCAAACCATTGAGCATGCTTGTTACATTGGATGCAAAACTCTCATTATTGGTTTCCAAAAACACCAAAGTTTTTCCTGGAAGCAGGGCCTTCTGAACGGTTTCAAATTCAACATAATATTGTTCTTTCCCTGAGTCATCCCGTTGAGAGCGCAAAACATTGGCCATTGGAAAGGCATTCCGAATTTTAGAAACGCGGGTCATGGATTTTGAATCTGAAATGATCAATATTTGATTTGGTATGCTGTCTTTCTTTGCATAGGTCAATAACTTATCAGCCATCCAATCATCTGCGGGAATACTTTGGATAAGATTGCTATTAAGGGCATCAAATTTTACAAATGGAGACACCACTGCAGTATTGGATGCTTGTAAAGACTGAGCTACCTGCTTGCAATTGCCTGAAGTTATCGGACCAATTACAAGGTCATATTTTGACAAATCATTATTTAGCAACAGTTTTTGGGTCTTTTGGGGGTTGGCCTCCGTGTCAAAAACTTCAAGATTGATAGAAATACCGAGTTGTTTGGCCGAATCTAAAGCCATTTTAAGGCCGGCATAAAATTCTGTAGAAATACGAATGTAACCATCGCGTTGAATCTGTTTTTTCGCCAAATGAATGGAATCAAAATCAATTGAATTGGTTTTAAAGGGTAACAATAGAGCAATTTCTTTTGGATTAAAGTGCTTTAATTGAGCTGTTAAGTCCGTAATTTTCAAATCGACTCCTTTTAAATTTGACTTTGGAACTTTCAATACCATGCCGTTTTTTAGACCCGTTTCTTTTAAAATAGGATTTAATTGTTCCAAGCTGTCCCGATCAATACCTAATTTTTTAAACAAGCGGTAATAACCCTCTTTGGGCAGCACTTCATAAAAATCAAAACGTGGATCTGAAACTGTTTGCTCTTCATAAGTTTCAATATTGGGAACGTTTATGGATTGACCAATATTTAAAACAGCGCTCAAATTTGGATTCAAAGCCTCTAACTCCTGAACTGAGATTCCAAACTTATAGGCAATGCGCCATTTTCCTTCTTTTGGTAAAACTTTATAAGTTCGCAGCGCCTTAGGGGGTACAACAACCGTGCGTGTTTTATATTTCGGAATGTAAATTTTGTCTTTGAACTTAAGTGTGGTTTCGTATAATTTCTGATTGTTTTTTTTAATTTCTTCAATAGAGACATTGTATTTTTTGGAAATACTGTATAGACTCTCTTTTCGCTTGACACGATGAATTTTATAGGAAACAACTTCTTGAATCTCTTTGGTCTCTAAGCTCTTTTTTTGAATGGGGTTAGGAATGAGCAAAACATTCCCAACCAAAAGTTGATTTTTTGCCTCAGGATTAAGGTCAATAATATCCTCTGGCAGAACACCGTAACGCTGAGCAATAGCTTCTAAATTATCTGTAGAATCAATGGTGTGTTCGCGCAAGACTTGGGCAGACACCAGATTGATAAAGAGCATTAAAATCCCGCTAAAAAAGAGTTTATTCATGTTGTTGTATGGGTTCAATAGGAGTTTAAAACTAATGCGCTTATATGAGATATCCAAATATTATTCCCATTCTATGGTCGCTGGCGGCTTGGAACTGATGTCATACACCACTCTGTTCACGCCTTTGACCTTATTGATGATTGCATTTGAGGTTTTTTGTAAAAACTCGTAAGGCAGATTTACCCAGTCCGCAGTCATGCCATCAGTACTTTCCACAGCCCTGAGGGCTACACATTTTTCGTAGGTGCGTTCATCTCCCATCACACCAACACTGTTAACTGGCAGCAACATGGCCCCTGCTTGCCATACTTTATCGTATAAATCCCATTCCCGCAAACCATTGATAAAAATTGCATCAACTTCTTGTAAAATACGGACTTTTTCAGCAGTAATATCTCCTAAAATACGAATGGCCAATCCAGG
>CAJWNW010000005.1 GCA_913044085.1 uncultured Flavobacteriaceae bacterium | reverse complement strand
CAAAACCCAAAACAATTTGATGTCATTCTAACAGAAAACTTATTTGGAGACATTATTAGTGACGAAGCCAGTGTGATTGGAGGTTCGATTGGGTTATTGGCCTCTGCCTCTGTTGGAAATAAATATGCCATGTTTGAACCCATACATGGGTCCTATCCACAAGCGACTGGAAAAGGTATTGCCAATCCAGTGGCCTCCATTTTGTCGGCTGCGATGCTGCTCGATCACTTTGAATTGCATGAAGAAGCCAAAATGATTCGGAAAGCTGTGGATAAATCACTCATATTACAAATTACCACCCCTGACTTGAATAACAAATTTGACAATGTGACAACAAGTAAAGTCGGCGATTTTATTGAAGATTTCATCAATAATCCAGATGATTCTAATTTAAATTTTTCTAATATTTACTTGGGACAATCAACAATCATTTAAAGTAATTAAACAAAAAAAGCCTCATGCGACGCATGAGGCTTTTTTTGTTACAATTTAATGGTTTTGCCTTGACCGTCTTTAAAACGATGTTCGAGGTATGTGTAAGCATCTCTTGGCATTATTTTTACCCAAACCTTGTATTGAAAAAACCATTTCAATCTTATGGATGGGAACCCTTTTGTTATAAAGGCGGCTATAAAAGGATGTGTGTTTAAGGTCACCTTTTTATTGCCTTTTTTAATAATTAAATCTAATTGATGATTGATTTTGTCAATCAAAACAATGGGCGCTTCAACTTCATGGCCAGTCGGGCCATTAGGGTTGGGCTCTTTCGTTTTGATATACATCTCTGGACGAACACGCTGACGTGTTATTTGAATAAGGCCAAACTTACTAGGGGGCAAGATTTTGTGTTTGGCGCGATCCTCCTTCATTTCATCTCTTAGGTGGTTGAAAAGTTTTCTCCGGTTCTGAGCATTGTTCATGTCAATAAAATCGACCACAATGATACCGCCCATATCCCGAAGTCTGAACTGTCTTGCAAGCTCTGTAGCTGCAATCATATTGACTTCAATGGCTGTATCTTCTTGGTTTCTTTCTTTACTGGTTCTATTGCCACTATTGACATCCACAACATGAAGGGCTTCGGTATGTTCTATAATTAAATAAGCGCCTTTAGGCAAACGAACTGTTTGACCAAATGAAACTTTAATTTGACGCTCTATACCATACTTTTCAAAAATTGGTGTTTTGGAATTGTAAAATTTTACAATATTTTCCTTGTGAGGTGCTATTTCAAAAATATAGTCTTTGATTTTTGCACAAAGATCAATGTTGTCTACATTAATTTTTGTGAAGCTGTCATTGAAAATATCTCTCAAAATTGAAGAAGCTTTATTCATCTCTCCAAGAACTTTACTAGGGGTGTGTGCATTGGGTATGCGTTTACACACATCTTCCCATTTGCGATAAAGATTTTGTAAATCTCTATCTAATTCTGCAACTTTTTGACCCGTAGCAACTGTTCTAATAATGACTCCAAAACCTTTTGGAGCGATGCTCTTCACCAATCGCTTGAGGCGTTCTTTTTCGGCACGGCTTTCTATTTTTTGTGAAATAGAAATACGATTTGAAAAAGGAACTAAAACCAAGTAGCGCCCAGCAAAAGAAATCTCTGAACTTATTCTTGGACCTTTTGTGGATATAGGTTCTTTCACAATTTGCACCAACAATGTTTGATTGGTTTTTATAGCCTGATCAATTTTACCGTCTTTGTGAATGTCTTTCTCATATGGAAAATCCTTTAGAGAAAAATCATTTTGTTTACCTGTGCTTACACGTTTCATGAATTTCATTAAAGAAGGGAGTTTTGGACCTAAATCGTGGTAATGCAAAAATGCATCTTTTTGATAGCCTACATTTACAAATGCGGCATTCAGTCCAGGAATAGACTTTCTAACTTTGGCGATAAACACATCGCCAACAGAAAATTTATTATTATCCTTATCCTTTTGATATTCAATAAGTTTACCTTCTTTTAATAAGGCAAAATCAACATTGTCTGAATTGGATCGAATTATTAATTCTTTGTTCATAATGTTAATTTTAATCTGTACAATTAATTTTGTACAGATGGATTGTACAATAATTCTTTGACTTACCACAAGCTTTTAAAAAGTATGGTAAGAACTTGTGGTTTATTATGACCACAAGTATCACAGGATTTAATCCCGATAAATTCATAATTTCCAACAAGGTATAGTTGAAAAATACATGAATTTGATGTCAATGAACGTTCTTTAAAAAATCGAAAAAAGCAGCCAGGGCTACTTTCTCAGTTTACTTCTTTTTGTGTCGATTTGCACGACGTCTTTTTTTACGCTTATGCGTAGCTACCTTGTGTCTTTTACGTTTTTTACCACTGGGCATATATAAACTTTGTTTATTTTATTAATTAATTAACTTTTACCTTCTTTTTCACACCTTCAAGAAATATTTTTGAAGGTTTAAATGAAGGTATATTGTGTGCTGGTATCTTTATTGATGTGTTTTTCAAAATATTTCTACCGATTTTTTCCGCACGTGTTTTAACCACGAAACTACCAAAACCTCTTAGGTAAACGTTATTTCCAGATTCTAAAGACCCTTTGACTTCTGACATGAAAGATTCAACGGTTGCTAATACATCCGTTTTTTCAATGCCTAAATCGTTCGAGATTTTAGTTACTATTTCTGCCTTTGTCATAATTTGTCTATTTAAGTTAATGTTATCTGAGGGGATGCAAATATATGTATTTTAAATTCAATATTTCAAAGCTATATAATTAAAATTTAAACGCTAAATAGTTTATTTTTGTATCTCACGCCTATAAGAAATGGATTTTAATTCTGATTTAATTCAATGGTACTCCTTTCATAAAAGACCGCTCCCCTGGCGTGAAACCAAAGATCCCTACAGGATTTGGCTTTCTGAAATCATACTGCAGCAAACACAAATCAAACAGGGCTTACCCTATTATTTAAAATTTACCGCAAACTATCCAACGGTGTTTGAACTTGCGAAAGCATCAGAAGACGAAGTCCTTAAACACTGGCAAGGTTTGGGTTATTATTCTCGAGCACGCAACCTCCATAAAACCGCAAAATATGTTGCAGAAGAATTAAACGGCGTTTTCCCAAAAACATACAAAGAACTTTTATCGCTCAAGGGGGTTGGAGATTACACGGCTAGTGCTATTGCTTCGATATGTTACGAAGAGCCTGTTGCGGTTGTGGATGGCAATGTTTACAGAGTGTTATCGCGTTGTTTTGGTATTGATACCCCCATAAATTCAACTGAAGGCGTTAAACAGTTTAAGCGATTGGCCATGTCATTACTGCCTAAAAATAATATTGGAGACTACAACCAAGCCTTGATGGAGTTTGGGGCAAAACAATGCAAGCCAAAATCTCCAGACTGTTCCAATTGCCCTGTAGATTCTGAATGTGCAGCCTTGGCCACTGCAAGCATTCAGAAATTACCTGTCAAATTAAAAAAGATTAAAATTCGAAAACGTTATTTAAACTTTTTAGTGCTGTTGACTAAAAATCAGAAAACCGTTTTGGAGAAAAGAATTGAAAAAGGTATATGGCAACATTTATATCAATTCCCAATGCTTGAATCAGACACATCAATTTCAAAAAAGGAGCTGTTAGCCAATTCATATTTCAAGAAAATTCATGCGCTTAAATTAAAAAATGTCAAGTTGTTTAATTCAAAGGACATTCTTCATAAATTAACACATCAAGATTTACATGTCAAATTTTGGATTATTCAAATAAAAAATGATATTGACGATGGCATTTCATGGGCAGAGGCGCAAGCACATGCGGTTCCAGCCGTTGTTGCGCAATTTATTAAGGCTTTTAATCCTTAAATTGTTATTATTTAAATATATTTATATTTTCTTTACCTAAATAAATAAAACATGTCTGGAACGCTCAATAAAGTTATGCTTATTGGTCACTTAGGAGATCAAGTTAAAATGCACTATTTCGATGATAAAAATTGTGTGGGACGTTTTCCGTTGGCCACCAACGAAACCTATACCAATAAACAAACCAACGAAAAGGTCACCAATACAGAATGGCACAATGTGGTTGTTAGAAATAAAGCAGCCGAAATTTGCGAAAAATACCTTAACAAAGGAGACCGTGTTTATATTGAGGGGCGCTTGAAAACTCGCAAATGGCAGGATGATAAAGGGAGTGACCGATACTCCACTGAGATTGTTTGTACAGATTTTACCTTTCTGACAAATAAAAATGAGCAAAACCCCGTGCCAACCACAGCAGTATCAGCGCAAGCGCAGACAACTCCAAATCCAGATGTAAAAGAAACAGATAACAATGAGATTAACGACTTACCTTTTTAATTTTTTCTCAAACTAACTGCCTTTGAATTCTGACTGTTTTATTGCTTTTCAAGTCATAGATACAACACTTATCTTAGGCATTGCTTCTATTTTGATTTTGCTGCTTTGCTCTGCCTTAATTTCTGGAGTAGAGGTGGCATTATTTTCACTTACCCAAGCCGATTTAGAAACCTCTGAAGAACAAGGCTCAAAATCTATCCATATTATCACCCAACTTTTAAAACGTCCAAAAAAATTATTAGCGACCATACTGGTTGCAAATAACTTTATAAATATTGGAATTGTTCTTTTATTTGCAGCCCTCAGTGATTATTTTTTTAAGGAGACAAACACAAAACTCGAACTTGGTTTTATAGATATTGATTTGGTATTTTTTATTGAAGTTATTGTAATCACTTTTCTAATTCTTCTATTTGGCGAAATTCTACCCAAAGTCTATGCCAACCGGAATAATTTGAAGTTTTCAAAATTTATGGCCCATCCATTAAAAATAATGGATGTTTTATTTTCGCCTGTAAGCATGCCAATGCAAAACTTTACAATATGGATTCAAAATCGGCTTGGAAAACAAAAGTCTAATTTAAATGTCGACTATCTATCTCAAGCCCTAGAATTGACCAGTGAGGAGGATACAACAAAAGAGGAACAAAAAATATTAAAAGGTATTGTTTCCTTTGGAAACACCGACACTAAACAGGTCATGCGTCCGAGAATTGATGTTTTTGCACTTGAAGCCTCAGCGGACTTTGAAACCATTGTCCCTAAAATTGTAAAGCACGGCTATTCTAGAATTCCCGTTTATCAGGACAGTACCGACTCGGTGTGCGGTATTCTCTATGCCAAAGATTTATTGCCCCATCTCCATAAAAAAGAATTCAACTGGAACAGCTTGTTAAGAGCCCCATTTTTTGTTCCTGAAAACAAAAAATTAGATGATTTGATGGTAGAGTTTCAGGAGAAAAAAATACATTTAGCAATTGTAGTAGACGAGTATGGAGGAACCTCAGGTGTCGTTTCGCTTGAGGATGTCATTGAAGAAATTGTAGGTGATATTAGCGATGAATTTGACGACGATGATTTGATTTACTCAAAAATTGACGATGCTAATTATGTTTTTGAAGGAAAAACAACACTCAAAGATTTTTATAGAATTATAAAATTAGAAGATGAAACTACCTTTGAGACAAACAAGGGAGAATCTGAAACTCTGGCAGGATTTGTATTGGAAATTTCAAAAAGTTTTCCAAAAATCAAAAGCAAGCATAAATTTGATGCCTATACTTTTGTTGTTGAAAGCATTGACAACAAGCGTATTAAACAAATTAAAGTGTCTATAGAAAAATGAAACTATATTATTCCATTTTTATTTTAATGTTATCTTTTATGGGGTGTCGTGAGACCATTGTTCCTAAGCCCAATGCTTACTTAAGCTTGAAATACCCTGACGCTTTTTATCAAAATATTACCTTGGACCTACCGGTTAAATTTGATATAAACAAATTGGCTATTGTGGAGGGTATACAATACAAAGAAAGTTCACAAAGTCTTAACTTAAACTATCCGCTGCTGAAGGCGAAGTTATATTTATCTTATCATCCTTTAAATGAAAACCTTACTCGCTACGTTTCGGAAACAGAATTTACCACAAAAAATCACGCAAAAGTTGCACATGAGATTACAGAACAAAAATTTGAAAACTTCCGAACCAATGTTTATGGAAAAATGTATGAGTTGACAGGCCCTGTCGCATCTCAATGTCAGTTTTATGTCACTGATAGCAGCCAACATTTTTTGACAGGATCTTTATATTTTAAAGTTAAGCCCAACTACGATTCCATACTACCGGCAGTGCGTTATTTGCAAAAAGACATGATACGTTTGGTGGAAAGTTTAGAATGGAAATTTTAATTGTTTTAAGATTTTAAAGCATTCCATCCTTGTGCTGTGATTGGAATTTTCTCCTGGCCACGAGTCACAAGATGCATTCCTGAGAGTGCTTCTGTCATGTATCCAATAACCGTTAAACTAGGATTGCCTTTTATTTTTGGGTAGTCCTCTTGAGATATGGTCATGAGTAATTCATAATCCTCGCCGCCACTCATGGCAATGGTAGTGCTGTCTAAATTAAATTCCTCACAAGTTGAAATAACTTGAGGGTCTAAAGGTATTTTGTCTTCATACAAATCACAACCAACCCCACTCTGCTTGCAAAGGTGAATAACTTCGGAGGACAAGCCGTCGCTTATATCAATCATTGCCGTAGGCTTGACCTCTAAACCTTTAAGCAGCTCAACAATGTCTTTTCGCGCTTCAGGTTTTAACTGCCGCTCAATGATGTAAGAATAGTGCTCTAAATCGGGTTGGTTGTTGGGGTCAACCTTAAAAACTTCTTTTTCACGTTCCAAAACCTGAAGGCCTAAATAAGCAGCTCCGATATCACCAGTAATTACCAGTAGGTCGTTGGGTTTAGCGCCATTGCGTTTTACAACCTCAGAAGCAGTGACATGACCAATAGCTGTCACTGAAATGGTTAAACCACTAACCGATGAAGTGGTGTCACCTCCAATAACATCTACTCCATAAAACTTAGCTGCTTTGTTTATACCAACATATAGAGCCTCCATCGCCTCAAGCGTAAATCTGTTTGAAATGGCAATGGAAACTGTAACTTGAGAAGCCATTGCATTCATGGCATAAACATCAGACAGGTTGACCACAACGGCTTTATAGCCCAAATGTTTAAGGGGCATATAACTCAAATCAAAATGCACCCCTTCAACTAAAAAGTCAGTGGACACAACAACCGATTTATCTTTAAAATTTAAAACAGCCGCATCATCTCCAATACCTGTAATGGTGGTTGAATTTTTAATTTTAAAATTTGAAGTCAAATGATTAATAAGTCCAAATTCACCGAGATTTGAAATAGCTGTTCTGTTTTGGTTCGTATTTTCTAACATGTCACAAAAATACAGCAATTATGGAATTTTTAAGATTTAATTATAGAATTTAATGTAAATTGACATTTATAATTTTTCTAAATGAGCTTCATAAAAAAATTCACATTTCTTTTAATTCTAATTACAAATGCAAATCTCATGGTTGGTTGTGATTCTGAATCCATACAAGTCGGGGCTATTGATACTGATTTAGATGGGATTTATGATGGCTATGATAATTGTCCTGAATCGGCCAATCCAAATCAAGAAGACAGCGATAATGATGGTATCGGTGATCTTTGTGATAATGTAGATTTCACATCGCTACCATGTGAAAACGGTTATGCTGGAATTTATCCATGTGATGGGTTTGACCTCATTGGCTATTTGTCCCTGGAAGCACTGAGCATCGGAGTTGTCAGTGGTAGTCTTTCAGGAAACGATTCTTGGGGATGGACAGACCCTGAAAATGGCAAAGAATATGCCTTGGTAGGCGTTTCTTCTCACACCGCCTTTGTGGACATGAGTGATCCCGATAACTTAATACTCGTAGGCGTGCTACCCACAGCTACCGTTAACAGTTCTTGGCGAGACATAAAAGTGTATCAAAACCATGCTTTTATTGTGTCGGAAGCTAGTAACCATGGTATGCAAGTTTTTGATTTAACACGTCTTAGAAATATTGAAATTACCCCAATTGAATTTGAAGCAGATGTCCATTTTACGGAATTTGGCAGCGCACACAACATTGTAATTGATGAAGACTCTGGTTATGCCTATGTCGTGGGGACTCGAGGAAACCAGTACAACGGTGGGCCTTTATTTATTAATATTCAAAATCCAACAAATCCCATTTTTGAAGGTGGCTATGGTGAAGGCGGCTACTCCCACGATGCTCAAGTATTAAGCTATGATGGTCCTGACTCAGACTATATTGGAAAAGAGATTCTCATTGGGAGTAATGAAAATCAAGTGGTGATTGCTGATGTAACTGACAAATCAAACCCAGTAACCATTTCCACAGTTGAGTACAGTAATATTGGCTATACACACCAAGGTTGGTTTACAGACGATTTGCAATATTTTATTGTTGGAGATGAACTGGATGAACGCAATATAGGGACCAACACCCGTACCCTTGTTTTTGATTTGAGTGATTTAGACAGCCCCAGCCTGAGTTTTGAATACATTGGAACCAACACATCTATAGACCACAACGGATATATTGTTGGAGACAGCTATTATTTGGCGAGCTACAGGGCAGGAATTCGAGAAATAAACATAAGCAATATTGAAAATCAATCCATAGTTGAAATAGGCTATTTTGATACTTACCCAGAAAATGACAATGCTGCTTTTGACGGCGTTTGGAATGTATATCCTTTCTTTAGTAGTGGGTACATTGTAATTAGTGACATTCAAAAAGGGCTCTTTATTGTGAAAAAAAATAATTGATACTTCCGCTTATGGATTTAAAACGAAACATAAAAAAAGCTTGTTTTGTTTTCACTGTTTTGAGTTTGGCTTGTGGTTCAGGTGACAGTAACATTGAGAACAGCAACAATCAAACTATAGAAATTCGAAAGACCCTCACTTTGGGTGGTGCTCATAATGAAAGTGCCCAATCTATTGTCAGTACTCCGGACGGTGGCTATGCGGTTCTTGGTTATACCCAAAGTATGGATGCCGACGTTACCAATAAGTCTAATACCTCCTATGACTTTTGGCTCTTAAAATTTGATGCTGAAGGACAACAACAGTGGCAACGCGTTTACGGAGGAAATGATGATGATCGTGGACAAGAAATTATCAATACTGTCGGTGGAGGCTATGCCATTTTAGGCAGTAGTAAAAGCGAAGACGGCGAAGTATCTGAAAATGCCGGTTCAAACGACTTTTGGATGTTAAAATTAAATTCTTCGGGAATTATCGAATGGGAAAAATCCTTTGGGTATTTTGGATCAGATAACGGTTTTTCAATCATACAAACGCAAGATCAAGGGTTTTTACTCACTGGAGTTCTGGATGTGACCGCTTCAGAAGGCGAGGGAAACACGAATCGGCTCAATGCAGCGCGTCATGCCGGTGGAGATTATTGGGTTATTAAGCTTAATCAAACGGGGGAACTACAATGGCGACGCTACTATGGTGGTAATTTTACAGATACGGCCTATGCGGCAGCAGAAACACAAGCTGGAAATTTTATAATTGTAGGGTCTTCAGACAGCGATGATGTAGACATCAGTAACAACAAAGGCAGTTATGATTTTTGGGCCTTAAAACTTTCCAATGATGGAGAACTTTTATGGGAAAAATCCTTTGGAGGGAGTGAGATTGACGAAGCCAGAGATGTTACAATGACAATTAATGGGGATTTTTTAATTGTTGGAAACACTCGAAGTCATGATAACGATGTCAGCTTAAACAATGGGGCTGCAGATGTTTGGCTTATCAAGATAAATCCTAGCGGAGAGTTGCTCTGGGAAAAAACATTTGGGGGTAGTAGTTTTGATAGCGCTCAGGCCATCCATAAAACGCAAAATAATAATTATATTATAGGGGGAAACTCTCGAAGCTCTGACATTGACCTCACTGAAAATAAAGGCCAAAATGACGCTTGGCTTTTTAAAATCGATAGTGAGGGAGCTTTACAATCCCAAGTCTCTGTTGGTGGAAGCAACATAGACTTGTTAATGGATGTTGATGCGCTGGAGAATGGCAGGGTTGTTGTTGTTGGAAACTCTAGCAGTGCCGATTTAAATATTCCAGAAAATAAAGGCTTTACAGACCTTTTAATAATTGAAACAAACCCATGAAAATAATAAATGTGATTTTAGTTTTTACCTTTATTTGTACAAGTTGTAGTTCTGAAGACGACAGCGATACGGATGTTTATTTAAAATTCATACATGAATGGAACGATGCAGTTGTAACAGCGGATGACTTTGGCACTATTCAATATGTAAACGCCTTTGGAAATCAATTGAGTATCGAGCGGTTGAGATACCTCATTTCGGACCTTACACTCACAAAAATCTCAGGTGAAATCATTACTTTAAACAATTACCACTTAATAGATTTAGAAAATGAAAACACATTAAATCTTACTTCCAACCAATCTATTGAGACTGAAACGTATGCTAATGTTTCATTTATTTTTGGATTTACAAACAGCGCGAATGCAGACGGCGCCTACCCAGATTTAAATTCTGCTTCGTGGAATGTACCGGCCATGTTAGGTGGTGGATACCATTACATGCAATTGGACGGCAAATTCATTAATAACTTTGGAAATGAAGCGGGTTATAACTTTCATGCCATACGGGCTGCAGACAACCCTGGTCCCAACCCAAGCTTTCCGCAAGACACTTTTTTTGAAGTCAATTTAGGACCCTTAACTGTTTCTGAGAATAATGAAATTACAATTGTAATGGACATAGCACAGTGGTTTGAACAGCCTAATCTATGGGATTTAAATCTTTACAATCAAATGTTGATGCCAAACAGTACAGCTCAAATTTTAATGTATGAAAATGGTCAAAATGTATTTCAACTAAATTCTATTGAATAAATATATAAAATATAAGCTCTTGTTTTTTGTTTTATACTTTTCTTGTTCTCAAGGGGATAAAAACGATTTCAATGGCTATGTACCCACGCCGGTAACTTTGGAAATACCAGCGGTTTTTGAAGACCGTATTCTGTCTCCAGTCATTCCAACTAACAATCCGCTAACAGAAGAAGGCATTGCTTTGGGTAAGAAATTATTTTTTGACAAAAGATTGTCCGCAAACAATACGCAAGCCTGTGCCGATTGTCACAATCCTACATTGGCGTTTACCGATGGGCGGCAATACAGCATTGGCATAGATGATGTAGAAGGAGTTCGAAATGCCATGCCTATTTTTAATTTGGCTTGGAATTACGACGATAGGTTTTTTTGGGACGGGCGAGAGTTAAGTTTAGAAAGACAAATATTTGATCCCATCACGAGCCCTATTGAAATGCACAACACCATTCAAAATGTGGTTCAATTCCTTCAAGAAGATGCAGATTATCAATTGCTTTTTGAGCAAGCCTTTGGGGCAAAACCTATTGATTCCCTACAAATTGGTAAAGCCATTGCACAATTTGAACGTACACTAATTTCAGCCAATTCAAAATTTGATCAATATCTCATTGGTGAAACCTCATTAACAAACGAAGAACTTGAAGGATTTAATATCTTTATGGACGAGGAACGCGGAGACTGTTTTCATTGTCATGGCAGTCAAAACAACCCGTTATGGACAGATAATCTGTTCCACAACAATGGTTTGGATACCAATCCCCCAGACCTAGGTTTAGGTCTATATACTGGAGACCCAAACGATAATGGTAAATTTCGATCGCCATCGCTCCGAAATTTAGCATTTACAGCCCCTTATATGCACGATGGGAGGTTTGAAACCCTTGAAGCGGTAATTAATCATTACAGCGAAGGCTTAAAAAACTCTCCTACCATAGATCCATTAATGAAAAAAGTAGCTGATGGTGGTGTACAACTGACCCCTAATGAAAAATCAAACCTCAAAGCATTTTTATTGTCACTTTCCGATTTTCAATTCATAAACAACCCTGAATATTCACAGCCATAGTAAAAACCAATCACTGTATATGCTAATATAATGTTAGGATATGGTATGATTTAAGGTTATGTTGTATATTTGTAGACAATCTATTTTATATTTAAGACAAAATGATTAACGTAAGCGATACGGCAAAGGATAAAGTCCAAAACCTCATGGAGGAAGATGGTTTTAACCCAAATACAGATTTTGTTCGTGTGGGGGTGAAAAGTGGGGGCTGTTCTGGATTGTCATACGATCTTAAATTTGATAAAAATCAAAAAGAAACCGATAAAGTATTTGAAAGCAATGGTATCAAAATCATTGTAGACACCAAAAGCTTTTTGTACCTGATAGGAACGACCCTGGAATACTCTGGAGGCTTGAACGGAACTGGTTTTGTGTTTAAAAACCCCAACGCCAATCGCACCTGTGGTTGTGGAGAATCATTCTCCCTGTAATTGATTAAAAACTGTTATGAGTAAATATACTGAAGACGATTTACGAGAAGAACTCAAAACTAAAGAATACGAATATGGTTTTTATACCGACATCGATTCTGATACGTTTCCTGTTGGTCTTGACGCTTCTATTGTTCGCGCCATTTCTAAAAAGAAAAAAGAACCAAAATGGATGACGGAATGGCGTTTAGACGCTTTTAAAATATGGCAAAAAATGGAAGAGCCCGATTGGGCCAATGTTAATTACGAAAAACCCGATTTTCAAGCCATCTCCTACTACTCTGCACCCAGTGGAAAGCCTAAATACGATTCTTTGGATGAAGTAGACCCTGAGCTTCTTGCAACATTTGAAAAGCTTGGGATATCTCTTGACGAACAAAAAAAATTAGCAGGAGTTGCCATGGATGTTGTGGTTGATTCGGTTTCTGTAGCGACAACATTTAGAGACACCCTTTTAGAAAAAGGTATAATTTTTATGAGTATTTCTGAGGCTATTAAAGAACACCCAGAACTAGTAAAAAAATACATTGGCACTGTGATTCCTAAAACAGACAATTACTACGCGGCACTCAACAGCGCAGTTTTCAGTGACGGTAGTTTTTGTTACATTCCAAAGGGGGTTCGCTGTCCCATGGAATTGTCTACTTATTTCAGAATCAATCAGGCCGGTACAGGGCAATTTGAACGGACATTGGTTATTGCTGACGAAGACAGCTATGTAAGTTACCTAGAAGGATGCACGGCGCCCAGCAGAGATGAAAATCAATTACATGCTGCAGTTGTAGAGCTCATTGCATTAGAGGATGCCGAAATCAAATATTCAACCGTTCAAAACTGGTATCCTGGTAATGCTGAAGGAAAAGGTGGAGTTTATAATTTTGTGACAAAGCGTGGACTCTGTGAGAGAAACGCAAAAATTTCATGGACACAAGTTGAAACGGGAAGTGCCGTTACTTGGAAGTACCCGTCTTGTATTTTAAAAGGCGATAACTCTGTTGGAGAATTTTATTCGATTGCGGTAACAAACAATTACCAACAAGCTGATACTGGTACTAAAATGATTCACCTGGGCAAAAACACAAAATCTACCATCATCAGCAAAGGAATTTCTGCAGGAAAATCTCAAAACAGCTATAGAGGTCTTGTTCATGTGAGTTCCAGGGCAGAAAATGCTAGAAATTTTTCTCAATGTGACAGCTTGCTCATGGGTAATCAATGTGGGGCACATACGTTTCCATATATTGAAGTTAAAAACAAAACAGCACAAATAGAGCACGAAGCCACTACAAGTAAAATAGGTGAAGACCAAATTTTTTACTGCAATCAAAGAGGGATTGAAACTGAAAAAGCCATTGCACTCATTGTAAATGGATTTAGTAAAGATGTTTTGAATAAATTACCAATGGAATTTGCGGTAGAAGCACAAAAATTATTAGAAATTAGCCTTGAAGGCTCCGTTGGATAAATTCTGTTTAAATGAAAAAAATACTTGCATTAGCATTGTTAATTTTAAGTTTTGGATGTAAAAACACATCGGAAAAGCTTACAACCCTAAAAGGAAGCTATATGTTTTTCGAGGATGCGGCTGTATTACAAGCTTCAAATGAAATTTATGGGGTTTACATAAATGACAAAGCCATAGCGTTAAATGAAGCTTCAAAAAAGCTTAAAACCACTCCTACGGATGTCGTAATTGCAGAAGTTAAAGGAGTTGTTTCAACAGAAAAACATGAAAAAATTCTTTGGGAAAAGAAATTTGAAATTATTGAAATTATAAATATCAGTTCAAAAAAAGAAACGAACAATACATTAATATTAGGCTCAGAATAATATGTTAAGAATAAATAACTTACACGCACGTATCGGGAAAAAATCTATTCTAAATGGAATTGATTTAGAAATAAATCCAGGAGAAGTTCATGCCATTATGGGGCCCAACGGCTCAGGTAAAAGTACCCTTGCATCCGTTATTGCTGGAAAGGAGGAATACGAAGTCAGACAAGGCCAAATCGTATTTGAAAGTGAAGATATTGCTGAATTAAGTGCCGACGAACGGGCACACAAAGGCATTTTTCTGTCCTTTCAATATCCTGTCGAAATTCCAGGCGTGACCGTCACCAACTTTATAAAAACCGCACTCAATCAAATGCAAAAAGCAAAAGGGGAGAAAGACATGCCGGCTAACGAAATGTTGAAACGAATTCGAGAAAAGTCGGAAATGTTAGAAATTGATAGAAAATTCCTATCCCGCTCATTAAATGAGGGCTTTTCAGGAGGTGAAAAAAAACGAAATGAAATTTTTCAAATGGCCATGTTAGAGCCCAAACTAGCCATATTAGATGAGACCGATTCGGGTCTTGATATTGACGCCCTTAGAATTGTTGCCAATGGAGTCAACAAACTCAAAAGCAAAGATAATGCAACACTTGTCATCACTCATTACCAACGCCTTTTGGACTATATTATTCCTGACTTTGTTCATGTTCTATATGATGGAAAAATTGTCAAATCAGGTGGTAAAGAATTAGCCTTCAAACTAGAAGAAGAGGGTTACGATTGGATAAAAAAAGAAGTAAATCAAAACGTCTAAACCAAGAGTATTCTATGGAACTAAAAGAAAAGCTTTTATCTTCTTTCATTGCTTTTGAGAATCAAGATTCTTCAGACAGTCTATTCCTCAACGAATTGCGTGGCGAAGCCATTAAAAATTTTGAAACCTCAGGCTTTCCTTCCAAAAAAGATGAAGCTTGGAAATACACTTCTTTAAGGAGTGTGTTAAAGCAAAACTATAGCCTCTTCCCGAAATCAGAACACAGCATCGAATACAGAGATGTGCAATCTTTCTTTGTTAATGATATTGACACTTATAAAATCGTATTTATTGATGGCAAATACGCCGCCCATCTTTCTCAGACAACGCATGAAGGAATTGATGTTTGTTTGATGTCTGCGGCACTGAGTCAATCCAAATACCAAGTGGTTATCGAAAACTATTTTAATAAAATCGCTGCAAAACATGGGTTGAACGCGCTGAATACAGCCTTTTGTAGTGAGGGTGCTTACATTCACATTAAAAAGAATAAAGTTTCTAAAAGACCTATACAAATTATTCACTTTTCAACGGGAAAAGAACCAGCTCTGCTTTTACAGCCTCGCAATCTTATTGTTGTGGATGAGAACGCGCAAGTTCAAATATTAGAACGGCATCAAAGTTTGACAAAAAACCCAACACTCACCAACAGCGTCACTGAAATTTTTGCTGCTAAAAGAGCCCAGGTTGATTACTATAAAATACAAGACGATAAACTAGAAGCCTCTCTAATTGACAATACTTTTATCGACCAAAATCAAGAAAGTCATGTGGCCGTTCACACCTTTAGTTTTGGGGGAAGACTTACGCGTAACAATTTGAATTTTTATCAAAATGGAGTGCGAATAGAATCTACGCTCAAAGGGCTAACAATCATTGGGCAAAAACAACATGTGGATCACAACACATTAGTGCATCACATTGCTCCTAATTGTGAAAGCCATCAAGACTATAAAGGTGTTTTCAGCGATAATGCTATAGGAGTTTTCAACGGTAAAGTGGTCGTGGAAAAAGAAGCGCAAAAAACCAATGCCTTTCAAGCAAATAACAACCTCCTGGTCAATGACAGAGCAACCATAAATACAAAGCCCCAATTAGAAATTTTTGCAGATGATGTAAAGTGTTCTCATGGTTGTACTATTGGACAATTAAATGAGAATGCAATGTTTTATTTACGAACCCGGGGCATCCCAGAAAAAGAAGCCAAAGCTTTACTCATGTATGCTTTCGCCAACAACGTTTTAGAAAGCGTTAAAATTCCACAACTCAAAAAAAGCATCAATAAATTGGTGGCTAAAAAGCTTGGAGTGAATATTGGATTTGATTTGTAATGAAGAAAAACAATCAAAATAACACCCTGAATGTTTTGGAAATTCGGAAAGATTTCCCAATTCTTGAAAGGAAAATAAACGGTAAACAACTTGTTTATTTTGACAACGCTGCGACCTCACAAACGCCACAGCAAGTGATTGACGTTATAAGCGATTATTACAGTACTTACAATGCCAATATACACAGAGGAGTACACCAACTTAGCCAAGAGGCGACTGACAAATACGAAGACGCTCGCCAAACCATTCAAAAACATTTCAACGCCAAACATTCACACGAAATTATTTTCACCTCTGGAACCACACACAGCATCAATGTAGTAGCACATGGTTTTGAAACATTCTTGCAAAAAAAAGATGTTCTTTTGGTATCTGCTATGGAACACCACAGTAATATTGTACCCTGGCAAATGCTCTGCGAGAAAACTGGAGCTACAATGGAGGTAATCCCCATGAATAATCAAGGTGAACTCGACATGCGTTCTTATGAAATGTTATTAAAATTAAAGCCAAAACTCGTTTTTGTAAATCATATTTCGAATGCATTGGGGACCATAAATCCAATTGATGAAATTATAAACCAAGCCCACTCTGTGGGTGCTGCTGTTCTAGTTGATGGCGCTCAAGCGTGTCCCCACATCAAATCGGATGTTCAAAACTTAGATGTTGATTTTTATGTGACATCTGCGCATAAAATGTGCGGCCCAACTGGCATTGGTGTGCTGTATGCCAAAGAAAAATGGCTAAAAAAATTACCACCCTACCAGGGTGGTGGTGAAATGATTTCGGAGGTTACTTTTGAAAAAACATCCTATGCAGGTTTGCCTCATAAATTTGAAGCTGGTACGCCCAATGTCTGTGGTGGCATTGCTTTTGGAGCCGCGATTGACTATATGAATGCCGTTGGTTTTGATAAGATTGCAGCCTACGAAAACGAGCTATTATCATATGCAACCAAGGAATTGTTGGCTATTGAGGGTTTGAAAATTTATGGAACTGCCAAAAACAAAACATCGGTAATTTCTTTTAATATTGAAGGTGTTCATGCCTATGATTTGGGTACAATCATTGACAAGCTTGGAATTGCCATAAGGACAGGTCAACACTGTGCGCAACCTATCATGGATTTTTATGGTATTTCGGGAACTGCCAGAGCATCATTTGCTTTTTACAATACCAAAGCCGAAATTGACCAATTAGTAACCGCGCTAAAAAAAGCAAAAGCGATGCTATGTTAATTATTGATATGCCTTATGAAATACCTCATCACTATTTTTTGTTTGACTCTATTGAATACAGATTGTGCTTCAAATAAAGTAAGGGTTGGAGCCCTATTCCCTGAAGCTGAAAATACCGTTTTTATATATAAAAAATACAGCCGAGGTTTCTACAACGAGTTTCACATTGAAAAAGAAAAAATTACAAGTTATCTGAATTATAAAAAAACCAAATTTTCAGAAAAAAGTATTGAAAAAAAAGATTGGAAATACTGCCTAAAACTTCTAAACAACATTGACTTGAAAGGCTTTCCATATTTAGAAGCGCCCTCCAACTTACGTCAAACCGATCGTGCACTTCATGGAGCTTTAAGCATAGAAATTTTCGAAAAAGATTTTACAACCTCTTGTCATTTTGATCATGGAAATCCACCTGAAAAAATTAAAGCTTTGGTTGAACACCTGTTGCATATAAGTGGTGCTGAAACGCGTTAAATTAATTTTGATTTGTATTTTTGTAACATGAGTATAACTGCCATACAGCGTGATATAATTGAAGAGTTCTCCATGTTCGATGATTGGATGGAGCGCTACGAATATATGATTGCTTTGGGAAAATCACTACCGCTGATTGACTCGAAACTCAAAACAGACGAAAATATTATAAGAGGATGTCAAAGCAAAGTATGGCTACATGCAAAATTAGAGAAGAAAAAAGTTGTATTTACCGCCGATAGCGAAGCCATCATCACCAAGGGTATTATCGCAATTTTAATTCGGATATTCTCACATCAATCGCCAAAGGAAATTTTGGAAGCCAATACAGAATTTATTGATGCTATAGGCCTAAAAGAACACCTATCGCCTACTAGAGCCAATGGTTTGGTGAGCATGATAAAACAGATAAAAATGTATGCAATAGCATACCAAACACAGCAGTAATCATGAGTGAATCAAACATTGACGTCAATGCACTAGGAGAAAAAATAGTACGCGTTTTAAAAACCATATTTGACCCAGAAATACCTGTCGATATTTACGAATTGGGACTGATTTACGATGTTTTTGTCAATGAAGAATATGAAGTCAAAGTTCTTATGACTCTAACTACACCCAACTGTCCGGTAGCGGAAACACTGCCCTTAGAGGTTGAAGAAAAAGTCAAATCGTTAGACGATGTTAAAGATGCTGAGGTGGAAATTACATTTGACCCCCCCTGGTCACAAGATTTAATGAGTGATGAAGCCAAACTCGAACTAGGAATGCTCTAAAATGTCTGAAGAAATTATAAATCGCGTTGCCAAAAGCAAACTAATCACGCTGGATTTGGAAGACTACTATCCAGTGGGTAAACGTAGAGTGCTAGATATTAAAGACTGGCTTTTCGATGGCTTAATTTTAAGGGAAAAGCCCTTTAAAGATGCTTTAAAAAAATACAATTGGCAAAAATTTAAAAACCAATATGTAGCTATATACTGCAGTACAGGTGCAATTGTCCCGGGTTGGGCTTACATGCTCATTCAAACCCATCTCAACGGTATTGCTAAAAAAACTGTTTTTGGAACCTTGGAAACCTTAGAAACAGTGCTATATAGTTCAATCATTGAAAGAATAGATTTGAATTTCTGTAAAGGTAAGCCTGTGATCATCAAAGGTTGTTCACAAAAACCTGTTCCTCAAAATGCATATTTAATGCTGATTGAAAAACTCCAACCTATTGCACGGTCAATCTCATATGGAGAAGCTTGTTCTTCAGTACCTCTTTTCAAGAAAAAAAGAATAGCTTAAATACTGGTATCGTTATCAGGGTATAAAAAATTATTGTAAGGAAAGCGCTGAATATGAATTTTACGGACTTCTCGATAGACCCTTTTTCTGAAATGTTCTAAATTTTCTTTAGTAAGTGCTGAAATAAACAAGGACTGGTCTCCAATTTTTGACATCCATGTCTCTTTCCATTCGTCAATTGAATAATGGGCTTCGGTCCTAAAAGCTATTAAATCCGTTTCGTCAAAAGGTTCTGGAATATAGTTGTCAATTTTATTAAAAATCATAAGTGTTGGTTTATTAAAGGCTTTTATCTCTTCTAAGATTTTATTGACAGAATTAATGTGTTCTTCAAAACTCGGGTGAGATATATCGACTACATGCAACAACAAATCGGATTCTCGAACCTCATCTAAAGTACTTTTAAAAGATTCCACTAGTTGGGTGGGAAGTTTTCTGATAAAGCCAACCGTATCGCTCATTAAAAATGGTAAATTTTTAACAACAACCTTTCGAACAGTAGTATCTAAAGTGGCAAAGAGCTTATTTTCGGCAAAAACATTAGACTTACTAATGACATTCATCAAAGTTGACTTTCCAACATTAGTGTAGCCTACCAAAGCGACTCTTACCAAAGCCCCTCTATTACCCCTTTGAACTGACATTTGTTTGTCGATTTTTTTGATTTTAGAGTTCAACAAGGCTATTTTCTCTCTTACAATTCGGCGGTCAGTTTCAATTTCAGTTTCACCTGGACCTCGCATTCCAATCCCTCCTTTTTGACGCTCAAGGTGGGTCCACATCCCTTTGAGACGTGGTAGTAAGTATTGACATTGTGCCAACTCTACTTGGGTGCGGGCGTAACTGGTTTTCGCACGTTGTGCAAAAATATCAAGGATTAAGTTGGTGCGGTCTAGGACTTTACAATTTAAAATTTTGCTAATATTTCTTTCTTGAGCGGCTGAAAGTTCATCATCAAAAATGGCAGTACCGATATTGAATTCCTTAACATATTCTTGTAGTTGTTGCATTTTTCCAGAACCAATAAAAGTTTTAGCATTTGGTATTTCCATTTTTTGTGTAAAGCGTTTGACCACTACCCCCCCAGCTGTGTGAGTTAAAAATTCCAATTCATCTAAATATTCTTTAGATTGAGTCTCATTTTGCGCTTTTGTAACAATGCCTACAAGTACAGCTTTTTCAGAACTTAAATTTTTTTTTTCTAACATGTCAGATCAAAATTACACATAAAAAGATATTAATTTTTTGTTTTACGCAATGTAATTCCTAAACTTTGTGTATTTCATCGAGTATAAAAGTATTTTGTCAATTATTGCTGAGCTCAGGAAACAAATTGTTAGTATTTTGTTAAATTTAAATAATAAATTAACCAATTTAAGAGATGAAAAATATTACGAATTCACTGCTTTGCCTACTTTTCTCAGTTTACTCATTTGGCCAATGCGACTACACCCTAAAAATGATGGACTCCGTTGGAGATGGTTGGACTGGTAACACTTTAGATGTTCTTGTTGATGGCGTTGTTATATTAGACAACGTTACTCTAGTAAACGGTTCTGAAGAGTTTGTTACATTCCCAGTAACAACTGACGCTGAGGTTACTACAATTTGGAATGGCGGGGGGAGTTTTGCAAGTGATGCAAGTTACGAAATATTAGATAGTGATGGGGCTGTTGCAGCTACTGGTAATTATGTTGCAAATGTTTCAACCGGTCAATGTATTGCTTTCTGCCTTGTTTTAGAATATTGCGACTCAGTTCCATCTTCAAATGATGGTCAAGGCATAACCCAAATCCTTCTGGCTTCATCCACGTTTACGTCTGGTGGGGACATAACATATGAAGATTTCACAAGTCCAACAGTAGACGTAGCACAAGCTGTTCAAACAAATCTTCAAATTACGTTCGCCACAGGCTATACATACGATACAAATATTTGGATTGATTTTAACAATGATTCTACGTTTGATAATGACACTGAACTGGTATTTGACGGAGAATCAACTAATGCGAATCCTACCACTCTTGATGCCTCATTTACAGTTCCTAATGGTACACCAAATGGAGTTTACAACATGCGTATTGGAACATCAGATTTCGGTCAGTCGACACCTGACCCATGTTATAATGGATCTTACGGTGTAACAGTGGATATGAGAATTAACGTAACGGCACCTCCTTCTTGTGTACCACCCACAGATTTAGCTGTAGCTTTGAATTCATCCGATTCGGCCACTGTCTCTTGGATTGCAGGTGGAACAGAAACGACATGGGAGTATATACTACAACCACAAGGAACTGGTGCACCCAATGTAGCAGGAACATCAATTTCTTCAAATCCTTTGGTTCTCTCTGGATTGAACCCATTCACTAACTATGAGGTTTATTTGCGGGCTGATTGTGGTTCAGGAGACTTTAGCTCATGGACAGGGCCTGTGACCTTTTACACAGGTTATTGCGAATCAATTCCATCATCAAATGATGCTCAAGGTATCACTCAAATTGTTTTGGCTACATCTACGTTTACATCGGGCGGGGATTTAACTTATGAAGATTTTACAAGTCCAACAGTAGACGTATCACAAGCGGTCGAAACTAATCTTCAAATCACATTTGCCACAGGCTACACATACGATGCAAATGTTTGGATTGATTTTAATAACGATTTAGTTTATGACAGCGCCACTGAATTGCTGTTTTCCGGGCAATCAACCAACAATAATCCAACTACTTTAAATGCCTCTTTTACAGTACCAAACGGTACTGCAAATGGAGTGTATAATATGCGTATAGGTACTGCATGGTTAGGGCAAAACCCCCCAGACCCATGTTATAATGGATCCTATGGTGTAACAGCTGATATGACTGTAAACGTGACTGCACCTCCTTCTTGTGTTCCCCCCACAGATTTAGCTGTAGCGTTGAACTCATCCGATTCGGCCACGTTGTCATGGACTGCCGGTGCAACAGAAACAGTTTGGGAATATGTACTACAACCCCAAGGCACAGGGGCGCCTACGGCTGCTGGAACGACAACAGTCGAAAACCCTTTGACCCTTTCTGGATTGAGTTCGGGTACTGCTTACGAAGTTTTCTTGCGAGCTGATTGTGGTGCTGGAGACTTTAGCCCATGGACAGGGCCTGTAAATTTCGAAACCGGCCCCGCCTGTGGAGATACAATATACGACTCTGGAGGAGCAACTGGTGAATACTCAAATAATGAATTAATAACCACCACCGTTTTTCCGGAGAACCCTGGTGATGTTGTGACGTTTACCTTCATAAGCTTTGAGACAGAATCTTGTTGCGATGGTTTAACAGTTTACAATGGCCCAGACACAAGCTTTGATCCGGTTGATGATGAATTTCGAGGTGCTGAAATTCCCGATCCAATTACTTCAACAGACCCATCAGGGGCACTGACTTTTGTGTTTGACAGTGACGGATCTGTTACATCAGCAGGATATGAAATTCTTGTAAGTTGCGGGCCTCCACCTAGCTGTTTAGTTCCAACAAACCTGACCGCAACATTAGATGCGCTTGGCACGACTGCAACCTTAAACTGGGATGCAAATAATGGGGAAACTCAATGGGAATATGTGCTTCAGCCACAAGGAACAGGGATTCCAACTACAGCTGGTACCCTAATAACTACAAACCCGCTTACACTATCTAATTTGGAATGGGAAACGGACTATGAAGTTTATTTGCGAGCGGACTGTGGTGAAGGGGACTTCAGCGTATGGACGAGCCCTGCAATTTTTTCTACACCAGTACAAACAAATTATACCATTGATTGCGATGCTGGAGAAGTTTTAGATTTAAATTACTGTTATACAAACAACGATAATACGGTATGGTTATTTACATCTTCTACAGAATTTCCTGTAAAAATTGTTTTCAATTCCGGAAATCTTGAATCTTGTTGTGATGAAATTACCATTTACGATGGGCCCGATAATACAGGAACTGTTTTGTTCAATAACGCTGATGCTAATATACATGACTTGACTGGTCTTGAATTTCAATCAACATCTACATCAATGTATATAGAAGTAGATTCGGATGGATCTGTTAGTTGCGATAGTTCCACAACTTACAACCCTTGGGATTTCTCCGTTTCTTGTGCAACATGCGTAACTCAAACTGTTGACTTTACTATAAATGGAGTTTGCAGCCCATATTACGAATTCTATGTGGACGCAAATATTTCTGATATGGGGGATGCCACTAGTATTGATTTGGTAGATAATTTTGGTACAACCCAAACCGTAGCAACAACTGGCGTTGTAAACTTTGGCCCTTATGCGGCAAACGAAGAAATTGTTATCAACGCAGTTAATACCAACGACGCTAGCTGTTTTGTTGAAAGTGATCTCTTAACATTTATTTGCCCACCGCCTCCAAATGAATGTTCCATCATATATGCCGGCGAAGACAGCAATCTTTGTGCAGATGATGATACAACGACAACTCTGACAGCAACCTATCATATTCTGGGACAAGATACCTCAGCCTATGAAATCACTTCCGTCAATAATTGTGAATTTCCATCTTTTCTTGGTGGCACCCCTACAAGCGTTGAAACAGATGATGAGTGGTCTGATGTGATTGACATTGGTTTTGACTTCTGCTTCTTTGGCGGAACTTACAATCAATTGTTAATTGGCTCTAATGGGGTTATTTCTTTCGATCTGACTAATGCAAATGGTTATAATGGATGGAGTTTTAGTGCAGAAGACACACTTCCCAATGCATCAAATTCATCATTATCGGATGCGAATATTTTTGGAGTTGCACATGATATAGATCCTTCAGTAGGTGGTGAAATTAATTTTATGATTTTAGGTTCTTCACCTCAAAGACAATTTGTTGTGAATTATACCGAGGTCCCACTCTTCAGTGGTGCTTGCAACGAACTCACATCTACTTCTCAAATAATTTTGTATGAATCGTCCAATGTTATCGATGTTAATATTATTGACAAACCGACCTGCCCAACATGGAATGGTGGATTGGCTGTAGTCGGTATACAGAACATGGAAGATACAATCGCATATACACCAAGTGATAGAAATACAGGAGTTTGGGAAACCTCAGGAGAATCATGGCGCTTCAGTCCTTCAGTTGGAACGCCCAACTATTTGTTTGAGTGGTATGATGGCAGTAATTTAGTAGGAACTGAACAAACCATAACTGTTTCACCAGAAACAACCACTACCTATACCGCTGCGATTACTTACGACTTATGCACTGGGGGTACTGCCACAGTAACCGATTCAGTTATTGTTGAAATAGCACAAAATCCAGTCCCCGTAGCCGTTGAAGAACAAATTGCACTTTGTTATGGTGAAGAACAAGCAGTATTAGAAGTTTATGTTGACGATTCACAACAATTACCTGAAAATATAGTTTATTCTTGGAGTTATAATGATGTGGTCTATGTGTCGGAAGTTTCTGAAAATGATGGTGGAAATATTTTAACTTTGGGTGCAGGTGAGTTTGATCTTCTAACAGGTGATTACATTGTAACCGCGTACAACACTGTAACAGGTTGTGCTTCCGATAAAGTAATATCTGTTACTCAAGGTATTGCTCCCGAATTAGAAGATGATACCTCATTTTATAAATGTCCAGACGGTGAGGTTGACTTATATATCAACATAACTAACGATCAAAGTATAGATAACACATATGAATATGATTGGTATATTAATGACATGTTAGTTTCGGAGGGAGATAGTACTGGAACTTTCACTCATGGCGAAGTATATGGTTATGATTCGGTCTTAGTTGTTGTGACAGATGTTAATTCTAATTGTTCTTCTGAAACAACTATATCAATAAATTCCTACATGAATGAAAATTGTGTAGACATACCACAAGGTATATCTCCCAATGGGGATGGTTTGAACGACTGTTTAGTTTTAGATCATCTCGAGGATCAAGAAGACATAATCAAAGCAGATGTATATAACAGGTATGGAACTAAAGTATTTGAGTTAAATGATTATGTTGACCAATGGTGTGGTCAAGACGCTAGCGACGGAAATATCAATTCTAATGAGCTTTTGCCAGTTGGTACCTATTTCTATATTATTCAATATGCATCAGACCGTGAACCAACTATCAGCTGGATTTATCTTAACTACTAACTATTACAACTAATTTAAAAGCAATGAAAAAGTTAATTTTAATATTTTTTACCCTACTAATTGCCCAACAAAACCATGCGCAACAGGACCCGCAGTACACCCAATACATGTACAATATGAATGTTATCAACCCTGCTTACGCCGGAATATCTGAAGGGCTTTCCGTAGGAGCTTTGTACCGCAGTCAATGGGTTGGGCTTGATGGAGGACCAGAAACATTTACCTTTAACATTCACTCCCCTGTGGGGAATCAACTCGCTTTAGGTTTGTCTGTGATTTCTGACAAAATTGGTCCAGTTGAAGAAACCAATGCATACGTGGATGTGTCTTACACCGTTCCTATGGGAATGGAAACACGCTTGGCTTTTGGAGTAAAAGGTGGTTTTACTTTCCATAATATTGGTTTAGATCGCGTTCAAACAATGGACCCAAATGACCCTTTCTTTACTTCTCCTGTAAATTCCACTACTCCTAATATAGGAGCTGGTGTATATTTTTACAAACCTAATAAGTACTACATTTCAGCTTCAGTACCAAATATTCTAAATGGGGTACATTTAGACGAAGAGGATATAAATTATGGTTCTGAATCTGAGCACTTTTTCGCAGCTGCAGGATATGTGTTTGATTTGTCTGAAAACTTTAAATTGAAACCACACGCATTATTAAAGTATGCTTTTGATGCGCCGCTAAGTTACGATATCAATGCCAACGTCTTCATGTACGACTTAGTCGAAGTAGGAATTGGTTATAGATTGGATGACTCGTTTAGTGGTATGGTTAACTTTCAAGTCATGGAGAACATTCGTATTGGCTATGCCTACGACGCCATACAATCCGATTTAAACATTGTTACAAACGCATCGCATGAGATTTTTATCAACTTTGATTTGAATTTCTCATCCAAAGTTTCAAGGTCACCACGTTATTTCTAAATTTAAGCTAAGTATAACATCATGAAAAAATACACTTCAATATTTATTATCATATTAATCACTAGCTCATTTGCCAACGCGCAATCAAATTCTACGAAAAAAGCAGATAAACTGTTTACAAAACTGGAATTTGTAGACGCTGCAAAAGAATATGAAAAATTAATTTCTAAAGGGGAGAAAAACGCCTATGTATATGCGCAGTTGGCAGAGTCTTATTACAATGTCTTTAAATCTGTTGAGGCCGAAAAATGGTATGCCAAAGCACTGGAAACTTCGCAAGCACCCGAAACAATTTTCAAGTATGCGCAGATGTTAAAGGCCAATGGCAAGTATGAGGCTTCCAATTCACAAATGAGAAAATTTGCAGCCATGCGGCCTGCTGACCACAGAGCCATCGCCTTTTTGAAGAATCCAAATTATTTACCAAAGATTATTGAAAAAGGCCAAAAGTTTAATGTCCAGGACGCCGGTTTAAATACTGAATTTTCAGACTTCGGAGGCACCCTTCAAGATGGGAAATTATACATTGCATCCGCAAGAAACGAAACCAGGAAAAGTTATGGTTGGAACCAAGAGCCATTTCTCGATGTTTACATGGCCAGTCAAAATAAAGACGGCTCATTTCAAAAAGCTGTAGCCTTTGAAGCAATCAACACCAAATACCACGAGGGGCTTGTTTCTTTTTCACCTGACGGAAAGACTATGTATTTTTCGAGAGAAAGCTATTACGATAATATATTTGAAAGAGATTCTTTGTCAAGAACCAAATTCAGTGTACTAAACCTCTACAAATCCACGCAGGAATTAGGTATTTGGTCTGAGGGTGAGCCGCTTTCTTTGAACTCAAAAAATTACTCTGTTAAAAATCCAGCAGTCAGCCCAGATGGAAAACTGCTATTCTTTGCCTCAGACATGGCTGGAGGCATGGGCCAATTTGATCTTTATATGGCACCAATTGATGGAGACGGTACCATTGGTAAAGCCACCAATTTAGGACAAAAAGTAAATACAGAAGGACAAGAAATGTTTCCTTATGTAAGCGCTGATAACACTCTTTACTTCTCATCCGACGGGCATTTAGGCCTAGGGGGGATGGATGTGTTTTTTGCAAAACTAGTCGATGGAAAAGTAGGGCCTATAAGAAATATTGGAATTCCTGTAAATGGCAATGCCGATGATTTTGCCTTTAGCATTAACAATGAAACTGGAGAAGGTTTTGTGTCTTCCAATCGTGAAGGAGGATCTGGCAGTGACGATGTATATGTTGTTAAAGTGCTGCAACCCATTTGTGATGTAATGGCTACTGTAACGGTCAAAGACAGCGATACAGGGCTTGTCTTGGCAAATGCTACTGTGAATGTTACCGATACTGAAGGTAATGTCATTGGCAGTAAAACGACCTCTGAAAAAGGGGAAGTCAATTATATTGTCGAATGCGATACAGACCTTTACCTTACGGCTTCAATGCAAGAATACGAAAGTGGGTCGACTCATATTAAAGGTAGCAGCGAGGAAGAAATAACTGAAGAGATTTTATTAGATCCAATTGATGAAATAATTCTTGCAAACAAAGTTGTTTTAAACCCTATATACTTCGATTTTGACAAGTCTAATATCACTGCGAAAGGAGCCTTTGAATTGGACAAACTGGTAGAATTGATGAATAAATATGAATCTATTGTCATTCGTGCAGAATCACACACAGATGCTAGAGGGACAGCCAAATACAATCAAAGCCTATCCGAAAGACGTGCGCTAACAACAGCTCAGTACGTCATTGGTCAAGGAGTTGATGCTAGCAGAATAAGTGGTATTGGAATGGGAGAAGCCATGCCGGTTAATGACTGTGGTTTAGGATGTAATGAAGACGAACATCAAATGAACCGCCGTTCCGAATTCATTATTCTGGAAGGCAATCCAAACAACAACGAATAGAAAAATTGATTTTTTAAAACCTCCACTATTTGGGGGTTTTTTTATGCCGCTTCGGAAACTACGAAAGTTAATCCGTAAACTAAGAATTGAAAAACAACAAGCGTCAATAAAGAATGTTGCGAAGCGCGCTTTGATGCTTTGGATAACAGAATAGAACGTTTCTTACCATTGTAGCCAATCCAATTTTTAAACACAATAAACATCGAAATTCCTACAAAGAGCAGCCAAGCATTGGGTGTGGTTAAAAAAGTTAATTTCATTTGCTCACAGAACTTCATGAAAAAAACACCCAACAAAAGGAACAAACCTATTTGAAGTAATGAAACATAAAAACGAGCTAACCTAGCCGCTAGTTTTGGTTTGTATTTTTTTACTTTCTGATATACTGAAATGTAAAATTGGTCAAAGAGGTTCATAGTATTAAAGTATATAAAAAAAACCTGTGAACACTCACAGGCTTTAATAAATAAGTTAATCCATCAGTTCTGAATCAAAACTTTAAAATCATCGATTTCATAGGTGCCATCGAAGGAGGATTGACCACTTCCAATATATTTAAAAGCGACATAGGCATTTCCAGAAAAAAGACTCAAATCTACAAGTCCTGAATCTACCCAGTTCTGATAAAATTCTCCATCGGAAACGATATTCGCGTTCAGCGTATCCCATGATGAAGATTCAATTGTGGCTTCAGTACCATCCCAATCCGTAGATATAAGTAACTCTAATTCGCTGCCATCAGCAAAACTATTTGATGATTTAAACTTAACAAATTCTACCCCTTGCGCATCCAAATCAATTGCCGGAGTAATTAACCATGCAATCGTGCTTGCATCACCAGTTTGATAGGATCCTAATTGAACCATTTTACTTCCAGAATTTTGACTGTCATTTGATATTCTGACAAACCAGTCTCTGCTTCCAGCCTCGATATAATTAGTCCAACCGTTTCCGTTCAGGGAGCTGTAATTTGGATAGGATTCAAAATCATCTTCAAAAATTGGATAAAAATCATTGATATCTAAAAGTTCGCATCGGCTACCATCCATTTGAACATCATCCGAAGTATTAAGCGCAAGAACTAAATCACTCCCATTATATGTTTTTGAAACAACTCCAGCAATGCTACCACCACCAGATGGTAATATTTCGTTTTTAAAACTTGCAAAGGAACTTGTTTCCAAAAGGAAGTTTGAATAATCAAAACCAGAGCAACGTTGTACTGTACGTTGGGTATCGTAATCGTCCATCGGGGAAACATATGGGAGGCCCGCTTCACTTGTTGGAAATTCTACCGATTCAAAAGAGACAAAAATTCCAATATCGTTTGCCGATAACCCCGTCACAAGTTTAGGGACAATAAGCTCGGTTGTAGAAGAACGGAATATATGAAAAGGGATTTCATTTGCTGTAAAACCTTCAACCTCGCCGTCTCCATTTGCACTGCTACCAATTGTGAAAACACCGTCTCCTCCATTCGCCTCTCCTAAATACATATCCTTTAAATAAACATAAACTTCTCTTCCAATATTATATTGGTTGTAAGAATCAACTTGATTCAACGAGATTTTAACAGCGTCTGTCGCATTTTCTACAGAATTCTGAATAAAAAATTCCTTGTAAAAATTACCCGCTGCATCGGAGGAGGATACAAAGCCCTTAACCGCCAACTCAGAGACAATTTGTGTAGCAGGATTATCCGAAATAAATTGGGCTTTTAACTCCTCAATACTGATAAGTTGAACATTACCATTTTCGATGTTTGAAAGTAAATCTGCCAGACTTGCATTTTCCTCAGTTCCAACACTGGAGGGAACAGTAAAGTCATCATCTTGTACACAGCCAACCATTGCAAGACATACAAGGGTAATGGAAGCAAATATTTTAAAGTTTATTGTTTTCATTGAATTAA
>CAJWNW010000004.1 GCA_913044085.1 uncultured Flavobacteriaceae bacterium | reverse complement strand
ATTATTCCAACCCAACCCCCTACTTTCAACCAAATTGGCCCTTTTTGTGCGGGGGTAACAATACCCTCATTGCCCACAACTTCAACTAATGGTATCAATGGGACATGGAGTCCGGGTTCAATGGATAATACCACCACCACCCTTTATACCTTTTCTCCAAATGGAGGTGCTTGCATTGAAACAGCGAACATGACTGTAACAGTGCTTCAAGAAACAACGCCCACCTTCCAAATTAATGATATTTGTATCGGGGAAACCATTGGGACTTTACCCTCTATATCAAATGAAGGAATCTCAGGGAGTTGGACCCCTGCACCTAACAATCTGGCTACAACGACTTATACTTTCACGCCTGATGTAGGAGAGTGCTCAACCACCACCACTCAAACCGTTCAAGTAAATCCAGTAAATAATTTGGTAATCTCTACCGAAAGCATTTCTGAGCCTTTTGATACCAACCAAGTCATTGAAGTGAGTGTCAGTGGAGGCAGTGGAAATTACGAGTACCAATTAGACGGGGGGGACTGGCAAAACAGTGCTATTTTTCAAAACGTAGTGGGATGTGAAAACCACATTATCAAAGTAAAAGACTCTGAAGGCTGTAGCAATGACCCTGAAACAACATTCACCATTCTAGATTACCCAAAATTCTTTACCCCCAACGGGGATGGCTATAATGATTTATGGAACATTAGATGCCTGCAAACTCAAGCTGGGATTATTTCAATTTTTAATCGGTACGGCAAGCTCTTAAATCAATTTAAGACAAATTTTCTAGGATGGAATGGAACTTACAATGGTAAGTTATTGCCCGCAAGTGACTACTGGTTTATTGTAACTTATTACGACGAAAATGGAAAAGAAAAACAATTTAAATCCCATTTTTCATTGATACGTTAAACAGCTATAAGCAGTAGTCTAAAAATCAGAAATACGCCTTTAATTGAACCGTTCCCGTGTGAATGGTCTGACTTGTTTCTGTTTTACGACCAAAATAATTCAAATTTAAATCCAAATATTTTGTCAAGCGTTTTTGGACAATGAGGGACCATGTGAAATTTATTCCAGGCTGAAGCCCCTCCATCATTTGATAAGCTACGGGGTTGTTGGCATTCCCCCGGAAATTATTGGAAAAATAATTTAACTCAGCAGAAATGGCTGCCTTTTGATTTTGAGTGAGAACAGCAGAAACACCCAACTTGTGTTGCTCTAAAATTTCCTGTCCGAGAATTAAATTGTTTTTTTTATGAAATTGGTAAAACAAATCAAAGCGCTTATTGTCGTCCAACAAATACGACACTTTTGGACTCACAAGCCACTGATCTAAATCATAATTTCTTGATGTGAAATTTTCACTAGTAGCTCTATTGCTTTTAATATTTGTCTGAAAATTCAAAAGCCATTGATTCTGAATCTTGTGTGTAAAATTAAATTGATGGCCAGATCCCTTTTGAGTGATAGCACCAAAAGAAAGTACATTTTTTAACTCGGTATCAAAATAACTGTAAGACATTGTAAAGTGTTGTTTTCCGCGGTTAAAAAACAATTGATTTCTAAAATTAGACTGCAATCCCATTTGTTGTCCTGACTCAGATTTAAATGGATTTAAATTAATATTCTGAAATGCATTTCGATCTTTTCGATCTATGAGATAAGTTGTCAAATTATAAAAATGGGCCCAAAATTTTTGACGTTTATTACTTGAATTTGCCCATTGTATAGGGTCGAAAGTAAGCGATTGACTCAAGCGGTTTTGATGGGTTCTGATAAAAACTTGATTGGGCAGTAGTACACGTATATAGGTCGCTTGATCTTGAAACTGCGCCACTTCAAATTCTTCAAGTTCTTGAATCCCATTGTCATTGTAATCGAACCAAACAAAAGAACCACGGCCAGGCTCTACCTCAACATAGGTAAAATCCTGTTGTGGCAATCGCCCAGAATTGGTTTCATAAACGGTTTGCCATTGCATTAGATTTTTAAGGAAACTTTGGTTGTAAAAAATCCTAGAGTTTAAAGACTTTTGAAGCGATTGGTCTTGTGTCTTTAAATTAAAAAGGCGGTAATTGACAAACAGACTTAAATCCGTGTTTTTCGAGGAGATTAATTTAGAATTTAAGTAATAGGTGTCCGACTGATTAACGCGTTGTAAACGGTTATCTTGAACACTGTCATTAACGCGGTGAACATATCCAACTTTTACAAAAACTTTGGTAGAATCACCAACGCCTAAAAACCCTTCGTAAGAAGAAAATTTTTGACTGAGTGAATCCAATTGGCTGTCAATCTGTGAAACGATTTTATTGTTTTCAGTTGAGAATTTCATCCCAGGCCAGAACTTCCCCACCTGGTATTTTAATTGAGATATAGATCTTAAAAAATTGGAAGATGTACGATTGCTATTTGTTTTTAAAACACTCGAATGGGTTTGAAATTCTAGTTTATCTGCTTTCAAATTAGCCCTCAAAAGATGGCGGTTACCGCTGTAGTTTTTAGAGAAATTCAAATACTGAAAAGCATAATTAATTTGCCCTAGCTCAGCTTTTGATAAGGCAATAGCATTTTTCGCAAACAACTGAGTTCCCATTTCTGAGGCAATTCCGTTTCCCAAAGGGTTGTCGAGGTTCCAATCTCTATTGAATTCTGGATTGTAAAGGGTTTGTATATTCCTAAAATCTTTATGAATATAGTCTAACCCTGAAAAAAGATCAATGGTCCAACCCTTCAAAGAACGCAACAACTGATGCGTCATATCATAGCGGGCAGCCAAACCATCGTTATTGCTGTCTGATAAGTTCGAGAATAAATTTAAATCGTTTCGGCTGGCAGCCAGTTCAAAGTCAAGTTGTGTTTTTTTGGAGGGATTGTAGCGTCCATTAAGGACTGCCAATTGCAATTTTACTGGTGCCACTAATTGTACAATAGGTGCATAATTCCCCTGTGGTTGCCCAGAAATTGGAGCAATGTACTCATAGATATTTGAAATGGAACTGGAATTGACCAATATATAATCTCCCTGCTGATTACCTACCGACAAAAAATTAACTTGGTATAAATCGTCATCTGGATTGTTAGAAAACACAAAGATATCCTGACCATTTACAAGCTCTTTTTTATATAAAATCCGATTTTCAGAAAATTCTTGTGGGCTGGCTGAGGGGGCTGTCATTAAAGACCTGTCGTCTCCAGCCTGTGATAAAATATCCGCTTGGGCGTTGCTTAAGTTTTGCTGAAGCGGTTGGTTTTTCAAGTCATTTTCATTGTAAAATGACATTCCTAGCTGAAACTTTTTAGTGCTAAATTGTCCTCCAGCATATCCAACAAAACGGGTGTAATTTCTCTCACTGTACTGATAATCTACCGTAATACGCATTTCTGAATTAATAGGAAATGTTGGATTAAATACAATTTCTCCGGCATTGTAATCGATAATATAATCATTGGTAGCGCCGCGTTCTAGCGCCAAACCATTCACGTATACGGTTTCACTGCCAGAAACAATCAACACAAACAATTCATTGTCAGGACCCTTTAACTTGTAGGGGCCTTGATTGCCCTCTTGAGCCGTAAATTGACTTCTGACGAACTGGCCTCTCACCAAGGCGCCAGAGACAAAAGCAGAAGTTTCTGATGTGTTAGATTTAAAACGAGAACGCACCAACAAGCCTTGGACACGCTTAGAAAATTCAGCAAAATAAGAGCTTGAATTCTCTAAGTCAATATCGCCGGCTCTTATGGACCATCGGTCTGTAAAGGCTTCAATAAAAACTTGATCAAATTCGTCTAAACGCTGTGAATATCCACTTTGTTGCAATGGAATATTAGCGTCTTGTATGGAAGCTCTGAGCGTAACTTTTTCGTTTAGTTTCCCACTAATTTGAAGGTCTAATTCACTGTTTAATACAGAATTCTGATTGTTGCCAATGGTCACGCCTCTTGAAAGACTTCCCGAAGTTATTAAACCATCAAATGGGATAGGGCCTCGATCCTCGTTGGGCCTAGAAAGTTGATACAACTTGCTTGGCAAACCCGTAGAGTTTACAATAACGGCTGTGTCTAATTGTTTGTAAGTACGGGTAATAAAATCTGGGAACCTCAAATACTGAACCTTAACAGAGTCTAAATCCAATGCAGCAGGCTTAAAGCTTAAAACAGCCGTGTTATAATCCATTGTATAAAGCGAATCTGCCAGCGGCTTATTTTGTAAATCTAGCACTTTGAAATAAGAAGAATTGACCCCAACACTGTCCAAAACTAACTGCGCTTTAACGGCTATTTTTTTTGATTGAATCAGCGGTTCTTCAACTTGTGACCAAGACCAAAAAAAAGACAACAATAAAATGAAAGTATTTAATAAGCGCATGCTATGTTTAAACTTCAATATCACTAAAATATTTTGTTGATAGTTTTAAATAAAAATGGCCATTTTTATTTAGTGTAAAAGTAAGGCTTTAATTATTTTAGCTAAAATTATAGTACCAATCTGATGAAAATCATCTCATACAATGTAAATGGCATTCGGGCAGCTGTAAAAAAGGGATTTGTGGAATGGCTGGTAGCTGCTGATCCTGACGTGATCTGTTTACAAGAAATTAAAGCGCAAAAAGAGCAACTTGATCTAGGCCTTTTTGAAGCGGCAGGCTACCCTTACCACTATTGGTTCAGTGCACAAAAAAAAGGATATAGCGGGGTGGCCATTTTATGCAAAAAAAAACCTCAAAATATAATTTATGGAACTGGCATTGCCTCTATGGATTTTGAGGGAAGAAATCTTCGCGTAGATTTCCCTGAAGTTTCCATTATGAGTTTGTATTTACCCTCAGGAACCAATATCCAACGTTTGGAACATAAGTTTGAATACATGGATTTATTTAGAGCTTATATTGATGAACTAAAAAAAGAAAAATCAAATCTTGTGATTTGTGGCGATTACAACATTTGCCATGAAGCCATTGATATTCACGACCCAGTACGCAATAAAAACGTATCCGGATTTTTGCCAGAAGAAAGGGCTTGGATGGGTGCTTTTTTAAAGAGTGGCTTTACAGACGCCTTTCGTGCTTTAAACACAGAACCTCACCAATATAGCTGGTGGAGTTACCGCGCAAATTCTAGGGCCAATAACAAAGGGTGGCGGCTAGATTACACCCTTGTTTCTGATACTTTAAAACAGAAGATAAAGCGGGCACTCATTTTAAAAGAAGCCGTACACAGCGATCATTGTCCGGTCTTATTGGAATTAAAAACAAATTAAATCATGCAAAAAAAAATCATTCTTCTGATGCTTGTTGTTTTGAACACAACAGCTTGCGTTTCCTCAAAATCATTCAATGAACTGGATGTAAAATACCGACAACTCAAATCTGATTATGATGCATTGGCATCCAATAACAGCAATGAAATTGGTGAAAAAAATAAACTGCAAGCGCAATTGAATGCATTACAAGCGAGGTATGATGCCACCCAAAATGAAAGAGATCAGTTTGAGAAGGATTTGGGAATGCTCCAAAAAAATTACAATCAATTAAATGCAGCTTACGCTGCCCTTGAGCAAAACAGTTCTAAAGCTCTTGAAGAAAATGCGAAAAAAAATAGAGCCCTTTTAGAAGCGCTAGCGCTTAAAGAAGAAGCCCTCGCATTAGAAAATGAGCGCTTGATGCGATTGGAAGCAGATATGCAGGAGCGTTCCGAACGCATCGCTGAACTTGAAGCGCTAATTACAGCCAAAGACCAAGCCATGACCGATTTAAAAAATGCGATTTCCAAAGCGCTGATTGCTTTTGAGGGAAAAGGTCTAAGTGTAGAACAACGCGATGGCAAAGTCTATGTTTCTATGGAAAACAAACTGTTGTTCAAATCTGGGAGTTGGTCTGTTGGAAATCAGGGTCGAAATGCCATTGAGCAGTTAGGTAGTGTGCTTGCAGAAAATCCTGATATTGCTGTTTTGATTGAAGGCCATACAGACAATGTCCCTTTCTCAAACGGTGGGAAAATTGCAAATAATTGGGATTTATCTACCAAACGCGCCACGGCCATTATATCAATTTTAAGTGAAAATAAAGCCATTTCACTCAATAATTTAACGGCAGCAGGGCGAAGCGAATATGCGCCTGTGGAAAGCAATGACACCGCTGCAGGTAAAGCCAAAAACAGACGTATTGAAGTGGTTTTAACCCCCAAACTCGATGAAATTTCTAAACTTTTAAATGGGAATTAATGGAATACACAACGCTTCCAAATTCAGACATAAAAGTCAGTAAAATATGCTTAGGCACCATGACCTGGGGCAACCAAAATACCGAAGCCGATGGTTTCGCTCAAATGGATTATGCTGTTGAAAAAGGGGTTAATTTTTTTGACACTGCAGAACTCTACCCGGTCCCAGCAACCAAAGAAACCCAGGGGCGTACAAGTAAGATCATTGGAAATTGGTTTAAGCAAAGGCAAAATAGAGGTAAAGTTGTTTTGGCTAGTAAAATTGCAGGGCCTGGAGATTATACCGCGCACATTCGAACGACTGGATTTAAGGGCGATGCTATCAAACAGGCCATTGATTTAGAATTGAAAAGACTGCAAACAGATTACATCGATTTATACCAGCTGCATTGGCCAGAACGACATACAAACACCTTTGGGGTGCGTGATTTTAAGCCCAGTCCAAAAGACCCTTGGATAGATAATTTTAATGAAGTCCTTCACGAACTCAATGCACTTGTGAAAGCTGGAAAAATTAGAGCCTATGGCCTATCCAATGAAAAAAGTTGGGGAAGTATGCGTTATTTAGAAGAAGTACGGAAGGACAAGCTTCCCAAAATAAGCACCATTCAGAATGCCTATTCCTTATTGAACAGGGTTTTTGAAGGCGATTTAGCTGAAATTTCCTTAAGGGAAAACATGGGTCTTTTAGCCTATTCGCCACTGGCTTTTGGGGTTTTATCAGGTAAATATATTGAGGGAACCGCAGCGAAAAATGCACGATTGAATTTATTCCCAAGGTTTGCAAGATACAGTAGTGAACAAGCAACAGAAGCGACAAAAGCCTATCTCAATCTTGCCAAAGAATCGGGTTTGTCTCTTACCAGCATGGCCTTAGCATTTGTGAACGGGCGTCCATTTGTGACAAGTAATATCATTGGAGCCACTACAGTAGAACAATTAAAAGAAAATATTGACAGCATCAATATAAAATTAAATGAAGACATGCTTAGAGAGATCAACGCGATTCACTCTAAAATTCCTAATCCATCCCCATAACATTAGGCTTTATTGGCCAACTGACCACAAGCCGCATCGATGTCTTTCCCTCTTGAACGTCGCACTGTAACAGTAATGTTTTTAGCTTCTAACATAGATACATACTGATCAATAACCGAAGGTTTGGCTTGTTGAAAAACGCCATCATCAATGGGATTGTATTCAATAAGATTGACCTTACTAGGGGCAAATTTGCAAAAATCAATCAACGCTAAAATGTCTTTGGTCTTATCATTGACACCTTCCCAAACAACATACTCGTAGGTTATTCTTCGCTTGGTCTTGGCATACCAAAATTCTAAAGCTTCCCGCAATTCCTTTAATGGAAATGATTTGTTAAAAGGCATGATTTGAGTCCGAACCTCATCAATGGCCGAGTGTAAAGAAACTGCAAGGTTAAATTTAACGGCATCTTCAGCCATTTTTTTTATCATTTTTGGGATTCCAGAAGTAGAAACAACAATGCGTTTCGGAGACATCCCCAAGCCTTCATCTGAAGTGATTTTATCAATGGCTTTTAAAACATTATTGTAATTCATGAGAGGTTCTCCCATCCCCATAAATACAATATTTGTGAGCTTTTTATTATGATAAAGACGGCTTTGTTTATCAATGGCAACCACTTGATCATAAATTTCATCGGGATTTAGATTTCGCATGCGTTTAAGCCTTGAAGTCGCGCAAAATTTACAATCTAAACTACAACCTACTTGCGAAGACACACAAGCTGTAGTGCGCTTGGCCGTAGGAATTAAAACCGATTCTACAATAAGACCATCATGAAGGCGCACAGCATTTTTAACCGTGCCATCGCTGCTGCGTTGCATGGTATCCACTTCGATGTGATTGATTGTAAAAGAGGCTTCAAGCAATTGCCTATTTTGTATTGAAATATTGGTCATATCCTCAAAACGATGTACGCCCTTTTTCCAAAGCCATTCATAAACTTGTTTCCCCCGAAAAGCTTTCGCTGAATTTTGGGTGAAAAAGGCCATCAAATCATCTTTTGATAGCGCTCTTATGTCTTTTTTTACTACACTCACAATGAAAAAAAAGCCTCACTAAGAGGCTTTGTATATTTATAAAATTAGCATGGCATCGCCATAGCTGTAAAATTTGTATTTTTCTTTGACTGCCTCTTCGTAGGCTTTCATTACAAAATCATAGCCTCCAAAAGCAGCTGTCATCATTAAAAGGGTCGACTTTGGTGTATGAAAATTGGTAATCATACTATTGGCTATTGAAAATTCATAAGGAGGGAAAATGAATTTATTGGTCCATCCTGAAAATTCATTCAGTGTTGCACTGGATGAAACGGAGCTTTCAATAGAGCGCATTACTGTGGTTCCAACAGCACAAATTCGACGCTTTCCAACTAAGGCTTTGTTGATTGTTTGTGTCGCTTGTTTGTCAACAATAATTTCCTCACTGTCCATTTTATGCTTGGATAAATCTTCTACTTCAACAGGGTTAAAAGTGCCCAAACCAACATGCAGGGTAACTTCTGCAAAGTCAATGCCCTTGATTTCAAGGCGTTTTAAAAGGTGTTTTGAAAAATGAAGTCCGGCAGTAGGTGCGGCAACAGCCCCTTCGTTTTTAGCGTATATGGTTTGGTAACGGTCTTCATCCTCGGGCTCTACTTCTCTTTTAATATATTTTGGAAGTGGGGTCTGACCAAGTTCATTTAATTTGGAGCGAAACTCTTCATAAGAACCATCAAACAAAAAGCGTAAAGTTCTTCCTCTTGAAGTCGTGTTGTCAATGACTTCAGCTACTAAACTTTCATCTTCACCAAAATACAGTTTGTTCCCAATTCTAATCTTACGGGCTGGATCTACCAGCACATCCCAAAGACGTTGTTCTGAATTGAGTTCGCGAAGCAAGAATACTTCAATACGCGCACCGGTTTTTTCTTTATTACCAAACAACCGCGCTGGAAATACTTTTGTGTTGTTTAAAATCATCACATCTTCTTCTTCAAAATAATCAATGAGGTCTTTAAAGTATTTATGCTCTATGGTTTGTTTTTCTCTATTCAAAACCATCAAGCGCGCTTCATCTCTATTCTCTGAAGGATATTCTGCTAAGAGTTCATCGGGTAATTCAAAACTAAAGTGGGATAATTTCATAGGTTTGTTTTTTACAAGTTGCAAATATACAATTGCCGCATGGGGGTTGTCAAGTAATTGGAGATTTATTTTTATTTAATGTATTTCAACACCTAACATTTCAAGGTTTTTCCAAAAATCGGGATAAGATTTTGAAACAACCTCAGAATCTTCAATATACAGGTCTGTTTTCAGCGCAAGCGGAGCGAATGCCATGGCCATACGGTGGTCATTGTAAGTTGCGATGTTTACCTTCGAATTTAGGGCAGTGTGAGGATTTAAGTACAAGCTGTTGTCCGTAATTTCCACAGTGGATCCCAATTTTTTAATTTCGTTTTGAAGGGCTACCAAGCGGTCTGTTTCTTTGATTTTTAAGGTGTGTAAACCTGTTAAATCACAAGGTATTTGCAGGCCTAGACAACTGACGGCAATCGTTTGTGCTATGTCAGGGGCATCTGATAAGTCCAAGTTTAGACACCTGGGTAAAGCAGTCCCAATTTTCTTTAAGGAAAGTGTGGTACCCTCAAATTTGCTTTCAACACCCAATTGTTTGTAAATGACACTCAAAACAGCATCTCCTTGGAGACTGTGAGACTTATAAAAAGTAAGATCAATTTGTGTCTGAACGGGGCTCAAGGCAACCAGACTGTAAAAATAGGAGGCTGAGGACCAATCCGACTCTATAGTAAAGGTTTTAAAAACCTCATTTTTAAAAGACTGTACCTTTATAGTATTGCCTTTAAAACTTGTTTGTACCCCCAAATTTTCTAACAACGCCAAAGTCATTTTAATATAAGGGATAGAGGTTATTTTTCCTTCTAGATGTAAAGACAGGCCACCATCTAAGGTTGGGGCTATGAGCAACAATGCAGAGATATACTGGCTACTTACATTCGCTTTAAGAGACACCCTATCGTTAGAGAGTTTTTTGCCTTCAATCAAAATTGGAGGATAGCCTTCATTTTTTATGTAGGTTATTGAAGCGCCCAAGGAATTAAGGGCGTCTACCAATATTTTAATTGGGCGCTCTTGCATGCGCTTGGAACCCGTCAAGGTAGTCGTTTTTCCAACGCGGGTTGCAAAGTAAGCTGTAAGGAAACGCATGGCTGTCCCAGCGTGGTGAATGTCTACCACTGAGGATTGAGACGCAATTGCTTTTTGCATTAATTGGCTGTCGTCAGAATTTGATAAATTATTTATTTTTAGCCCACTATAAAGTGCTTGTAAAAGCAAAACTCTGTTAGATTCACTTTTAGAGCCTGTAATTTTAAGTACTGAAAAGGCATTTATCTTTGACTTTTTTAAAAAAATTTGCACAGTTATTTTAACTTGTTATTGGCGTGGTGACGATCGTGATCGCGTTTGGTTTTTAGTTCTAATTTAGCATCAAAAGCCGCCTGTAAGTCTACCCCAGTTTGGTTAGCCAAACACAAAACTACGAAAAGAACATCTGCCAACTCCTCTCCTAAATCTTTGCTTTTATCGGACTCTTTTTCGCTTTGTTCACCGTAGCGGCGGGCAATGATTCGAGCAACCTCACCGACTTCTTCTGTAAGCTGGGCCATATTGGTCAATTCATTAAAATAGCGGACCCCGTGGGTTTTTATCCATTGGTCTACAATTTTTTGTGCATTTTGAATGTTCATCATTCTTAATTTTACCTTTTACTAAATTAAGTATTGTGGCTCTGATTTCAAATAAAAACCTCTAAAATTATTCACGGTTTTTACTGTCAATTATTAGAGTAACAGGTCCATCATTTAGAAGCGAAACTTGCATATTTGCGCCAAAAATTCCCGTTTGAATTTCTTTTCCTAAATCATTTTCTAATTGCATTATAAACTGCTGATAAAGTGGGATTGCGATATCTGGTCGTGCGGCTTTTATATAGCTCGGGCGATTTCCTTTTTTGGTCTGGGCATGCAAGGTAAACTGGCTTATGACCAGAGCGGCACCATTTTGTTCCTTTAAGGATAGATTCATTACCCCCCTGTTATCGTCAAATATTCTAAGATTTACAATTTTTTTACTCAGCCATTCAAGGTCTTCCGAAGTGTCTTCAGGAACGATTCCTAGAAATATCAATAAGCCTTCAGCGATTTCACCTTCAATCTTCTGATCGACAGCGACACTGGCTTCTGAAACTCTTTGAATGACTGCTCTCATTGTGAATCGTATGAATCGGTTCGGTAGTTCGCATCTTCGCCTTCAAGAATTTGCAAATACGATTTGTAGCGTGATGCGGCAATGAGGCCCGCATCCACAGCCGCTTTTACTGCGCACTGAGGTTCGTGCAGGTGTTGACAATTGTGAAACTTACAATCAGATTTAATGACAAACATTTCAGGAAAGTACTGATCTAGTTCTGCGGAATCCATATCGACCACACCAAAGCCTTTGATGCCTGGGGTATCGATGATATGAGCCCCAAAACTCAAATCAAACATTTCAGCAAAAGTAGTGGTGTGTTGGCCTTGTTGGTGCATTTCTGAAATGGCTTTTGTTTTTAAATTTAGGGCAGGTTCAATGGCATTGACCAAAGTTGATTTTCCAACCCCAGAATGGCCTGAAAACATATTGGTTTTGTCTTTCATTATAGCCTTAAGCGAATTTAAATTAGCACCTTTCTTTGCAGAAATCTTTAAATAATCATATCCTATTTTAGAGTAGGTTTGAATTAAATCTTCAACAACAACTTCACTCTCGGGGTTGTAAAGATCTATTTTATTAAACAGTAAAAATGCTTTGATGCCATAGGCTTCAGCCGTGACCAAAAAACGATCGATGAAACTGGTAGACGTCGGCGGGTTGTCAGTGGTGATCAGCAAAAAAACTTGATCTATATTACTGGCTATTATATGGGTTTGTTTGGAAAGATTGACCGATTTTCTAACAATATAATTTTTTCGATTGTGGATGTTGGTGATGACACCGGTTTTAATATTATTGCTTGTTTCTAAGTCAAAATCGACAACATCCCCAACCGCAATAGGATTGGTGCTTTTAATACCTTGTATGCGAAATTTACCCTTGATGCGACACTCAAAGAAAGTGTCATCAAAGGCCTTTATAGTATACCAACTCCCCGTGGATTTATAAACCGTTCCTGTCATATTTAATGATGCGAATCAAAAAACAAAGAAACAAATTTCTTTTCACTCTATTTTTTAAGCCAATTGTATAAAAAAAAGCTCGTATTAACGAGCCTTTTTTTTATCCATTCAAAATTTGTTTTTGATGGTTGATAGACTCTTGATGAATGGCTTTAAAAAGTTTTAAAATAAATTCTTCACTTAAGTTGTGCTGCTCACCTTCTAACACCATTTTTCCTAAAATTTCATTCCAACGCTTGCTCTGGAGTACTGCCACGTTTTTCTCTTTTTTGAGTCGTCCAATGGCCTCCGCAACATGCATTCGCTTCCCTAGGTTTTCCAACAATTGATTGTCGGCCACATCAATTTGAGCCCGTAACTTCTGAAGTTCTTTGGTGTAATCGGCTTCGGTGATACTTTCCTTTCTAATTTTCAGATCTTTGGTATACTGAATCAATGTTTCAGGAGTAATTTGCTGAGCAGCATCACTCCAGGCATTGTCTGGATCGGTATGTGTTTCAATCATCAAGCCGTCAAAATTTAAATCCAAAGCAGTTTGGCTGACATCAAAAACCATGTCCCGCCTTCCGGTAATGTGAGAAGGGTCGTTGATGAGTGGTAAATCTGGGAATTTTGTTTGCAGCTCAATGGCCAATTGCCATTCAGGATTGTTTCTGTATTTAGATTTTCCATAAGTCGAAAATCCGCGGTGAATGACACCCAAATTTTGGATGTTTGCAGACTTTAAACGCTCGACAGCTCCCAACCAAAGCGCCAGATCTGGATTGACTGGGTTTTTAATGAGGACAATTTTATCCGTCCCCTGTAAAGCATCGGCTATCTCTTGAACAATGAAAGGGCTCACCGTCGACCGGGCACCAATCCAAAGCAAATCGATGTCGCGCTCCAAAGCCAATTCGACATGGGCTCTATTGGCCACCTCTGTCGCTGTTTTTAAACCGGTTTCGGCCTTTACTTTTTGAAGCCATTTGAGCCCTAGAGCACCGACCCCCTCAAAATTGCCTGGACGGGTTCGCGGCTTCCATATCCCTGCACGGTAATAATTGACATCAGAATCTTTTAATTCATGTGCGATTTTTAACACCTGTGCTTCGGTTTCTGCACTACATGGCCCTGCAATAACAAGTGGATGCTCCAGTTGCATATCGTCCAACCATGTTCTTAGTTGTTTGTTGTTCTTCATTATTTATTGGTTCTTAAGAGATTCCTTTTAAAATTGTTTTTATATAATTTGTGTTTTCCATTTCACTTCGAATGGCTTCGAAGTCATCAGATTCCATTAGGGCTTTAAAATGATTTAAATTTTGAATGTACTCCTCTAAGGTTTCAATGACATTGGCCTTGTTTTGCTCGAAAATAGGGGCCCACATTTCTGGTGAACTTTTGGCCAATCGCACAGTCGATTCAAAACCACTGCCTGCCATGTCAAAAATATTGCGCTCGTTTTTTTCTTTCTCTATGACGGTTTTTCCCAACATAAAGGAGCTGATGTGAGACAAGTGGGAGACATAGGCAATGTGCTTATCATGTGCCTTGGAGTTCATATAACGTATGTTCATCCCCATGGCTTCAAAAATTTTAAGAACGGGTTTTGACAACTCTGGATTCGTTTTTTCAATGTCACAAATAATATTGGTTTTGTTTTTAAACAAGCTCAAGTGGGCAGCGGAGGGACCCGAAAACTCGGTTCCAGCAATGGGGTGATTGGCTAAAAATTGAGCGCGTTTTGGATGTCCATCAACAGCCTGACATATGGTAGATTTGGTCGATCCCATGTCTACGGCCAAAGCCTTTGGAGATAGTCTGTCTAGAATATTGGGTAATAATTTTAAAGCGGCATTTACAGGTGTGGCGAGTACCACCAAATCGGACTGACCGATAGACTCTAGATTCCCTTTTTTATCAATTAATCCCAAATCAATGGCTTCGGCTATATGGGCGTCATTCTGATCTATTCCTTGAATAAATGCGTCCTTATAAAGGGCCCTTAGATTCAACGCGAAACTACCGCCAATAAGTCCAACTCCTATTATGCTAATATTCTTCATTTGGTACGTATTATAGCTTCGTTAATCGCATTTTCATCAGCACACAATGAAAAACGAACATAACCTTTTCCATTGGAACCGAAAATTGTTCCTGGGGCAATAAAAATATGTTTTTCAAGCAGTAAATTGTCTATAAATTCTTCTGAATCTAAAGCGTTTGGCAATTTAGCCCATACAAACATCCCTGTGGTATTTTTATCATATGTACAGCCCAGCTGAGAGGCCAATTTCCAAACCAAATTGCGGCGCTTTTTATAAGTTGAATTCAAATTATCAAACCAATCATTGGATGTATTTAATGCTTCAATCGCCCCTTTTTGAACACCATAGAACATACCTGAATCCATGTTGCTTTTGACCTTTAAAACATTTTTAATGTGATGGGCTGCTCCAGATAGCATTCCTACGCGCCAGCCAGCCATATTAAAGCTTTTACTCAAAGAATTAAGCTCTAAACAACATGCTTTGGCGCCTTGGTAATTAAAAATACTTTGAGGATTGTCATTCAAAATAAAACTGTAAGGATTGTCATTAATCAATAAGATCTCATGCCTGGTGGCAAATTGAATTAAGGCTTCCAAACGGTTAGTATCGCCGAGGGTCCCAGTGGGCATGTGTGGATAATTGACCCACATAAGCTTCACATTGGACAGGTCCAAAGCTTCTAGTTTTGCAATATTGGGTTGCCATTGACTTTCGGCGTTTAAATCATAAAACATAGTCTTTGCACACATCAATTTAGTAACTGCGTTGTAGGTTGGGTAGCCAGGGTTTGGAATTAAAACGGCATCTCCCTCGTTAAGATAGGCCATTGAAATGTGCATGATCCCTTCTTTACTTCCCATAAGTGGCAGTATTTCTTTTTCTGGGTTTAAAGAAATCCCGTAGTTATTTTTGTAAAAATTAGAAATGGCATTTCTGAGTTCTGGCAGTCCTTGATAGCTCTGGTATTTATGTGCGTTGGGATCTATCATACTATTTTTTAAGGCTTCTACAACTCTGGGCTGAGGAGGTAAATCAGGGCTTCCAATCCCAAGATTAATAACTGGAGCGCCTTCAGAAATAAGTGCACGAACAGCCTTTAATTTCTTTGAAAAATAATATTCCTCAACGGTGTGTAATCGCTTTGCAACTGCCGTCATTTTTTTGCGTTTTTATAGGTTCCAAGAACCTTAAATTCTTCGGCCATGATGTTCATTAAGGCCTTTGCCTTTTCATAATTTTCTTCAGTATCAAAAGTGACATCAACAAAAAATGCATATTTCCAAGGGGTGTCAATTTTAGGAAGGGATTGAATCTTGGTTAGGTTTAAATTGCAATCGCTCATGACATTTAGCATCGCAGCCAAGCTGCCACGTTTGTGGTCTAACAAAAACTTCAAAGATGCTTTGTTAATAGTTGAAGTTGGATGAGGCTGCCGTTCTAAAATCACAAACCGTGTTTCATTACTTTGAATGGTTTGTATGTTATTAGCTAAAATTTGAAGCTTAAAAATTTCGGCTGCCGCTGAACTTGCAATGGCAGCGATTCCTTTCAATTGGTGTTTGTTAATTCTTTCTGCCACCTCAGCCGTATCGCTGTCTTCAACCAATTTAATGTGAGAATATTGATCAAAAAATGCTTGGCATTGCAAAAGAGCCATAGGATGGGAACAGACTTCTTTGATGTCGGCGATGCTTTGCCCAGGAAGTGCCATTAAATTGTGTTGTACATCCAAATAATATTCACCAGTAATGTGCAGGGCATTGTTGTCTATCAAGGCGTAATTTGGTATGATGGAGCCAGCAATAGAGTTTTCAAGAGCCATTACAGCAGCCTCTACTTTTTTCTCAGTGAGAGCGTTCACGGCTTCTTTAAAAGTAAGAAAGGGTTCTATTTCAACTGCAGTTGCAAAATAATTTTGCGTAACCAAGTGATGAAATGATCCTTTTACTCCTTGTATGGCGACTTTTTTTATCATAAAAAAAAATCTCGATGTTTACATCGAGACTCCAGTTGAAATTTACATTTTTAAATTACACGTGCTAGGCCCCGATTCTTTTGTTAAAAAAGAAGTAATACCAGTTATAAAATGTATAATTTAATTTATTCATGCTTTTTGTTAAATGCGCTGCTAAAGTAAATATTTTTTTGTCAAATTAAAATTTAATTTCTTTTTTTATTCGTTGCTTCAGGGATTTATTATAATACGATAAAATAAAAGCTAAAAGTATTGATCATTATAATTTTTATCAATCTAAAAACAACAACTGGCCTGTATAATACTGCTCAACATCAACAACGGCTGGGGTCTGAATACTGATGACATCTCCTACGCTTCGAATTTCGCCTTCTAAAGATTGTTGTGGATTTACAATCATATCGTGACTGCTTCTATGAAATATTTGAACATGTTGTGCTATTAAATTCGCCCCTTTAAATTCACAGACGCCGCCATAAAACCCTACAGATAATGAATCCGTAAATCCAGAGATTTCAAAAACGGACAAACTGTTTGCTAGAACAGAAAGCGTTTGTGAATTTACAGTCATGTTAAAATCCCCGGAGCTTATATAATCGGAATTGAAATTTTCAGAAATAAGTTTTAAGTTTTCAAAAGTTAAAACCCCATCGGATGATGTTAAATATTGTGTACTGCTTCTTATTTCACTCAAGAAAGGGGTTGTAACAATCATTTTGGTAAGTCCATAGTCCCGAACCAAGTTGCAAGTATTGTGATCGGTTAATTGAAGTTGAGAATCTAAAACAACGACCTCAATATCATTGACAAGGTTGGCACCCGTTTGAATTTCAACCTTATAATCCATGCCTTGTTTTACAATCAATTCGATGTCTCTATTGACCAGAATTCTTTCAAAGGATGCTACCGTTAATTCTTGAAAAACCGTGGCACCTGAGGCTTGTATGCAGTCCCAAGCATCTTCTTGATCACAAGAAAAAATTATGAGAGAGAAAAGTGTATAAATTAAATATTTCATAGGCCTATTGTTATTCATTTTGATAACTCTGAAAACTTTAAACATTAAAAACGTATTCCAATTCCAAACTCAATTGCTTCAGCTGTGGCACTATGAGATTTAACAGAAAACGCGCCATACCATTGACCCCCAAAATAATATTTTAAGCCGATTCTGTTGTACAAGCGGCCTTCAAAATCGTAGGGATAAAAAATATAGTAACCAAGCTGAGCAAAAGCTGAGAAATTATTTATGAACAACTCATAACCTAAGAAAGTTCCAATACGTCTGTAATCCGCATTTGAATCTGAGGGTGTTTCTGGAAATGCAACGCTTCGATAGTTAATCTCTTCTTTTAATGCCTGTGAAAAAGAAGCTTCAAATCCAAATTGAAAGGCACTAAAAAAATTGAACCGCTTGTCTGCATACACTGAAAATGTATAAAAAGGAAACTGCGAACCACCCACAACACTAATCTGATTAAGTCCAGATCGAAATACTAAATTTATTTTCAAACCCTCTGAAATAAATACTTCCTCCGGCAAATATTCAGGAATTATTTCTTTGCTGCCTAAGTCGTAATTTAAACCAATATTAAATGCTACAGTGTTTACACTTGTATTAGGGGCTTTAATATTCCCATTGGAAGCATGAAATAAAAGCAATCCAGATTGAATACCTAAAGGCCCTATCAGATTCGACTTCTTATAATTTAGCATCAGATAAGGGCTAGCTAGCAACTTAGATCCAAAAGCAATGTTTTTTGGGTTTGAATTTTTATCATAGGGGTTTGAGGAGATTACAACACCTTGTCCAACACGTAGCATCATACGACGCTTTAAAAAGTAAAAATTAAAATGGCCATAAAATCCATAGGCCTTTCCAAGAACAGGGTTTTGAAAATCTAGAAACATAAAGGATGCGCCATAATCTGGATAGTTATAATGTCTATGCCATTCTTTTTGACCATCCGTACGTTGATTCCAGGCAATTAGAGTCCCTTCTGGGCGCCCTTTAATTAAATGTAGTATATCTGGATTATGAAGCGGTACATAGCCCTTGAAATAATTAACATCTACATAACTATTACCTTTGTTTTCTTGAGAGAAACTAAAAAAGAAAGGAGCGCAAAAAAACCAAATTAAAAGTCGAAACATTTTTAAAAATAGGGGGTAAAAGTACTCTATTTTTTTAAATTTTAGTTGGTTCGTTTTGCAGTAAAACTTTTTTAATAGTGCTTTATTTGTTAAATTTGCAAAAATACCGAGGACAAATTTGATCTGATTGCAACCTCACTAAAAAAAGCTAAAGCAGTATAAACTACTTCACTAGCCTTGCAATCTTCTTTTTGTTTTCATAAAATTATTTTATGAGTTATTTATTTACATCCGAGAGTGTCTCAGAAGGACACCCAGATAAAGTGGCAGACCAAATTAGCGATGCAATTATAGATCATTTTCTCGCCTTTGACCCAAAATCTAAGGTGGCTTGTGAAGCTTTGGTAACTACAGGGCAGGTAATTTTAGCAGGAGAAGTCAAATCTAAAACCTATTTGGATGTGCAGAAAATTGCACGAAACACCATTAATAAAATTGGTTATACTAAAGGAGAATATATGTTTGATGGAAATTCTTGTGGGGTTCTATCAACAATTCACGAACAATCCGAAGACATCAACCGGGGGGTCGATAAAGCCACACCTGAGGCACAAGGAGCAGGGGACCAAGGTATTATGTTTGGTTATGCAACCAACGAAACTGAAAATTACATGCCATTGGCACTTGAACTTTCCCACCGCATATTAAAAGAACTTGCAGCCTTGCGCCGTGAAGATAAAGCCATTCGCTACCTGCGCCCAGACTCAAAAAGTCAAGTCACGATTGAATACAGTGATGACAACGTCCCGCTTCGCATCGATTCTGTAGTTATTTCTACCCAACACGATCCATTTTTAGCGGATGAAAAAGCCATGTTAAACACCATTGAAAAAGATCTAAAAACGATTTTAATACCACGTGTTGTTGCAAAACTACCGCAAAGCATTCAAGTGCTTTTCAATGATAACATCAACTACCACATCAACCCCACTGGGAAGTTCGTAATTGGAGGCCCTCACGGAGACACTGGACTTACTGGAAGGAAAATTATTGTAGATACTTACGGAGGAAAAGGGGCTCACGGCGGGGGTGCTTTTTCAGGAAAAGACCCTAGCAAAGTAGACCGTTCAGCTGCCTATGCGATGCGCTACATTGCTAAGAACATGGTTGCTGCTGGTCTCTGTGATGAAATCCTAGTCCAGGTAAGTTATGCCATTGGGGTGGCTGAGCCTATGGGGGTGTATGTAAATACATATGGTACAGCCCATGTCAGTTTAATTGATGGAGAGATTGCGCAAAAAATTACTGAACTCATTGACTTGAGACCAGCCGCCGTTGAAAAGCGGCTCAAACTGCGAGCTCCCATATACTTAGAAACCGCAGCTTATGGTCATATGGGGCGAACCAACCGCACAGTTGAAAAAAAGTTTGAACAACCCAATGGTGAAAGTAAGCTGATGAGTGTGGAACTTTTTACGTGGGAAAAACTAGACCTCGTTCCCGCGATTAAAACCGCATTTAATTTATAAGCGACGCCAATAGTTTAGATTAAAGCACATATCGTATTCGAAATGTGATGAACCGCGGTTGAATAAAATACTCTGTTGCACTGACCGATATATTACCTGCACTACTCTGGTTCTGCGAACGCGTATCCAGCAAGTTGGTCGCCTTGATTTCATATTCAAATTTAGCATCTTCGTCTTTACGATATGATAAAGAGGCATTCCAAAACTCAAATGTATTAATGGTGCCGGTCTCATCGCTGAAATCATTAAAGGAATAATCCGTTTTAAAAGTAAATGCTTTCAAAAACAAAGCATCGAGTTCAACCGTTGGGCTTTTGGTGAAGAATTTGGTGGTATTTTGTCCCAAATTGTTGTCCTGAATGGTGTAACGGTAGCTTAAATCTAGATTAGGCGCCGTTCTAAAATTGGTGCGTAGCTGCGCGCGGTAAGTCTGAGAAAACGTTTCGTTTTCCGAACGGCGGCCTTGAATAAATTGATTGAATTTAGAATAATTAAAATTGGCGCGGAGCGTGCCTCTAATTTTTCCAAAAGTGCGCTGAAAGCGGCCATTGGCCGTAACACTTTCATCTGCAAAAGGAGAATTAAATGGGGTAGAGACCCGAATGACACTGCCGGGTGTAAACACAGATTGCGTACGGATGTTGTCTATGCTTTTGTTGTAATTAAGACTGGCGAAGACATTGGTGTAATTAAACATATTAAAGCTGTAATAAAACAAACTAAGATTGTGTGACAATGCATTTTCTAAGTAGGGGTTACCAGAAAACAAAGAATTATAATTGTTTAGCACCAAACCACTCGCAAAATTAGATACGTCTGTAAACTGGTTTTGCATTCGGTAGTTCAAAGTTAATGTCTCACTTTTTTTAAGCTCTATGCGCACGTTTAAGTCCGGAAGAAACCTAAAAAAGTTATCCGTCACTTTTTGTCCAAACTGCCTATTAGTTACATTATAGGCATGAGCTGAAACACCTGGTGTGATAGTAAAAATCCCAGTTTTCAATCGGTAATGAAGTCCTAAATATAAATCGGCAAATTTGTAGTCAATTGCGTTTACATCTAAAGCATCGTTCGCACTCGGCGAGGTGTCCAAACGGGAACCATCATCCAAGAATTGAAAAATATTAGAGTCAAATTTTTGATGACTCAAAATCGTTCCTAAAGTAAAATTTAAATTACTCTTTTTATTGAGAATTCGCCAATAATCAAGTTTGGCATCTAATTGATTAGATTGTACGCGCTTTTCTTGCGCTAAATTATAATTGCTTTGCGTTTCGTCTAATCCCAAATTGGCCGCCGTACTGTCGTAATTGAACTTATCTTCTAAAATAGCATTGTAAAAAGGGTCTTCGTCTTTGATAACATGCTGTGCCTCCAATGCAAAGATGTTATTCTCGTCGAGGGTGTAATAATAATTTAGATTTTGACTTACGTTAAACGGTGTGGTTTCTTCTAACTGATCAATCGAGCTGTTAATTGAAGAGAAAAATCTTTGATCTTGTTCGGTTTTTGACATCTGTGCGAAAACCTCGTAGTCCATTTGATTGTTTGCATCGGGTTGGTATTTTGTAGAGAGTTTAAGCATCCCTAAATTATTTTCTTGAAAGGTGTTGCTTTCCGTTTCCTCATTTGGGATTCCAATACCAGCATCCGTGTATTGAATAAAGCGGTTTTGCTGCAATTCATTTCGGCTGTTGGAGAGAATAGCAAAGCCCCCGAGATCAAGTTCGCTTTTTGGTGACCAACTGAAATTAGCAGCCCCAAATTTTGTGTTGATGTCCTTAGCGCGGTTGTTCTGAAGCGTCAAAGCACCAATATCATTGCTCCCTAAATTCAAATTCGTTCCGCTACTTAGACTAGGTCTCTTAAAGCCACCCGTAAAATTATAATAATCCCGCCTTGTAAAAGCAACTTCGCCTATGTTGTTTAAATCGCCAATAAAATTAATGCTGTACTCAGGACTGTAGTAAAAAAGTTTGGGTTGAATCAGGTATAATGATTCAACACTTGGATGTACCTCTGGCTCCCCAGCCCCAGCCAATACATTTCCAAACCAAAAATTCTTTTTCCCTTCTTTTAGTTTGATATTAATAGCAATATTATCTTGATTGTTTCTGACACCACTGAGCTGGCCTACCTCAGCATAATTTTTCAAAACTTGGACCTTATCTACCGCGTTGGAAGGGATGTTTTTAGTGGCTAATTTACTGTCTCCATCAAAAAAATCTTTGCCTTCAACCATGACTTTGGCAACTACTTTTCCTTCCACCTCAACTTGGCCATCGTCGTTGATTTCAACTCCAGGTAAATTCTCTAAAACATCTTCTAATTTGCGTTCTGTTCCTTTGTTAAATGAATCTGCATTATAGGTGAGCGTATCGCCACTAACGGTGACTGGCATTTCGTAAGTCAATTCCACCTCATCCAAGGCATTATCTTCTTGCATAACAAAATTTTGAGTAACATCATCAGAGACCGTTTCTAAGGTCTGACTCAAAGATTTCATACCGATATAACTCACTTGAATGGTGTATTGAGAATTCTTTTTTAGATTCAACCGAAAGCGACCCTCCTCGTTGGTGATGCCATAAGAATCCAAAGCACTAGTCGCTTTATTAATGGCAATCACATTGGCCAATTCTAAACCATTGCCTAGAGAATCCTTGACATAGCCCTGCAATTTGACCTGTGAAAAACACACCCCAAAAACGAGTAATAAAATAGTACTAAAATAATATTTCATTATATAATGAATTTAATTGTAAAAGTTATGGTTATTTTCTTCCGCCGCGTCCTCGGTACATATCTCGCATTTCTTCCATTTTTTGTTTGACCGTAGCGTTGTAATCTTTTCTAGAAATAACACGTCCTTTTTCTGGTGCCGAAATTATAATTTTTTGTTCGGGATTCATGACAATTTTTGAACATAAAATAGTGGTTTGATCCGCATTAATTTCAAGAATGAGCCCAGGTAAGCCCCAGAATTCCCCTGGCCCTTGGTTGATAGGAATTTGCGGGGTATACCAAGCAGTAACGGCAATGGTTTTCGGCACTTCGATGTCTTCAGTTACGGATTTGGTTTCAGTAGCATCTGTTTTGGACTTTTCTTGGTCTTTTTTCCCGCGATTTTTCCCGCGCATGCTTCTCCAATCAAATTCGTCCACCTCTTTTATGGTGGTCGCTTTTAGACATAAATACTGTCCAATTTGCTTGGTTTCAATTCCCATTTTCCATTCAAATTTCTGAAGTGAATCGGTAATCAAAAACTTTCTGCCAAAGAACTCTTGGTCTTGAATGAATTGTTGAGTTTTTATATTTTTATACTGTGGCCCTGAAGAAAAACTGCTCCACCAACCTCCAAAGCCATTTTGCCCAGGGGCTTCTAATACTTCTTCTTCTTTGAAAATTGAAGCTTGTTTGTCAAAATTTAAAATAAAAGACTTTTCAAACATACCTCGCATACGATCAGCCATTTGTTTTTTCTGTACTTCAGTAATTTTTCCATTACCCCAACCACTCATGTCAGGAGTTGTTTTTGAAAAATAATAAGCTTTGCCTTGAAAGTCTTGTGCTTGAACCAGATTGCAAACTAGAATTAAAGCGGTGGCCATCGTAAGCTTGAATTTTTTCTTCATAATTTTTATCTTAATTTTTGCTTTAAAGTTTTCAAATTTACATATTGTTTAACAATGAGGCGTTAAATTATTCACAAACTTAAACAGACTTTGCGGTGCACTTTGTATTTGTAGACGAAAGAAATTATGATTTGTTACAAAAAATAAAGCTGTTTTTTGTACTTTTCAATCGGTGAAAAAATTTGTCGTTTGTTTATTGTTTTTATGTGTTATGGGGGTAGTGGCTCAAAATCCCATACAAGTGCGCTTGCTTAAAAAAGAGAGGGTAGACTGGTCAAATTTTGTTGGAGTTGATCGTTTTGATTCGCGATACTATATAAAAAATGCGGCCCTTGAAAAAAATCGGGATGGGAACATACAATCCTACAGCAATCTTCAACTTGGTAAGATTGATCAAGTGCATGTTTTTAATGCCCTTAAAATTGCAGTGCTTCACAAAAATTTCAATTCCGTGGTCCTTCTAGACAACCGGATGGCAGAAATTAGCATTCTTAATTTTAACAACAGCATACCTTATCGACTCATAACAGAAGTTACCTATGCCAATGAAAGCACGCTTTGGTTATTTAATGCGCTAACACTTCAATTAGAGTTGTTTGATTACAAAGTACAAAAGACAAAACTAAATACACTTCCATTTAAAAATGAAGTTTTGGCGCTTCAAAGTGACTACAACAATGTATATGCTTTAACAGGATTGTCTTTTTATCATTACAATTATACAGGCAGTTTAATATTAGAAATGAATCATGATGGCTTTGATGATTTTAAATTAGGGTCTGGTTTTGTTGTTTTTAAAAAAGAGGATAACCTCTACTACAAAAAAAATGACGACAAAAAAATTCAGATTTTAAAAATCCCAAAAAAAACAATTAAACAGTTTTTTGTAATGAACCAAACCTTGTATATTTATGACGGTGAATTGCTTTACTACTACCAACTTTTAAATATATAGATTATGCATATTGCTATCGCTGGAAACATTGGCGCTGGAAAAACAACTCTTACACAATTACTTGCCAAACATTACAAAATAGAAGCACAGCTGGAAGATGTTGTTGACAATCCATACTTAGATGATTTTTACAACGAAATGGAGCGCTGGAGTTTTAACTTACAAGTTTACTTTTTAAATAGCCGTTTTAGGCAAGTTGTTCAAATCAGAAAGAGCGGAAAAAATATTATTCAAGACCGTACGATTTATGAGGATGCCAATATTTTTGCACCCAATTTACATGCGATGGGCTTGATGACTAACAGAGATTTTGACAACTATTCCTCACTCTTCAATCTTATGGAAAGCACTGTAGAAGCACCAGATTTATTAATTTATTTGAGAAGTTCTATCCCAAACCTTGTTAATCAAATTCACAAACGTGGACGGGATTATGAAAACTCTATTTCAATTGATTACTTAAGTCGCTTAAACGAGCGCTATGAAGCATGGATTCATGGGTATGAAAAAGGTCGCTTATTAATAATCGATGTTGATCATTTAGATTTTGTAGAGAAAGCTGAAGACCTCGGAGAAATTATTGAAAAGATTGATTCGGAAATCAATGGATTATTTTAACCCAAACAAATTTAAAACAAAAAAACCCTCTATAATTTACAGAGGGTTTTTTTATGATTAATCATTAAAGATTAATTTATTTTGATAAGCTCAACTTCAAAAATTAAAGTTGCATTAGGTCCAATTTTAGGCGCTGATCCTCTTGGTCCATAAGCAAGGTTTGAGGGAATGACCAAACGTAATTTTTCGCCGACAGACATGAGTTGTAATGCTTCAGTCCAACCTTTAATCACTTGAGATACTCCAAATGTAGCAGGGGCTCCACGTTCTACAGAGCTGTCAAAAACAGTCCCATCAATCAAAGTTCCTGTGTAATGTACCGTGACGCTGTCTTCAGCAGTAGGTGAGGCACCTGTACCCTTGGAAAGTACTTCGTATTGAAGTCCACTTTCTGTGGTAACAACCCCATCCTTTTTGGCATTTTCAGCTAAATAGTCGATGCCCTCTTGTTCTGAAACCTTAGCTTGATCAACAGCTTCTTGCTGTTTTTTGGCTTGCAACTCTCTGAAATAGGTTTGTAAAAACTGTAAGCTTTCCTGTTCAGAAATCTCCAAATCATTGCCTTGAAACACATCATTAAAAGACTTAGAGATAGCCTTGGTATCTATGGACTCTACGCCTTGAGTTTTAATCCCAGAAGCTACGTTAACTCCCAGACTGTAGCTGAGTTTTTTGGTGTCAATATGGGAACCGTTTGAATGGCCACCCAAAATTGGAGCAACAACTAAACCAATCAAACAAGTGAGTTTAATTAATATATTCATGGAGGGTCCAGAAGTGTCCTTAAACGGATCTCCAACTGTGTCTCCAGTGACTGATGCTTTATGAGCGTCAGAGCCTTTATAGGTCATTTCACCATTTATCTCCACACCAGCTTCAAAAGACTTTTTAGCATTGTCCCAAGCACCACCTGCGTTGTTTTGAAATATCGCCCAAAGTACACCAGATACTGTAACACCTGCCATGTAACCCCCTAGCATTTCGGCAATCACTAAGTTATCCATTCCAAAAATCATTGGAACAAAAGCGATTACTAAAGGAAACCCAATCGTTAAAAACCCAGGCAAAATCATTTCTTTTAGAGAGGCCTCTGTAGAAATTGCAACACACTTGTCGTATTCTGGCTTTCCAGTACCTTTCATTATTCCAGGGATTTCTTTAAACTGACGTCTCACTTCTTGTACCATTTTCATAGCTGCTTTCCCTACAGCATTCATAGCTAAAGCAGAAAATACGACAGGAACCATACCCCCTACAAATAACATCGCTAATACAGGGGCTTTAAAAATGTTAATTCCGTCTATGCCTGTAAATGTTACATAAGCAGCAAACAAAGCTAAGGACGTTAATGCAGCAGAAGCGATAGCAAATCCTTTTCCAGTAGCGGCTGTTGTATTACCTACAGAGTCTAAAATATCCGTTCTTTCTCTTACGACAGGATCTTGTTCACTCATTTCTGCTATACCTCCAGCATTATCAGAAATTGGTCCAAATGCATCAATGGCTAACTGCATTGCTGTAGTTGCCATCATAGCAGAAGCTGCAAGAGCAACACCATAGAATCCTGCAAAGAAATAAGATGCCCATATGGCACAAGCAAATAATAATACTGAAGGGAATGTGGAAATCATACCAGTAGCTAGACCAGCAATAATATTTGTACCAGCTCCAGTACTTGATTGTTGTACTATTTTTAAAATTGGAGATTTCCCGAGTCCTGTATAATATTCAGTTACAGAAGAAATAACTGCACCTACCACCAAACCAACTAAAGTGGCAAAAAATACACTCATTCTAGAAACTTCTTTTAACCCTTCTCCAAAAAATTCCATATTCATAGTTTCAGGTAACATATACATGCACAATGCATAACATGAGATCGCTACCAATACAATTGAAGTCCAGTTTCCTATGTTTAATGCACCCATCACCTGATCTTCTTTTGCATCGTTATTATTGATTTTTACGAGCATTGTCCCAATGATAGAAATAATAATACCTGCACCAGCAATAGCCATAGGTAATAAAATAGGACCTATACCTCCGAAGGCATCAGAAATACTTCCCCCCATGTCTTTAATTACATAATTTCCTAATACCATTGCTGCTAGTACAGTTGCGACATATGAACCAAATAGGTCAGCTCCCATTCCTGCAACATCTCCAACATTATCACCAACATTATCTGCTATTGTAGCAGGGTTTCTTGGATCATCTTCAGGAATACCAGCTTCTACTTTTCCTACTAAATCTGCACCAACATCAGCGGCTTTTGTGTAGATACCGCCACCTACACGAGCGAATAATGCTATGGATTCAGCTCCTAAAGAAAATCCAGCTAAGGTTTCTAAAACGATGGTCATTTGGTCTACAGAAAAAGCACCTTCAACTCCACCCATGAAGTAATTATAGAATAAAATAAAGAATCCTGTTAAACCTAAAACTGCTAGACCAGCAACACCAAGGCCCATTACAGTACCACCACCAAATGAAATTTTCAAGGCATTTGGGAGACTGGTTCGTGCTGCTTGAGTCGTTCTAACATTTGTTTTGGTGGCAATTTTCATTCCAATGTTTCCTGCAAAAGCAGAAAAAATTGCACCAAAAATAAATGCAATAACTATTAACCAATGAGTAGTATCTACTATGAGAGAAACACCAAAAAGGAGTATACTTACAATCACTACAAAAATAGCTAGTAGTCTATACTCAGCACTTAAGAATGCTAAAGCTCCTTCATAAATGTGATCTGAAATTTCTTTCATTTTTCCATCACCAGCATCTTGTTTCATTACCCATTTTTGCTTGACTACCATATAGATTAATCCTAAAAGCGCCAAGGCTATCGGCATGTAAATCATCATTGATTCCATAATTTGATTTTAATTAAATTTTTAGAGGCCACAAATGTAGTAAAATGATTAACAATAGAAAAACCTAATTTTTCCATCGGGGCCCAAGTTGTTTATTTGTATAATACTTTTTTGACTCCTTTTACAACATCGCCGCTGTTGGGAAGCCATTCTTCTAACAACACAGGAGAATATGGCGCTGGCGTATCCGCTGTATTAATTTTAACAATAGGAGCGTCTAGATAGTCAAAGGCTTTTTCTTGAATTTGATATGTGATTTCTGTTGATACATTTCCAAAGGGCCAAGCTTCCTCTAGTATAACCAATCTATTGGTTTTTTTTACAGATTGTAAAACTGTATTTATATCCAAGGGTCGCACGGTTCTTAAATCAATAATTTCACAAGAAATACCTTCTTTTTCAAGAAGGTCTGCCGCTTTATAGGCTTCTTTAATAATCTTTCCAAAGGAAACAACAGTCACATCAGAACCAGCACGTTTAATATCAGCAACTCCAATGGGTAAGATGTATTCTCCTTCAGGTACTTCACCTTTATCACCATACATTTGTTCACTTTCCATAAAAATAACAGGGTCGTCATCTCGAATGGCCGACTTGAGCAACCCCTTGGCGTCATAAGGATTTGAAGGGACAATAACTTTCAGTCCAGGGCAGTTTGCAAACCAACTTTCAAATGCTTGGGAGTGGGTCGCAGCTAACTGACCTGCTGAAGCTGTAGGACCTCTAAACACGACTGGACATTTAAACTGTCCTCCAGACATTTGTCTAATTTTTGCAGCATTATTTATAATTTGATCAATCCCTACTAATGAAAAATTAAAGGTCATAAATTCGACAATCGGCCTGTTACCTGTCATGGTCGATCCAACGGCAATCCCGGCAAAACCCAACTCAGCAATGGGGGTGTCAATAATACGTTTCTCTCCAAACTCATCAAGCATTCCCTTTGAAGCCTTGTAAGCACCATTGTATTCTGCGACTTCTTCACCCATCAAATAAATGCTTTCATCGCGGCGCATTTCTTCGCTCATAGCTTCACAAATAGCTTCTCTAAATTGTAATGTTTTCATAAGTTAAGTCCTATCTAACCTACATCAGATGTAGTGGTAACAAAAATTGGTTTAACAGAATATGTGATTTTTCTGCGAAGCAAAAGTAACAATAAACAATCATATTTAAAGCTTATCTTATTTAAAAATTTCCTATGCGTGCATAGGAAATTAAATCTTTTTTTGTAATTTTGTTTTGTAATTTTAACAATCCAAAATAATGAAGATTTTAGTTTGTATCAGCCATGTTCCAGATACTACTTCCAAGATAAATTTCACAGAAGACAATACAAAATTTGACAGCAATACCGTTCAGTTTGTTATCAATCCCAATGACGAATTTGGTTTGACACGTGCCATGTGGTTCAAGGAACGTCAAGGTGCTAGCGTTGATGTGGTCAATGTTGGAGGAGCAGAAACAGAGCCAACATTGAGAAAAGCGCTGGCCATTGGCGCCGATGAAGCCATAAGAATTAACACAACTGTTACGGACGGGTTTGCAGTCGCTAGTGAACTTTCTAAAATTGCTAAAGAGGGAGATTACGATTTAATTATCGCTGGAAGAGAATCTATAGACTATAATGGTGGTGTTGTTCCTGGAATAATGGCCGCAAGCTTAGGAGCCAGCTTTGTCAACAACTGCATTTCTTTGGAGGTTGAAGGACAGAATGCAACGGCTGTTCGTGAAATTGACGGAGGTAAAGAAACATTGTCAACCGCTCTCCCGCTGGTCATAGGGAGTCAAAAAGGGTTGGTTGAAGAAAGTGATTTAAAAATTCCAAACATGCGAGGCATTATGATGGCTCGGAAAAAACCACTACGGGTTATTGAGCCTGAAAATATTCAGGAAAAAACTCGTACTATTTCTTTTGAAAAACCCGCTCCTAAAAGCGCCATAAAAATGGTAGATGCCGAAAATATTGATGAACTTATAACCCTTTTACACAACGAAGCCAAAGTGCTCTAAATATCAAATCTATGTCTGTACTCGTATATATTGAATCCGAAAATGGAAGTTTTAAAAAAGCAGCTTTAGAAGTTGCTTCTTATGGAAGAGCCATGGCGAATATATTAAACAGTTCTTTATCAGCGGTTGTTCTTAATACCGATGATGTCTCCACATTAAGTAATTATGGGGTTGATAAAGTTTTAAGCGTAAAAATAACTGAGGGCTACAGTGCTGAAACTTATGCCGATATTTTAAAGCAAGTAGTGGAAAAAGAACAATCCAAAGTGGTCGTTTTGAGCAGCAGTGCAGACTGTAAGTATTTAGCCCCTTTGCTTTCCTTTGGTCTGGATGCTGGGTATGTGCCTAATGTTGTAGATTTACCAGAAAGTACGGCTCCCTTTCAAGTCAAAAGAAGTGTTTTTACAAATAAGGCTTTTTCAAAAACTGAAATTTCAACAGAAATCAAAATTATCGGATTATCAAACAACGCTTTTGGATTGGTGGAACAAGCTGTTTCATCTAAAGTGGAAGTTTTTAGCCCAGAAATCAAACCTTCAAAAGTTTTTGTGAAAGGTATTGATAAAGCAACGGATAAGGTTTCAATCGCAGATGCCGATATTGTTGTTTCCGCAGGCCGTGGGTTAAAAGGTCCCGAAAACTGGAATTTAATTGAAGATTTAGCAACGGTATTGGGTGCTGCAACAGCTTGCTCAAAGCCTGTTTCAGATCTTGGTTGGAGACCTCACAGCGAACATGTGGGTCAAACCGGTAAACCCGTAGCGAGCAACCTTTACATTGCCATTGGTATATCCGGGGCCATTCAACACCTAGCAGGTGTCAGTTCATCTAAAGTGAAAGTGGTCATCAACACCGATCCTGAGGCGCCCTTTTTTAAGGCAGCTGATTATGGAATTGTTGGGGATGCCTTTGAGGTTGTACCTAAGCTAATAGAAAAACTAAAGGCTTTTAAAGCTCAAAATGCTTAAGCCCAAAAATAAATAGCTTAGAAGTTTGGTATTTTAGGAATTAAAATTGTTATTTGTTAGTGCAAACAATGAGCTTAGTTCGACTAAATATAAAAGGAATTTCCTATAGCCAAACTCAAAGTGGTGCCTATGCGCTTATCTTAAGTGAAGAAAACGGCGAGCGAAAACTCCCCATTGTCATTGGAGCTTTTGAAGCTCAATCTATTGCGATTGCACTAGAGAAAGACATTCGCCCCCCCCGACCGCTCACCCATGATTTATTTAAAAATTTCTCTGACCGTTATGACATTACCGTCAAACAAGTCATTATTCACAAGCTTGTAGATGGTGTATTTTATGCTTCTTTAATTTGTGAAAGAGATGCTATAGAAGAAATTATTGATGCGCGAACCAGTGACGCCATAGCCCTTGCGTTACGTTTTTCTGCGCCAATATTTACATACAAAAACATCTTGGAAAAAGCAGGCGTAATTTTAAAAATAAACCCTGAAAAAGATGGAGAAAAAGCGGAAGAGAGTATTGTTTTTGAAAATGAGATTATTGAAAACCAAAATGAAATAAAGGCCGCTTCAGATGAGACTTTTAAAACCTTGTCGCTGTCGGATTTAAAAGACCTTTTGAAAAAGGCAGTTAAAGACGAAGATTACGAAGTAGCTGC
>CAJWNW010000003.1 GCA_913044085.1 uncultured Flavobacteriaceae bacterium | reverse complement strand
TACTGCTACAGATGCTGCAGGCAATACTGGAACAGCAACAAGAACGGTTATTGTAGTAGATACAACAGCACCAATTATAACAGTCAATCCTGGATTAGACACAGTAGAACAAGGGTCTATTTGGACTGATGCTGGAGCAACTTCAGATGGAGGAGAAACAGTTAACGTTTCAGGAACAGTAGACATAAATACACAGGGGACATATACCATTACATATACTGCTACAGATGCTGCAGGCAATACTGGAACAGCAACAAGAACGGTTATTGTAAATACCCCTAATTTATCAATCGGTGAATTATATCAAGGTGGAATTATTTTTTATTTAGATGGGAATGGAGGTGGATTAATTGCCTCTTTACTAAATCAGTCAGAAGCTGCAGAGTGGGGATGTTATGGAACAGCAATTACTGGAACTTCTACTGCTGTGGGAACTGGTAATCAAAACACCATGCAAATAGAGAATGGATGTACAACTCCTGGAACAGCAGCAGATATTTGCGCTAACCTTGTATTAAATGGCTATAACGATTGGTATTTACCATCATCTGATGAGTTTCAATTAATGGTTGAAACTGTAGGGCCATATGGGAGCTCCTCTGGTAGTGCTGGGCTTAGTACAACTAGTGGGGCAGGTCCCGAAACGTATTATTGGACCAGTAGTCAGTCGACATCGAATATTACAACTTGGGCTTACAGATACAATATGAGTCTCAATAATTTGGGTATAAATTATGGTTCAAAGAATCAAAATGCAAAAGTCCGAGCAATACGATCTTTTTAACTACTATTATTTTCATTTAGAACCTTATTTTGTTAATATGTTGGTTGGTAGCTCCGATTATACTATTATTGCTCTAAGCCTATATCAATGGGTGTAACAATAAAATTATGACCTAAAAATAATTTATCAATTTATTGGGGTTAAAAAAATAAGTGAATCATAAGGTTATAAACAACAACTGAGATTTAGCGGTAAACAGCGATGTTTGAATTATTAAATTGTAAATCTTTCAAAAAGTTCGACCTTTCGTAAGTTTAGGTCACAATTTATCCCCAAAAATAATTATTTATTTTTGGGGGATATTTTTTCTTTTCTGTTTTTTCTCGTTTTTCATATATTTAAATCTAATCTTTAAACTTTATTATTATGAAATTCTTAAATGACTTTAAAAATCTATTCGCAGTTTTAGGCATTGTATCTATTATTTTTTGGACTTGCTCAGCCGAGAATTCTTCTGATGACAGTTCTTCAAACCTTCCACAAATTACTGGTGGTACTTATCAAGTAGAACACATTGCCGATAATGGCAATCAAATAGTTGTTCTAAACACAGAAACTGGAGTGATGAAAACATATTTTAGAAGTGGAAACACTTCCTATGTCTGGACAGAGGAAAATTCTGATGGTATTGACCGAACAATAACATTCACACACTAAACCGATTATTTAAAATATTCTTGGTTAATTATCCAATCTTTTTCTCTCATACAATAGCGCATTATATTTGATGTAATTGGTTGTACTTGCACCTTGTAAATGTGGACGTACTTTTCTATACCCTCAAACGGATTTATTAAAGTTTTAATAGCCTTAATATTTTCGTTTTCTTCGTCATTTTGTTGATTTTCAATAATTATTTCTTCATTAGTACAAGACTTCAAAACTGTGAGTACCATTAAAGTAATAAAAATTAAAAGTTTAAATTTTTTATTTTTAAATATAAAATTATTGAGGTCAATACATTTAGTCTCTATGGATTAGTTGCATTTTTCAGCTACCCACTCAAAGTTTTTTTTATCAAGTCCCAATGCAGTTGCCATTTTCCAATCTGCACAAGCACCAGTTAAATCACCTAAGTTTTCTTTTGAAATGCCCCTTAGCAAATAAGCCCTTTTATCATTGTCATAATTTAGAAGCTGTATATACTTAGTAAGGTCAGATATGGCTCCTTTATGGTCATTTATTTTTTGTTTTAATTCACCATTCCAGAAATAACAAAATGTGTAAGATTCATAATCCCAATCATCCAATACCTGACTGACCTTTTTTTCTTTTTTTAGCGCTTCAATTTCCCAGATTTTAATAGCTTTAGAAAAGTTTGAAATTGCTCTGTAATAGTCATTCCTATTTATTTTTTCAATTCCAGCTGAGTAATATTCTTTTGCTGTTTGCCCAAAACCAAAAGTGGAGATGAATAAAGCGTATAATAAGAACGGTTTTATGACAACCTTTCTAGTCATAGAACAAATATAATGGAATATAATTTCCTCATCTAATGATTTGAATAGAATTAATTTATGTAGTGTTAGACATTTTTTAGTAACACAGTTTCATGTTTTTAAGAAAGTTCAATCTTTCGTAGTTTTAGGTTACTAAACCGAAGAATTGATTTACAGGAACTGATTCTCCTTTTTTATATTTGAAATTTAATTCAATAATATTGGTATAGAGCAAAAAATAGCGTTCATTTTTGGGGTTTGAAATCGGTCGTTTGACTTGTCATAATCCGATTTCGATGGAAAGACTATTTATTTCTTTGAATTATTTTTTTATGAGCTTGAGAGTTTGCTGTACTCCACTTAGCAATTGTATTTTTGCCAAATAAATTCCTTCACTCAGCAATGATGCATTAATAAAAGCATCCCTAGAATTTGGATTCAGCTCAAACACTTTAAATCCCTTCATATCAAAAATATTTACTTTGGTCATTTGTTCACGACTTTTTACAAACCATAAATTTCGTGAAGGATTTGGGAAAATTGTAAAGTTTTTACTTACAGCAGAATCTAAACCAAGTGGTAATGGTGTTCCAAATGAGATATTGTCAAAATAGTATATTTTTTCGGGAAATGTGCCTTCACTGCCAAAATTAAAGAAGATTGAGGCCATGTCAAACGTATAGTTAACATTTAACGCTGCAGTCCCTGTAGCTTGGTTTGTAAAATCAAATTCCAAAACCTCCCATGTATTTGCTGTTGTATTTAAAATTTGAGTTTCAACGGAATGCGTTGGATCGTTTGAATCTTCAATTTTTAAGCGAATGGGTATGTTTGCATCTGGAGACCAGACATGCACGTACATTTTTGTGCTATTTTGTGTAACGGGAATTGGGCTAAGGAACCCAGCATTTGTACTCATTGTGGTTCCCGCCCAAGTTGCGGCACCATCTGTTTTTGTGGTTTGAACTATCATGTTTCCAGTATTATTTGAATCCTCGATTAGTAGCGATGAATTTCCTCCAAAATCAGTGAGAGCATAATTTATATTTTCATTTTGAAAGTCAATAGGCAGATCAACGGGATCTCCTAAGTTTATTTGAGTAATATCATCAAATAAGAAAGTGGACTCTGGACCTCCTGTACCAATATTTCCAAAATCAAACATAAAAACCACCTCATTGTAGGTGTTTAACGACAATCCTGAAAAATCCCAGGTTAGAGTTTCCCATTGGTTTGCCGTGGTGGTTGTAACATCACGTTCGTAGACTCCCTCTCCTTCAAGTTTGAACTTTATAGTTATTCCCGAAGCAGGCGAAAAAACTTTCATTGAAATACCATTGAGTGATGAAAAATCAAGGTAATTTTCTAAAATAAGCTTACTTCCAGCATACACTTCCCCTCCGTCTCTAATAATTTTGGCAACTTTCGTGCTTGAATTAAGGGCTGAAGAGTGTGGATTTACAATTACACTAGCTGTCCCGCCACCGAAGTCAACAAAGTCTGAAGAAACTGGAGATGTTTCAAAATCGAAGGGAAGACTTAATTGTGAATAACTAAAAGTAAAGGACGTTACTAAAAAAAGGAAAAAATATTTTTTCATAATAGCATTGTTTTAAAAAAATAAAGTTGGTAGTTTTTCTGAAATAAAAAAATTTTCTTAACACTACTTAAACTATACGTGAATTGATTGGTTTTTATTTTGAATATTTGATTCAAAAAGTTTGAACTTTTGTAAGTTTGGGTCACTAATCCGGAGAATTAATCTATAGAAATTATATCTACATTTTATTACAGATATAATTATGTATAAATAAAAGAGGGGGTTTTGTAAATTTAGAACGTAATATATTTGTAAACTAACACTTATTTATATTGAAAAATCAAATCTATCTTATTCAAATATTTCTCTGCCTTGCAATTGCTTTAAATGCTCAAGACTACAAATTATATGAAAAAGCAACATTTGTTTATGAAAGTGACACTCTTAGATACAGATTATTAAAGCCTAAGAACTATAACCCGTCCGAGCAATATCCCGTTCTTTTGTTTTTGCACGGTGCTGGAGAAAGGGGTAATGACAATAGCTCTCAATTAACGCATGGTGGTGCTTTATTTTTAAAAAAAGAAGCTAGAGATAATTATCCGTCTTGGGTAATTTTTCCTCAGTGTTCGAAAAATGACAGGTGGCCAAGCTTTTTTTCTGATTCTTGGAATGAAACTTTGGTGAAAATAAGTTCAAATCCTAATAAAAGCTTAAAGCTAGTTATTAAATTGATGGATGAATTTATAGAAAAAAAACAGGTAGATAAAACCAGAGTCTACGTAAGTGGGTTATCTATGGGAGGGATGGGGACATTTGAAATATTGTGTAGACGCCCCAATATGTTTGCGGCAGCTACTCCTATATGCGGAAATGGAGTAGCTCAGATGGCTAAATTATATTCTCAAAAAACTCCAGTGTGGATTTTTCACGGATCCGATGATTCCGTAGTAAGTCCAATACATTCATTAAGGATGGCTACTGCTATTATAGAATCAGGTGGTAGTCCAAAAATGACTTTGTATGAAGGTGTTGACCATGGTAGTTGGTATAATGTATTCGCTGAACAAAACTTTTTAAAATGGATATATTCAAAATCAAAAAAATGAGAACAAATTCGATATTTATAACTTTAATACTAACACTACTAACAGTAGCTATGAATGCACAAGAAATCATTCAAGCCGGTAAATATGATGATTTAATGTCAGCCCCTGAAATTGCAATTGCAGGAGGCGGAACATTAATGGACTGGTCAAATATGAATTTTTACAAGGATAGTAATGAAAAATTAAAAAAAATTACTGACCCGAGTCGGATAGTGTTTATGGGTAATTCAATTACTCAGCAATGGAGTAATTTTAATCCAAGTTTTTTTATTGAAAATCCATTTATTAACCGTGGTATTGGAGGTCAAACTTCTCCACAAATGCTAATACGATTTAAATCTGATGTAGTTAATTTAAAACCAAAAGCTGTTGTTATCATGGCTGGCACAAATGATCTAGCTGGGAATACAGGAGTAATAAGTATAAAAAATACGGCTGAAAATATTTTCTCAATGGCTGAAATTGCTATGGCAAATAACATTGCTGTTTACATATGTTCAACACTACCAGCGATTGATTTTCTGTGGTCAACTGGTTTAGAACCAGCATTAAAAATTGTTAAATTAAATACAATTTTAAGAAGTTACTGTATTGAAAATGGGCTAACATACGTTGACTACTATACTTCAATGGCAGATTCCAAGGGTGGATTAAAGGTTCCTGAATATACAGCAGAAAACGATTTGGTACACCCAAATTTGGCAGGCTACAAAAAAATGGAAAAAATTATTTTGTCTGCATTGAAATTATAGATTTAAATGACAAACTTAATTTTTTATTTTCTTCATTTCAGTGCGAAGTAGTTTGAATGCTTTTGTCATATGTCCCTCAACAGTCTTGATAGATATGTCAAGTAGTTCTGATATTTCAATATTAGAAAACCCTCTTTTTTTACTAAGATAAAACACTTCTTTTGTTTTATTTGGAAGTTTGTCTATCTCACGATTCATCATTTCAAGCCTATCTTTTAAATAATCGTCCTCAGATTTTACTGCAAATTGGTCTAGCATTAAATAGTATTGTTCATGTAGAATTGCCATTGATTTCTTTTTTCGGTGAAGATCAATGAATTTATTGAATGTAGATTTATATAAGTAAGATTTTAAGGAGTATTCGGTGCTTAATTTATCTTTTCGTTCAAAAACATTAATAAAAACTTGTTGAACTATTTCAGACGAAATTTCATGGTTAGAGCATAGGCTTAATGCGTATGCAAATAACTTATCGCCGTACAAATTGACAAGTTCTCCCCATGCTGAAGACTCATTATTCTTGAGCCTCTTTATGAAATTTTCATTTTCCTCTGCCATACAATACATTTAATGTCTACATAAATTTACGAAATCATTAATTATTTGGCCAATTTATTAAATAAAAGTTAAAATTAAATAATTTTTTTAATGACATTATAAGGGTTGTTGGTTCTGAGATCGTAATACATATAGTTATGAATACTAAAATTCAAAATATAATATTAAATTTTTTTAACAACGATTGTAGTTTAGTTGAACTCAAAACTTTATTAGATTTCATTGTTGTCGAGGAAAATTACATCCAATTTAATGAATACGTTTGTATTAATTATTTATCAAATCTATCTATGAATCAATTTGACAAAGCATCAATAATTAAAGATTTAGAGTCAAGAATCAAACAGCAAGAAAAAAAATCAATGATTAGAACTCGCAAGCGCGCATCACTTGGAGTTGCTGCAATGATTGCTTTATTTATCGGGGTGGTATTTTACTTAAATCAAGATAAAATTGATATTGAGTCCAAAAATATTGTCTTAACGACATCCAAAGGAGACAAAATTGTTTTAGACCATGATACTATTGAAGCTGATAAACTTGAGGGTCTGGTAAGTTCAAAAATCAACACCCTTGTATATCAAAAAGATACTATTTCAAGGACATTAGTCAAAAACACAATCAATGTTCCTTACGGTAAGCGTTTTAAATTAAATCTTTCAGATGGAACCGTTGTTCATTTAAATTCAGGCTCTTCTTTTACATTTCCAGTAAGTTTTATTAAAGGTCTGAATAGAGAAGTTTTTGTCTCTGGAGAAGCTTTTTTTGATGTAGCTAAAGATTCAATAGATGCATTCAATGTATACTCTACGGGGACTTCTGTTGAAGTTTATGGCACAAGATTTAATTTAAAAAATTACGAGGAAGATAATTTCTCTGAAATCATTTTAGCCGAGGGTAGCTTAGGAGTGAAAAATATTTTGAACAACAGCGGTGTAGTTGTTATCAAACCAGGGGATAAAGCAAAATTAGATTATGCTCAAGGAGAAATCGAAATTTCTAAAGTAAATACTGTGCTTTATACTTCATGGATAGATGGAAGAATTATATTTAGGAATGAGAATATAAATAACTTAATTACCAAACTAGAAAGAATTTACGACGTCATAATCATTAATAGCAACAAAAAATTAAACGACATGTTTATCAATGCTACAATATTAAGTGATGAAGAATCAATTGAAGATGTTTTAGATTATCTAGTTGAAATTTACAAAATTGAATACCAAATACTCAATAACAAAATAATAATTAATTGAAAACGGGCTTTTGAACAAACAAAAACCCGTATCAACAAATAGAATAATAAATACCGAAATAGCAATAAATTACTAACTAAATGATGTTAAAATTATGAATTTTAAAATTGAAACACCAAAGAACAAGAAGAAAAACATCCATACTTTTTTGAGATTTAAGAAGATTTCTTTATTTCTGTCCTTTACTATGATTTTTTCAGCTTTTGCTTACCCAAAAGCCTACACGCAAAACGACATAAGTTTTGAAGTAGAAAATGAAAAAATAATTAGTGTGTTAGATAGAATTGAATCACAAACCCCACTCCGATTTATATTTGGAAGTGAAATCTATGATTTTGAGAAAACTATAACTTTAACAGTTAAAAGAGCCAGTCTTAACGAAGTGATTAATTTAATTTTTGAAAATAAATTAAGTTATGAGATAAACGATAATGTGGTTATACTTTCAAAATCAACCAAACCCAAGGAATTCTCAGAACAGATATCCAAAGAATCAAATCAACAAAAAGTTGTTCAAATTATTGTTACTGGAAATGTTACTGACAATAATGGTTATCCTCTTCCGGGAGCATCAGTTATTGAATTAGGTACTTCCAATGGTACCACAACTGATTTTGACGGAAATTTCTCAATTAAAGTTAATGATGAAAACTCCATATTAGAAATTTCTTACATTGGTTTTGTCACGCAAAAAGTTGCTGCAGATTCCACTAATCCAATTTCTGTGATGATGCAAACAGATGTGTCAAGTTTAGATAATGTTGTTCTAGTGGGTTATGGAAAACAAAACAGAAGAGATATCACATCTTCAATTTCTGTTTTAGATTTGGAAGGAACAGCTGAAAAAGCAAATACCAATGTGGGTCAATTATTACAATCCAGATCAGCTGGAGTTCGCGTTGTTCAAGGCACTGGAAAACCTGGTGCTTCTCCAACAGTTTTCATACGTGGTATATCTTCCCTATCAGGAAATACCCAGCCCTTGTATGTAATTGATGGTGTTGTGTCATACAACACAAATGCTCTTGACCCAAACAATATCCAGGATATAACGGTGTTGAAAGATGCATCTGCTGCAGGTATTTACGGAGCTGCAGGAGCTAGTAACGGTGTTGTCTTAATAACGACTAAGAAAGGTAAACCAGGTAATTTTAAAGTAAATCTTAACACTTACACTGGTTTCGCTGAAGTTATTAACAAAATCCCCCTTTTGAACAACACTCAATTGGTGGATTATTTTACGGACTTAAATCCAAATCTTACATTCAGTGATGAATTATTATCCACTAACAATGACTGGCAAGATTTAATCTATGATAATGCGCAACAGTCTGGGGTTAATTTATCAGTATCCGGAGGAGGAGAAAATGGATCTTTTTTCGTAGGATTAGGAGTTTTAAATCAAGAAGGAATAGTAATAACATCTGAGAACAAAAGGTACTCATTATCTATTAATTTAGATCAGAAGATAAATGATTGGCTTTCCTTCGGCACACACTTTAATTACACTAGATCAAATGTCAAAGGTATTCCTGATGATCAGGGGGCTAAATTTGGAGGCGCAATATCCTCAGCACTGCAGACACCTTCTTTCCAACCAATTTACGATGAAAATGGTTTCTACACAGTTTCAGCTGGTGGTGGATTTGGATTAGAAAATCCGCTAAGTTACATATACAGTGATGATAATTTAGATGTTATAAGTGATATTGTGGCAGATGCAAATTTTTCTGTCAAGTTACCTTACAACCTAACTTTTAAAACACAATTAGGGATAACTTTGAATAATAATCGTTTCACAAGATTTAGAGACCCCACAGTTTCATCAATTGTAAATGCTTATGGTGGAGAAGGGCAACTTGATAATGGAGAGCGAGCGCGATATATATTTGACAATACCTTGAGTTATAACGGTACGTTTGATAAGCATAAATTAGGTGTAGTAGTTGGAAATAGTACTTCAGAAGAAAATATAATTACTAGCAGTCAGATAAAAAGGGACTTTGCTTCTGAAAGTGTTAATACATTTAATACAGCATCTGTAGATCTTTTGAATACATCATATGCAGGTTCTTGGTCTCTGCAGTCATACTTTGCGAGAGCGAATTATACTTATGATGACAAATATTCAATTACGACATCTATAAGAACAGATGGGTCTTCTAGAATTGCTTCTGACAATAGATGGGGAACTTTTTCAACATTTTCAGCTGGTTGGAATATATCTAATGAATCCTTTATGCAGAATGTTGATTTTGTGAAAAATTTAAAGCTTAGAGCTGGATATGGAGAAACAGGAAACTTACCAAGCGGTTTAAATGATTATGCCAATATATTAGGAGTTTTTGATTATGCTTCAGATGATGGTGTTGTTTCTCCAGGTGTAATACCAAGTTCGCAAAGAGGAAATAATGATTTACAATGGGAGACCTCAGAACAATTTAATGTTGGTTTAGATTTTTCTTTACTTGATAACAGTGTTTATGTTTCAGCCGATTACTATAACAAAAAGACTAACAATATGATTTTCCCATTGAATTTACCTGTAAGCTCTGGCTTCGCTACGCAAATTGTTAACCTAGATGGTTATATTGAAAATACCGGATTTGAGTTAGCTATAGATGCTTATATAATTGATGAAGCTGACTTTAGTTGGAATTCATCATTCAACATATCTTTTAATGATAATGTGGTTATGGATATTCCTGAAAATGCTACCATATTTACTACTTTTTTACAAAATTTAGGTGGTAACTTAAATATAACTAGGAATGGTTTGCCCATAGGTAGTTTTTGGGGGTACAATAGTGAGGGTGTTGATCCTCAAACGGGAGATTTAATATTTACAGACAATGATGGCGTCGCTGGTATTACTCCAGAAGATAAACAAGTTATTGGAAATCCTATGCCAGACTTCACTTATGGTTTCGTAAATGAGTTCAGCTATAAAAATTGGGATTTGAATGTAGTCATAGATGGTGTTTCTGGAAATGAAATTTACAATACAGGTAAACAAAACCTTCAGGCTATGAGATTTTTTGAAAATCAATCAGCTGATATTGTAAGGCGTTGGAGAAATCCTGGTGACATCACAGATGTTCCAAGGGCAACTCTAGTTGATGAGAATGGAAATGCTGATATAAATTCTCGTTGGGTCGAAGACGGATCTTTCCTAAGAATCAGAGATATTAGTTTGTCATATAATTTCGAAAAAAATGTATTAGATGCATTAAATGTTTCTGGCCTTAGACTTTATGCAAACTTGAAAAACTGGTTTACTTTTACAGATTATACTGGTTATTCTCCAGAGGTTAATAGAGCATTAGCTGGTGTAGACCAAACTGCTACAACTCAGGGAGTTGACTATGGAACATTTCCTCAAGCAAAAACATTTTCAGTAGGACTTAATGTTGAATTTTAAAATTATACAAAATGAAAAATTTCACAGAAACAAAAAAAAATAATAAAACAATGAAAAATGTATTAAGTGTAACCCTAATGTTAGCTACAATACTAACATTTCTTAACTCGTGTTCAGAGGACATACTTGAAAAAGATCCTTTGAACGAACTGTCTGCTGAAGGTTACTACAATACTCAAGCAGATGCAGAAGCTGCTATTGGCGGAATATATGGTAAAATGACAGAGACTTTTACAGGTTATTACAAATGGACGCACTCTGTATGGAGTGATATGAGAGCTGATAATACACATGCGGGTTTTGTGGCAGATTTTATTAATGCACAACTTCACATTTCTCGAGCTTCATCTAATGAACCTCACCCCTATGCTTGGAATGAAAATTACAAATTCATTGGGGAGGCTAACTCTGTTTTAGATAATGTTCCAAGCATCCAAGATCCTGATTTTTCTGAAGCGGAAAAAAACATAGTACTGGGACAGGCCTATTTTATAAGAGGTTTTTGTTATTTTCATTTAGCTAGAGTTTTTGGATCCGTTCCAATTCAGTTATCAAATAACGATAGTGATATCTTCAAAGCCAAAAGTCCACAATCAGAAGTCTACGCTCAAGTTATAGAGGATATGCTCATGGCAGAGAGCCTTCTACCTGAAGAATATCCATCCAATTTCGAAACAAGAGCTAGAGGTACCAAAGGGGGAGCTCAATCAATCTTAGCTAAGGTTTATGCTGAAATTGGTGACTACGCTAAATGCGCAGAATATGCAGGTGAAGTTATTAATAGTGGAGTGTATGATTTGCTCCCGGTTTATGAACATTTATTTGATGATCAACACAAGTATAACAGAGAATCTATATTTGAAACGGTACATGTAGCAAACAACACTAATATTGCAACATACGCTTCAGTACAGATGTTGCCTCCTGGAGATTTTTCCCAGTACGACGACCCAACCAAGATTGGCTCTAGTTGGACTGTATCATATCACAGATTTAACACATGTTCTACAGACCTAATGGCCGCTTTTGATGAAATGGGAGATGAGGTAAGAAAATATTCCAGTACCATAACTGTTTCAGACCGCTCATTAATTTCAGAACCAAACTATGGTTATGGTCCTAATGAACCCATTTCTCACATTTATAAAATGGGTAGATCAGGTGAAATTTTCGGAGGCTCTAACGTAATGCACCTTCGTCTAGCTGATATAATTTTATTAAGAGCAGAGGCACTCAATAATATTGGAAATACTGCAGAAGCTGTAGTATTGCTCAACCAAGTCCGTTCCAGGGTAGAGCTCGCTCCTACAACAGCTGTTACTCAATCAGAAGTCAAGCTTGCAATCTTAAAAGAGCGAAGATTGGAGTTACTTGTAGAGAACAATCGATACTGGGATTTACAACGCTACTATAATGATACTTCAGCCTTTGTTGCATATTTAAATGGTTTAACAGATAGCTCAGGTAATTCTTTGGAATATCAAGCCACTCCGGATAAAATTTTCGCTCCTATTCCTCAGAGCGAAATAGACATAAATCCTAATTTGGAGCAAAACGATGGATACTAATTTTTATTTTCATTAATTTGATTTGGTTAATATGAAAAGGGGCAGTAGAAATACTGTCCTTTTTTATAATTAACTATCTTGAAATTATTTAATTTGTATACAGACATTTATTCATTGTATTAATTTAGCCAATACATCAAAAAAGCATATTAATTATCCACTGCTCTAATTGAATCTAATCAAAATTTCAACTAATAAAAAAACAAATACTATATACTATATAATCTCAAGTTATTATGATAAATACTCTCAATAAAATTATAAAAGCTATTATTTTGACAACTTTTTTATCTTGTTCAAACAATAACAATCAAGAACTCTCAAATTTAGTCGATTTTGTAAATCCGTTAATGGGGACAGACTCAAAATTTAGTCTTTCAAATGGAAATACCTATCCTGCAATTGCTCGCCCATGGGGTATGAATTTTTGGACCCCGCAAACAGCAAAAATGGGTGATGGTTGGACCTATAAGTACGATGACAATACCTTGAGAGGCATCAAACAAACACATCAACCAAGTCCTTGGATTAACGACTATGCATCCTTTTCTCTTATGGCTGTTACGGGTGAAATGAAGTATCAAGAAGATGAAAGAGCTTCTTGGTTTTCTCACAAAGCAGAGGAATCAAAGCCGTATTATTATCAAAGTTATTTAGCAGATTACGATGTAACTGTAGAAGTGACTCCAACAGAGAGAGCTTCGTCATTCAGATTTACTTTTCCAGAAAATGAAGCGTCATACATTATACTTGATGCATTTGATAATGGTTCTATGGTAAAGATTATCCCGGAAGAACGAAAAATAATTGGTTATTGTAGAAATAATAGTGGTGGAGTACCGGAAAACTTTCATAATTATTTTGTAGCAGTTTTTGATAAAGACTTTAAATGGAAGCACACCTGGAGTGATGATTGGGAATTAAAGGAAAACTCATTAAAAAGTGAAGCTAATCATGTCGGGGCTATTGTTGGCTTTGAAACAACATTAGGGGAAGAAGTGAATGTAAAAGTTGCATCCTCTTTTATTAGTTTAGATCAAGCAGAACTCAATCTCAATCGCGAAATTGGAAAACAGTCTTTTGATGAGGTTAAGTTAGCTGCCAAAGCATCTTGGGAAGATGAATTTCAAAAAATAATAGTGGAGGATAAAAATATTGATAACATTCGTACCTTTTATTCCTGTCTATATCGTTTATTATTATTTCCCAGAAAATTTTATGAGTTAGATAAATCAAATGAAGTTTTACACTATAGCCCCTACAATGGTAAAGTTTTGCCCGGATACATGTTTACAGATAACGGATTTTGGGACACATTTAGAGCTGTCTTTCCATTTTTCAATCTTATGTATCCAGAGCTGAACAGCCAAATAATGGAAGGCTTAGCTAACACTTATAAAGAATCTGGTTGGTTACCAGAATGGGCAAGTCCTGGTCACCGTGATTGTATGGTTGGATCCAATTCTGCTCCTATAATAGCAGATGCGTATCTCAAAGGAAATGTTAAAGAAAAAGATGCAGAAACTTTATTAGAAGCGGTTTTAAAAAATGCAAATATTAACGAAGGCCGACCTTTTAAATCTGTTGGAAGAGAAGGTGTAAATTATTATAATAAACTAGGCTACGTGCCCTATAATGTTGGTATCAATGAAAATGCTGCGCGTACACTCGAGTATGCCTATGCAGACTTTACAATAGCTGCAATGGCAGAAAAAATGAACAAGCCAGAAGTTTCAAAACGATTTTATAAACAATCTAGAAATTATAAAAAGCTTTTCGATCCAGAATCCAAATGGATGCGAGGCAAAAATGAAGACGGAACTTTTCAGTCACCTTTTAACCCATTAAAATGGGGGGATGCATTTACCGAAGGTAATAGCTTACACTATTCTTGGTCGGTTTTTCATGATGTTCAAGGGCTTATTGACTTAATGGGAGGGGATTTAGAATTTACAAAAAAGTTAGACAACGTCTTTACCATGCCCCCAAAGTTCGATGATTCATACTATGGGTTTACCATTCACGAAATTAGAGAAATGCAAATTGTAAATATGGGAAATTATGCGCATGGAAATCAGCCAATACAGCATATGATTTACTTGTACAATCATGCCAAGCAACCTTGGAAAGCACAACATAAAGTTAGGGAGGTAATGAAAAAACTATACTCCCCCACTCCTGATGGTTATTGCGGAGATGAAGACAATGGACAAACCTCTGCTTGGTATGTTTTTAGTGCCTTAGGTTTTTATCCTGTGACACCAGGTGTTTCTCAGTATGTATTAGGAAGCCCCCTTTTTGATAAGGTCACAATGCGTTTTCAGAACGGAAATATATTTACAATAGAGGCAGACAATAACTCGGACGAAAATCACTACATACAATCTTTAAAACTCAATAAAAAGAATTATAACAAGACGTGGATTGATTATAGTGATATTACAAAAGGCGGATACTTACTTTTTGAAATGAATGCAAAACCTAACAAAGAATTTGGTGTTTCAGAATCTTCCAGGCCTTTTTCCTTAACATTAGAATAATAATTTACAAATATTATTGAACATAAATAAGAATCTTAATATAAGTCAGTTAAAATATATTTTGTCATGAATAAGACTATTAAACCGCCTGTGGTATCAATAAAAGTACTGGTACCTTTTATTCTTGTAACTTCCCTGTTTGTACTTTGGGGATTTGCCAATGCTGTAACAGACCCAATGGTGCAAGCCTTTAAAAAGGTTTTGGAACTTTCTAATTCCCAGGCAGCATGGATACAAATGGCTTTTTACGGAGGTTATTTTTGCATGGCACTGCCGGCGGCTATTTTGATGAGAAAATATTCATATAAAAGTTGTATTTTGATTGGATTAGGGTTGTATGCAGTGGGAGCTTTATTATTTTACCCTGCTGCGATGAGCGAAAAGTTTTGGTTTTTCTGTTTAGGGCTTTATGTTTTAACTTTTGGACTTGCTTTTTTAGAAACAGCAGCAAATCCATATATTTTGGCTTTAGGCGCTAAAGAAACCGCTACCCAACGTCTAAATTTAGCGCAAGCATTTAATCCTGTCGGACTTATTTTAGGATTAGTCGTGGCTCAGCAATTTGTTCTTAAAAATCTACAATCAGACGATATTACTGATTTTAGTTCTTTGGATGAAGCTTCAAAAATCTTAATCAAAACATCCGATTTATTAGTTATTCGGGATCCATACGTGGCTTTAGGCTTGCTGATTATTCTTGTTTTTGTATTGTTTGCAACTATTAAAATGCCACATTTTAAAGATCAAGGTGGGCTACCTAGTATCAGAAGTACCTTTTCAATTTTATTAAAAGACAGAAATTATTTTCTAGGGGTTTTAGCACAATTTTTAAATGTAGGTGCGATGATTATGTGTTGGACATATATTTACCAATATGCAGAAGCTATTGATATAAACAGTGTAACCACTAGCTATTATCAAATGTCAGCATTTATATTATTTACCATTGGTCGCGCTATTGGAACTTATTTGTTGCGATTTGTGAGTTCCGGTAAACTCTTAATGTATTTTTCATTATTGGCAATGGTATTTGTTTTTGGGGCAATTTTCATGACTGGCATTGAAGGACTTTATAGCCTTGTTGGTGTTTCGTTTTGTATGTCATTAATGTTCCCAACTATTTATGGTATTGCTCTTGAAAATTTAACTGAAGAACAATCTAAAATTGGGTCTGCAGGATTGGTAATGGCTATTGTGGGTAGCGCTTTATTACCAAAACTTCAAGGCCTAATTATTGATATTGGGGGAAGCGGTGTGAAAGACGTACAAATCTTAGGTGTTCCCGAAGTAAATATTTCATTTGTTCTTCCGCTTGCCTGTTTTTTTTATATCGCATGCTTTGGTTTTGGAGTTTTTAAAAGTAAATTCATCTAAGTTATTCAATTATATAAATCAATCTATTTATAACTACAAAAAAAACTAAATATCATGGTTAAAAATAAGTCAAAAGCCTACTGGAAGGACAATATTAGATACTTATTTATCTTATTATTCGTATGGTTCCTTGTATCGTTTGGTGCAGGAATAATTTTTAAAAATTTTCTCAATGAATTTAAATTTGGTGGGTTCAAAATTGGATTTTGGTTTGCACAACAAGGATCTATGTATGTGTTTGTTATATTGATTTTTATTTATGTCAGACTAATGAATAAGCTGGATAAAAAATATGGTTATGATAAATAGTTTTTTGTTAGTTAAGGAGCTCTCCGTTCAGTTTTGGACTTATATTTTAGTAGGCACGACTTTTACGCTTTATATAGGTATCGCGATATGGTCTCGAGCAGGCTCCACAAAAGAATTTTATGTAGCTGGAGGAGGTGTATCACCACTTGCTAATGGTATGGCTACAGCAGCCGATTGGATGAGTGCAGCCTCTTTTATTTCTATGGCAGGGATTATTTCATTTGCAGGCTATGATGGCGCCGTATATTTAATGGGTTGGACAGGTGGTTATGTTTTACTTGCTCTGTTACTGGCGCCTTATTTAAGAAAATTTGGAAAATTCACCGTTCCTGATTTTATTGGAGATCGTTATTATTCTAATACAGCTCGTTTTGTAGGTGTTATATGTGCGCTTTTAGTTTCTTTTACGTATGTAGCTGGTCAGATGCGAGGAGTAGGATTGGTCTTTTCACGATTTTTGGAAGTTGATATAAACACAGGCGTAATTATCGGAATGTTGATTGTATTGTTTTATGCGGTGCTCGGAGGTATGAAAGGCATAACCTATACACAAGTTGCCCAATATTGTGTCTTGATTTTTGCGTTTATGGTTCCTGCTATATTCATATCAATTCAAATGACAGGCAATCCAATTCCACAATTAGGTTTTGGTAGTGAAGTAGCAAACGAATCAGGTACTTTCTTGTTGGATAAATTAGACGGTCTAAGTACCGATTTAGGGTTTAACGAATATACAGAAGGCACTAAGTCTTTGGTAGATGTTTTTGCAATCACATTAGCTTTGATGGTAGGTACGGCGGGACTGCCACATGTCATTGTGCGTTTCTTTACGGTTAAACGCGTCAAGGATGCTCGTAAATCCGCCGGTATCGCTTTATTACTTATTGTAATTTTATACTCTACAGCGCCTGCAGTAGCGGCATTTGCGCGAACAAATATGATTGAAACGCTTTCTAATCAGCCGTATAACAGAGCACCAGAATGGTTTAAAAAATGGGAAACCACCGGGCTGATTAAATTTGCAGACAAAAATCACGACGGCTTAATTCAGTATTTGGCAGATAAAAATCAAAATGAATTGGTCGTCGATAATGACATTATGGTTTTGGCAAACCCTGAAATCGCAGAATTACCTAATTGGGTAATTGCTTTGGTTGCAGCAGGTGCATTAGCAGCTGCATTATCAACTGCAGCGGGATTATTATTGGTTATTTCTGCTTCAGTTTCTCATGACTTAATCAAGAAAATATTCAATCCAAAAATTTCTGAAAAAAACGAATTAGTAGCAGCACGATTGTCTTCAATAATAGCAGTATGTATCGCAGGTTATTTTGGAATCAACCCTCCAGGATTTGTTGCCGCAACGGTAGCTTTAGCATTTGGTTTGGCAGCAGCGTCATTTTTCCCAGCCATTATCTTGGGAATATTTTATAAACGAATGAATAAAGAGGGTGCTATAGTCGGTATGATAGTTGGTATTTTAACAATGTTGTATTATATGCTCAAATATAAACTAGGTTGGTTTGACGACGTTCTTCCCAGTAAAAGTGAGTGGTGGTTTGGTATTTCTCCTGAAGGTTTTGGTAGTGTGGCTATGCTATTAAATTTTATAGTGTCCATTACAGTTATGAGGTTTACTCCAGAGCCTCCTAAAAATGTTCAAGACATAGTAGAGCAAATCAGAATTCCTGCTGGAGCGGGGGAAGCTACGCATTAAAATAAGTTAGTTTTTGGATTATTTGCCAAACAGTTTAAACTAAATAATTTTTTAAATTATATTCTAAAGTTCAAACTTTTGAAACTCTTGGTCACAAAATCAGAGAATTGATTCATAGTAACTAATTCTCTATCTTTTATGTTTAATTTAATAATTATATTTATTTTTCAAAAAATCAATTATTGTGAAAAATAAAAAAATTAATTTTAAAGAAAAGTTTAAAAAAATTTCGAATTATTGGAGTCCAAAAGTAATTGCCGAATTAAATGATTATCAATTTAAGTTAACTAAGTTCAAAAATGAATTTATAAAACATAATCATCTGGACACTGACGAGGCGTTTATTGTTATAGAAGGTACTATCTTTATCGAAATTGACAATACAATTCAAACAATTAATGCTGGAGAAATGATTATTATCTCAAAGGGAAAAGATCATAAACCCTTTGCTAAAAAGGAAGCAAAGGTATTGATTATTGAGCCGAAAGGTGTAATTAACACTGGAACTTCTATAGTAGATTTAACCGCAGATAATGATGTTTGGATTTGACAAAACAAAATATAGTTTAAATCTAGTTCAAACCGCTTCGCATTAATTTTTCTTCACGCTTTAAGAAGCTGTCATATTCAGTTCCGTTTTTAAAATCAGCGCCCTAAGGCTTGGCCTAGTTGTTAGTGGGGTTTAGTTTCTATTATTTTTTAACTTTACTTCTATACAACAGTAAATTTGAAAGGTTTCTTTTGGGTGGAGTTCTTTTAACCCAATCTTGTTGTTAAAGCTGTTAGAAACCCCAGTCATGGGTTCAATTGCAATGGCATTAACAGTTGGTGGGGTGTAGAGTTGTAAATAAGTTTCGGCTTCAGATACCGTCAGTTTCAAATCGTATTCTGGGGTTATAAATTCAACCACAGGCGTCTGTAAAATGTAAGTATCATCAAGTGCAACGCCCTTTAAGTCATAAGGCACTTTTAAATCACAGCTGACTACGCCAGTGGTAATATTTCTTGCATCTGTTACCAATTTTTGAGTACTGGAAAAACACAGTGCACTTTGATTTAAATCAGACGTTTTGAAGTAGGGATGCCAGCCCAAGGTGAAAGGAAATTTATTTTCACCAGTGTTCAACACAGTAATTTCTAGTGATAAGCCGTTTTTTGTTAATTTGTAGTGCAGGTCAATGCGGTACAAAAATGGAAAACTGTCGTCAAGTTTCTCGGTTTCATAGCTCAATTGGAGACAGGCAAATTCAGATGTCAATTTGTGAGCTGTACAATTGAAAGTTTTGTTGTATACCAAACCATGAAGGGCATTTTTGGCTGCTGCCTCGTTGCAATCAAATACGTAATTTTTATTGTTAAAATTGTATTTCCCGTCTTTTATTCTATTGGCAAAGGGAAACAGTATAGAAGATGGATATGTTTTTTGAGGGGAAATCGGGCTGAGGTTGGTAATTATTTGGGTGTTTTCAATCATGAGGCTATCCAGACTTCCCCCACGGCTCAAACAAAACCGTGCTTGGGTGCTTGAACATTGGCTGTACAAGCATATAAAATCGTTGTATTTCTCTAACCTGAATATTTGAGTGGCCATAAATGCATTAGTCACTAAAAATTAATCCAGAGCTCTCAGGGTCACAAAAGTGCGCCATTCTATGAGGACCAACTGCAACTTAGTGGCATTGCTTAAATCCAGTCGGCGTTTTGTGTAACTGGGCAGAAACATTTTATTTAAGCTGGCCAGGTATTTGAAAACTAATTTCATACCTCAAAAATAGAATTTCTTTTGGATATATTCAGCTATTTTTAAATCTTAAACTATATTCGTTAAAAATATTCAAAATGGAGGTTGTTTTTATGCTCTTAGGATTTTTACTTCTGGTCATTGGAGGGGAATATCTAGTACGTGCTTCTGTGGGGCTATCGTTTAAACTTAACCTTTCCAAAATGGTTATTGGCCTAACCGTTGTGTCTTTTGCAACTTCTTTCCCTGAACTTTTGGTTAGTTTAAATGCTGCCCTTCAAGGAGCGCCTGCTATCTCAATTAACAATGTCATTGGTTCAAATATTGCTAATATTGGACTTGTTTTAGGCATTACTGCCATCTGTACAACTATTGAAGTCGATCCTTCTTTTTATAAATTTAATTGGCCCTCCTTGCTCATTTTCTCTTTGCTGGTGTATGCCTTCATGCAAAATGACCAGCAATTGACTTCTTTTGAAGGCACGATTTTATTCATTGCACTGTTGGTTTTTATTGTTTTGCTCATCAAACGATCGCTACTCACCAATTTAGAAACAGATTCAGAAATGGATACTTTGTCTGAAGTTTCCTATTTTAAAATAATTATTTGGGTTGCCTTTGGAGGTGCGGCCTTGTATTATGGCGCGGATTGGTTGGTGGATGGCGCTATTGTATTAGCCGAACAAATGGGGGTTAGTGAAGCTGTTATTTCAGTTTCTTTGGTTGCACTGGGCACCAGTATTCCAGAACTGTCGGCATCGATTATTGCAGTCCTAAAAAAAGAAAAAGCTCTGTCATTAGGGAATCTTATTGGCTCTAATATTTTCAATATTGGGTCCGTTTTAGGTTTGACCGCAATGGTAGACAGCATTCCTATTGAAGATGCTCAAATTCTTTCAAGAGATGTGCTCTGGATGTTGGTATTTGCAGCGGTTATCTTGCCATTGATTTTAGTGAAAAAGCGCCATAAATTACAATTCAAAGAAGGCTTTTTTCTAGTGCTGCTTTACGCCGTTTTTATGCTACTAGTTTTTAAGTAAGCCATTGTTATTCCAATGCATAATCACTCAACACTTCTGAACTTGAAATGTTGATACTAGATGGAATTTCCAATCCAATATTGGCGAGAGTTAATAAAGTTGTCAATTCATCAGACAAAGCGAAGCCCTGAGACGCTTCAGCGTTTACCATCCCAATAGATTCTGCGAAGTAATACCTTATGTAAAGGATGTCTTGAGAATCTAAGAAGGCAACGGTTTGAGGGAAGCCCAACAGAGAAATTGTGGCATTGATTTCAAGCGAAATTCTTAGTTCACCCTCAAAAACATTGCTGTAATTTATTTGGTTAAGTATTTTAGAATCGTAAAAATTTAATTTTTTAGTTTGGATTTCAAAATTAACATCAACCGGTACCTCGGTATCTTGAATAGGAATTGAATTTGAAAATGTACCAGTTTCTGTAAACATAATACTTTCGTTGGAAGCTTCTAAATCATAGAGAGTCAGTCCTGTCAAGCTAAAGCTGTCGGCGAACCCTAAATCGGCAAGATTTTCAGTAAGATCAATATTTCCATCCAATGCCAGCGTATTATCGGTTTTATACAAGGTGCCAGACGTTAAAATCATATTCATCCTCCCATTGGCCGAGGTATCATTATTGGCCGCCAATGAAATAGAATTATCAGAAGATTCAGCAACATAAACCGAATCCAGGGCTGCAAAGTTCATATCGGGCAGGTCTTCACTGTTACTGTCGACTACATATTTCCAGTAGTTATTGGCGTTATTTGGAAAGAAATCACTCGCGTTGTTCTCTGCTACAGAAGAATCAACGGATTCATTACTACAACTGAAAGCAAAAACTGTTACAATTAAAAAGAAAATCTTAGATTTCATTGTTTAAAAAATTTGATTAAATATACGATATTCAGGATTGAATAAAAAATAGATTTTTTTTGAAGAGGGATAGGAAACGAACTACTTTTTGTTCATTTTTTTTATGTACCGCTCAAGCGCCATGCTCATAGAAGGTGTGTCTTTACTGGGTGCTGAAATATCCACACGTAGCCCTTTATTTTCGACTGCTTTAACAGTGGTGTTTCCAAAAACAGCAATGCGAGTATCATTTTGTTTAAAATCGGGGAAATTATGAAATAAAGAGTCAATTCCAGACGGACTGAAAAATACCAAAATATCATAATAAACATTGGCCAAGTCCGACAAATCACTTATGACTGTTTTGTAAAAAACGGCTTGTTTCCAGTTAAGGCCTAATTCATCTAAAGCCATAGGAACTGAAGGCTTAAGTTTGTCAGAAGAAGGCAGTAAGAAAGATTCGTTCTTGTACTTATTAATTACTAGAAGAAGCTCTGCAAAGGTGCGCTTTCCTACATAAATTTTACGCTTTCTGTAAACCACATATTTTTGTAAATAGTAGGCGACAGCCTCAGACTGACAGAAATACTTCATTGAGTCTGGAACTTTAAAACGCATGGATTCAGCCACTCTAAAAAAGTGATCAACGGCATTTCTGCTGGTTAATATAATGGCAGAAAACTTAGAGAAATCTACCTTTTGCAGTCTAATTTCCTTTGCTGTAACGTTTTCAACATGGATAAATGGACGAAAATCAATTTTTACTTTTTGAGTTTGTTGAAGGTCAAAGTAAGGTGAGTTTTCAATCTTTGGTTCGGGTTGTGAAACTAAAATGGTTTTTACTTTCATATAATGGGTGCTCTATAGATAATTTGACTTATTTAAATAGTTATAAATAATAACACATGGTCCAAATTCCAGGGTGCAAATATATAAAATAAAATACAAGAAATTACTTAAAATGAGCTTTAGATTGGATTGAATGGTCTTCACCATCCCCAAGATCAAAACAAATAACACTAAAAGTACTCCAATTAGCACTGCAGATTTCTCAAAGTTCAAATAAAATACTAGGAGGGCATTTAAAGGAAGTAGTAAAATGCCAACAAAGTTGATACTGCTGATTTGTTGGAATGTTAAAACATTTAAGGGTTTATACAAGTCAAAAACAAATCCAATTAGAAGTTCAACTCCAATTTTCAAGAGGAATCCCAATGCAATCAATCCAAAAGATATAAAAAATACGCTGCTATTCATTGCAATATTTCCGACCAAAGCGACGTGGGCAATATAACCAAATGCAGTGCTGTTTAAACAAAAATTAAAGAATAAAATGGCGTCAAAACTGTCCAAAAAAGAGTGACCTTTCAAATATATTTGCAAATAATTAGAATTTCCCAAGAATCCTAAAAAATCAATCAAACGTCTTGAGTGAAGTGTTTTCACAATTAACAACAGTATGAGGCTCAGCAGTCCACACAATACATAACCGTCATTTGATATAACCTCTCTAAGCATATACAAAATTAACAAGAAATTTTGTATTATTAGACTCATATAAATAGCTTATTTTTGCTTGCCATACAATATTTATGAAGAACACACTTATTATCATTCCTACCTATAATGAAATCGAAAATATCGAAGCACTTTTGCGGGCGGTATTTTTGTTGCATCCGCAGGTTCATATTTTAGTAGTAGATGATAATTCTCCTGATAAAACAGCAGATAAGGTTTGCAGCTTTCAAAGCGATTTTTCAAATAAATTATTTCTACTAAAGCGGCAATCTAAATCCGGTTTGGGCAAGGCCTATATAGCGGGATTTAAATGGGGATTAGAACGCGATTATAAATATATTTTTGAAATGGACGCCGACTTTTCGCATGACCCCAATTCTTTGATTAAACTTTACAAATCTTGTACAGAACAGGGAGTTGATCTTGCCATTGGGTCTCGCTACAAAAATGGCATCAATGTTGTGAATTGGCCGCTATCAAGGATTTTACTGTCATACTTCGCGTCTTTGTATGTACGTATTATTACGGGCATGCCAGTTAAAGATTCAACCGCTGGGTTTGTTTGCTATAAAAGAACGGTTTTGGAATCCTTGGATTTGGATCATATTAGGTTTGTAGGGTATGCGTTTCAAATTGAAATGAAATACAAAGCATTTCATAAAAAATTTAAAATCAAAGAAATACCTATTATCTTTACAGACCGAGTTAAAGGCACATCTAAACTCACAAAAGGCATCATATCAGAAGCAATAAAAGGAGTTTTGATACTGCGCGCTCAACAAATTTTAGGCAAATTATAAATGCAAGAATCATCGATATTAATTAAAAATGCACGCATTGTAAACCAGGGGACGGTCTTGGAGGGTGACTTGTTAATTGAAGGTCAAAAAATCAAAGAAATTGCACCGTCAATAAGTTCAAAAAACGCTGATACCCTGGTCATTGATGCTGAAAATAAATTCTTGTTGCCAGGCATGATTGACGACCAAGTTCACTTTAGAGAGCCTGGTTTGACCCACAAAGCGAATATTGAAACAGAATCAAGAGCGGCCATTGCCGGTGGTATTACTTCTTTTATAGAGATGCCTAACACCAAACCGCAAGCCACGACTATTGAAAAGCTTGAAGAAAAATTCAAGAAGGCCTCAAAAACTTCATATGCCAACTATTCTTTTATGTTTGGAGGTACTAATGATAATTTAGATGAAATTCTTAAAATTGATTCAAATAATGTTGCAGCACTTAAGCTTTTTCTGGGCTCCTCAACAGGAAATATGTTGGTTGACAATCCAGAGGTTTTAGAAAAGATATTTGCTAGTACAGATTTGCTAATCGCTGTGCATTGTGAAGATGAGGATACCATTCGTGCCAATACCAAAAAATTCAAGGACGAATACGGAGACAACATTCCCGTTAAATTTCATCCCGTAATAAGAAGTGAAGAAGCATGTTATTTGTCGTCTTCAAAAGCCATTGAATTGGCAAAAAAAACAGGCGCTAGATTGCATATTTTTCACTTGTCTACAGCCAAAGAAACAGCATTATTTTCCAATAAAAAACCACTGGAAAAGAAAAAAATTACTGCAGAGGTTTGCATCCATCACCTTTGGTTCTCAGATGAAGATTACGACAAAAAGGGAACCTTTATCAAATGGAATCCAGCTGTGAAAACAACCAAAGACCGAGAAGCCTTGTGGGAGGCTCTATTGGACGATAGAATTGATGTCATTGCCACAGATCACGCCCCTCATACCAAGGATGAAAAAGCGAATCCATATACCAAAGCCCCTTCAGGCGGGCCTTTGGTTCAACATGCGGTAGTTGCACTGATGGAAGCCTATCACAAAGGTAAAATTTCAATTGAAAAGCTGGTAGAGAAAATGTCGCATAATCCCGCCATTTTATTTCAAATTGAAAAAAGAGGCTTTGTTCGTGAAGGCTATTTTGCAGATTTAATTTTAGTAGACCCGCACAACCCGTGGACCGTTACTCCAGAGAATATTTTATATAAGTGTGGCTGGTCGCCTTTTGAGGGGGTCACTTTTAAGTCTAGGATTACCCATACCATTCTAAATGGTAATTTAGTCTATCATAATTCTAAATTTACAAATAAAAATTCGGCCATGCGCCTTACATTCAAACGATGAGAATTCTCCATTTTTTAGCATTTTTACTTATTATGCAATCTTGTAACAAAAAGGCCTATGAAGCTCCTGTAGATTTGATTCCTGAAGATCAAATGGTAGAAATTTTAAGTGATTTTATGATTTTAAATTCTGCTCAAGGCGCCAATAAAAAAATATTAGAAGACCGGCTCAAAAACCCGTTGGGTTATGTTTTTGAAAAACACAATATTGATTCAACACAATTTGAAAACAGCAATGCTTATTACACACGCAATATTGATCAATACAGTTTAATTTACCAACACGTTAAAGAAAAACTTGACGCTAAAAAACAGGGCATTCAAAAGCGTATTGAAATTCAAAATAACGTGGCAGACTCTTTAAGAAAATTAAAAAGGGACTCTTTGACTAAAACAAGGAAAAAAAATCGAATATATAATCAAAACCAAGTCAAAAAAAATATTGAACCACTTGTTGAGTTGCCTCGGAAATAGGCGTGAATTTGAAAGATTTTAAGTCTGTTTTTATTTTTTCAGAACTGAATTTACAGTCCCTTGTAAGAGCACGGCACACGGCTTTACTCAGCCGTCTTTTTCTTCCTAATAATTTAGACTGCACCCAATCGAAAACCAATGCGAACTGTAGCATACGTTGGGAAGCCAGTTTTGTAGGGGGTGCTATCTGCATACTTTTAGCAACGGTAGTGAGAATCTCTTTATAAGTTAGGTTTTCAGCCACCAAAATGTAACGCTGATTTTTAATGTCGGAGTCCATTAAATCTAGCATCGCTTTGGTAACATCATTAACGGAAACATAGCCTGTTCTTCCATTTGTAAAATAGCGTTGTTTCTTCCCTGCTAATTTAAACAACAGCCCACTGCCAGAATTCAAGAAACCTGGCCCAAGAATCACACCAGGATTTACAATCACGGCCGCTACCCCTTCTTGAGAAGCCCTCCAGACTTCCATTTCTGCTCCGTATTTTGATATGGCGTACACGCTTTGGTTTTGATTGCCCTCCCATTGCGTTTCTTCCGTTATTAAATCAGCATCGTAACCCAAAGTAGCCACGCTGCTTACATAACATAATTTTTCAACTTTATTTGCAATGCTTAAATTCACAATATTGGCGGTTCCTTTAATGTTGGCCACTCTCAAAATTTTATAATTGGAGGGATCAAAAGAAATATAAGCTGCACAATGGTAAACATGAGTTATGTCTTTGAATGCTAATGTTAAGTTCGGTAAATCATTCAAATCTGCTTCTATCCATTCAATGTTTTCGTAAAGTGATTTTGAATTTTTAGAATAGTATGAAAAAACAGTTTTAACTCGCTCGAGATTTGCACCCTTTCGATAGAGTGCTCGAACAGATTGATTTTTTTCTGCTAATTTCAGAAGTAAATGACTTCCAACAAGTCCGGTGCCACCTGTGACTAATACCATGTTACGAAATTACTGATTTTTCTTTTCTCATCCCTACTGAATCTTTTATCTTTGTGTATCAAAAATCACAAAATGACCAAGAATTTCATAGAAGTTTTACAATGGCGCGGCATGCTAAACGACCATATGCCAGGCGCTGAGGCGCATCTTCTAGAAACAATGCGTGTAGCCTACATAGGCTTCGATCCAACATCCGATTCATTACACATTGGAAACTTGGTTCCAATTATGTTATTGGCTCATTTTCAACGCTGCGGGCATAAACCCGTGGCATTGGTTGGCGGCGCTACAGGGATGATTGGGGATCCTTCAGGGAAATCTGTTGAACGTAATTTATTAGACGAACTCACACTTCGCCACAACCAAGTTGCCATTAAAAAACAATTGGCTCATTTCTTAGACTTTGACACCCAGGACCCCAATGCCGCTTTGATGGTCAATAATTACGATTGGATGAAAGACCTTTCGTTTTTAGAATTTATTCGTGATATTGGGAAGCACATATCCGTTAATTATATGATGGCGAAAGATTCAGTGAAAAATAGAATCGTTTCAGAAAGCAAGCAGGGAATGAGTTTTACAGAATTCAGCTATCAATTAGTGCAAGGCTATGATTTTCTACATTTATTTCAAACTTTGGGCTGTACCCTTCAAATGGGCGGAAGCGATCAGTGGGGGAACATCACCACTGGAACCGAATTGATTAGGCGTGCCGCTAATGGTAAAGGATTCGCTATAACATGCCCATTGATTACCAAATCAGATGGTTCAAAATTTGGGAAAAGTGAAGGTGGCAATATATGGCTGGATTCCAAGCGTACCTCGCCATATAAATTCTATCAATACTGGTTAAATTCCAGCGATGAAGATGCGGAGAAGTACATTAAAATCTTTACATTTTTAGAAAAAGATGTGATAGAAGATTTGATTGAATCGCACAAAAAGCAACCGCATGCCAGAATGCTTCAAAAACGATTGGCGCAAAACGTTACAAATATGGTTCATGGTACCGCCCATCGTGAAAATGCGGAAAAAGCTTCACAGATTTTGTACAGTAAAGCATTCAAAACTGATATAAGTAGTTTGGATGAAGCCACCATCTTAGATGTTTTTGAAGGCGTACCTCAGGCCGATGTCTCCAGAGCTAAAATAGAAGCGGGTCTAGATATAATCACAGCTTTGTGCTCTGAAACTGGGTTCTTAGTTTCCAAAGGAGAAGCTCGACGTGCGTTGAAAGAAAATTCAGTGTCAGTCAATAAAGAAAAAGTAAATGAAGCTTATTTAATTAGTGTTTCAGATCTGATAAATGATACTTACATCATTATCAATCGAGGAAAACGCAGCACTTTTATCATTTGCGCAGTTTAAGATTAAACTACCATTAAATTACAGCCTCTAATATCGGATTGATCAAAGCGACCAAGTAGCTCAAAGAGCCCATTTTTATGCATTTTGCCTAAATCTTGGGTGGCGATAAATGAACATGAGTTGATATTGGCCAAATCAATTACATTGATACCTCCACATTTTCCTTGTTTTAGTATTTTAAAAGGGTCTTCTGTGTCCCGAATTAATATTTGCATCCAAGGCGGAGTTGCGAAAAGACCGTCACTTTTTGAATAGGCCTGAGATAATAATTCGGTCATACCGTATTCGCTATGGATTGTTTTAACACCAAATCCATCTTTTAATAAGGCGTGTAGCTCTGATTTGATTAATTCTTTACGACGCCCTTTCATGCCTCCTGTTTCCATCACTAACGTGTGTTTTAACTTAAATTGATGAAATTCGATTAAATCCAAAAGTGCATAAGAAACCCCAATGAGCAGTGTTTTTTGACCCTTAGCCTCAAGTCCCAAAAGTGTATCTCTCAATTCTTTAAAATCCTCTAAATAAAACCCACTCTTGGAATGTCCAGATTTTTTTATCATATCATCAACCATATAAACCAAAGAGGACCCCTCACGCTCTAAATAGGATGGCAGCAAGGCTATAATGGTAAAATTCTCAATGGAGTCATAAACACCTTCAAATCCTTTGATGAAACTCTTTTCATAAACTTTCAGATTTGTTATGTGATGTCCACTTAATATGCTGCCGGTTGTACCACTGCTATTAAAAGTTTGTTTAATTTCTGCTTTGGATGATAGGATTCTGTGGGTTTTAAAAAATTCTATTGGTAAAAAAGGGATGTCTTCTAATTTTTGGATATCGCTGGGGTTTTTGCAAAGAAGATCACAAAAAGAACGATAAACTGTATTCTCTTTAAACTGAAATTTAAAAATTTCGAGAGCTTTTTTTTCAAAAGCAGCTTTGGAGTCGATATCAAAAATTGAATTAAAATCCATGAATTATAAAATACAATTACAAAAATAGATAAAAAAAAGAGCGCTGCCTTAACAACGCTCTCATTAGAACAATTAAAATAATGCTATTAGTTTTTCAAAACTCTGAATGTATTCATTGTCTCTTGAACTGAAAGTCTAACAAAATATGCGCCCGTTTGTAAAGAGCTCATATCAACTTTAGCTTCCATTACACTTGGGCTTAATGAAATCAACGATTGTCCAAGAATATTTAACACTTCAATGGAATCAATATTAGCTTGCGCTTTAAGCGTTAATTCATCTTTTACTGGGTTAGGGAAATATTCAAAAGTTATAGATTGATTTGGTGTTTTAGTCCCTAAAGAACTAAAAGATGTTACTTGAAAATCATCAATAAAAACTGCCCATTGATCGGTTGTATCAGTGTAAAAAGCAATTCTCACATCTTCTCCTTCATAAGCACTCAAATCAAATATATAATTATCTGTGTTTGCTTCCGGCATTATTAAATCTTCTGAAAGAGTTCCAAGAAAATTATTTAAGTTCTCATCAAATACCAAAACATCAATTGGCTCAGGATAACCGTCATCTTGTTGATATCCGAAAAAAGAAAGACCATCGGTAATACCATCTACAATACTAAATCTTGGTGAAATTAAATAATCACTATGTGCCTCACTAGTGTAATAAATTCCCCAGTTAATCGCACCAGGTGCACCAAAAAGGCCCCAAAATCCTTGACTTCCACTTGCAGCATCACCTTGATTGATAGTAGACCAACATGCAGCATCTACAACTAAACCTTCTTCAACAACATCAAAGTTATGTGTAAACCCTTCTTTGAAATAACATTCATCAGCTTCAATATCGGATAATATTCTTGGGTAAACCTGGGCTGCGCCATTGTATTGGCCTGCAACACCAACAACTATTTGAAGGTCAGAAGGAATAATAGTTGAGTTAAAAACACCATAAAATTCTGTTCTGACAGATGTTGAGTTTGCAACTCCTTCTGTGTCTGTAGAACCATCAGTAATTTCATAATTTGATCCATTAGAAAATGTAGTAGTTCCGTCTGCATCTGAAAATTCTACAGATCCCGCTATCTTAATCAAAGTTGACTCGTAAGTGTCTGGATCGGCATTTAAGTTTGATATAGATACTAATCGAGGTGCTATTGTATTTCCAGAAGACACAATAATACCAGAATCAGAGAAAGGAATAAACCTAAGCGTACCATAAACTTCAGCTGTGTAACCTTGAAGGCCAGTCACACCATCTCCTATTGAATAGGTAGTTTCGATTATTCCATCTTCATCGTAAATGAGCATTCCCGAGACACTTGATGAGTTGGAATCTTGAATCCACTTTCTGTTTTTATAGCTATCTGTTTGGTTGACATATGATTCTCCCGTAATTTCATAGTAATTGCCTATGCCATTTGTGGAAATATCTGCTCTTAAAGCTGTTATGTCTTCAACTTGAGTCAAAATACCAACACTGAACGACACATTATCTGAAGCCACAACATTTCCATTATCATCAATATTTACTGTAACGTCGTAAGATGTTCCATCTTGTAATTGTAGTACAAAAGGGCTGGTAACATTAGCTGTCTCTGTTCCATTTACAAGAATATTTACTCCAGCTCCACTTGGTGGATTTAAAGTTGACCAAGAGATTTCAGTAGATTGAGTACCAGGAGATAAAATTGTATTATTCACAGGCGTAATTATTGAAATTGAGATTTCGCTTGATGCTCCAATCCATGACCCTGGGTCATAGTCATCTGGTGCAGTTTGAGGAGAGTTTATATGGGTAGTACAATCATTAACAGTACTGTCTGCCCAAACATTCCACTCTGCCTCATTCCATGTTGAATTTGAACTCGCAACAGTTGCTTTTCGTTCAACTCTTCCGTCCTCAAATTCATGACAGGTTCCTGTGCCATCTTCTCCAGGAACTCCGAAAATATCAATAACATTTCCTTCTGAATCAAATACAGCAATTTGGTCATCTCCATTACTATCAACTGAGGCGCTTGACGATACAATACTTGGGGGAAATCCATAAACTTCTTCAAATCCGCTTTTTCCAATAACAGCAGTTTCGCCTGACTGTAAATTACCTAAAGAAGAAAGGTCTATAGCAGAAGAAGCTGTTGGTTCAGCATTACCATTAGTCCATCTTTTTAATTCCCATCCTATCATATCAACGTCAACGCCACTAACGTTGTGTATTTCAACAAATCTGCCGGTATTGGCTGCATTGTTAGGGTCGGCAATCTCTGTTATAATAATTTGCCCATAAGACAAGTTTAGAGCAAAGAAAGATAAAAATATATAGTAAAGTTTTTTCATTGTAATTTTTTTAAAATTAATCTCATCAAATATAGGTTTTTCTAACTAATTTTTCAATAAATTTTGATGATAATAAGGTTGTTAATTAATATATATTTTGAGTTTTCATCATATTAAATATTCTTGCAATAAATCCCAATTCATGGCAAAGCTAATGTTAACTTAGTATTGATTTAAAATTAATAATCGCATCATTTTTTTCAGTTTGTGTTATTATCTATATATTT
>CAJWNW010000002.1 GCA_913044085.1 uncultured Flavobacteriaceae bacterium | reverse complement strand
CTGTGATGACCGTGGATGCTAAGTCCTTGGGTTTGAGATGCAGGTGGTAAACGCTGCCATCAGAATTTAAAATAAGTTCAGAATCTTTAATGCTCATAATGATTCAATTAACCTCCTACACGTTTGACATTAAATCCCATTTTTTTGAGTAAAACCATAATTTGATCTCTGTAGTCGCCTTGAATAATAATGGCATCATTTTTATAGCTACCGCCCACGCTAAAGTTCTTTTTTAGTTTTGAAGTCAGTTTCTTAAAATCTGTGTCTGCACCGGTATAACCTTCTACAATTGTAATCGGCTTCCCTTTTCGTTTTTCATATTTGCAAATCAGAGGGTCGTCTTGTATCCAAAAATCAGGCTTGGAGGCTGGGGGGTGTTGTTCCGATGCTTTATGTTCGGGAAATAAGTCTTTAAGTTGGTCTCTTAAATCCATTATTTTTTGGTTAACCCCAGTTCTTTTAGACGTTCGTTAAGAAAATCACCTGCTGTGATATCTTCAAACTGTTTGGGGTTGTCCGCATCAATACAGCTTTCTAAAACATCCAATTTCATAGCGCTAATTGGATGCATAAAAAACGGAATTGAATAACGCGATTGGCCCCAAGCTTCCTTTGGAGGGTTTTTTACTCTGTGTATGGTTGATTTTAATTTGTTGTTGGTGTGTCGCGAAAGCATGTCTCCAACATTAATCATAAGTTCATCCGCTTCTGCGATGGCATCAATCCATTCGCCTTGGTGGTTTTGAACCTGAAGTCCACGTCCTTGTGCTCCCATTAAAAGCGTTATTAGGTTGATATCTCCATGGGCTGCTGCGCGTTCTGCCTTTTCTGGAGCCTCAGTAATAGGAGGGTAGTGGATGGGTCTTAAAATACTGTTGCCATTGTGAATAAAGGCATCGAAATAGGTTTCCTCTAAGTCTAAATGCAACGCCAATGCGCGCAAAACATATTTCGCTGTTTTTTCCAGCATTCTGTAGGTTTCTTTTCCAACAGCATTAAAATTTTCAAGTTCTTTAACTTCTACATTGGGATGGTATTCTTTTTCCAATTCAGGATCATCTTCCACAAATTGTCCAAAGTGCCAAAATTCTTTTAAATCTCCTTGCTTACGACCTTTGGCACTTTCCTTTCCAAAAGATACATAGCCACGCTGCCCCCCAATGCCTGGAATTTCGTACTGTTGTTTTACAGCAATCGGAAGATCGAAAAAAGTTTTAATTTCTGAATAAAGCGCTGTTACAAGCGCGTCTTTAAGAAAGTGACCTTTAAGCGCTACAAAGCCAATGGATTCATAAGCCTGGCCAATTTCAGACACAAATTTTTGTTTTAAAGCCTCGTCTTCAGATAGAAAATCGTTGAGGTCTACACTTGGAATTTTTTTCATAATATAAAGAATACTCTACAAATATATAAAATCAATTGCTTACTTAATAACCCCTTAGAAATAGCGTCTTAAGTTCGGTTTTATTTATTAAATTTGAAACATACTTCATATCTAAATTTGTTGAAACCGCCATTTTCATATTCATCATTTAAAGTTTCAAAAGAGCAGCAAGGATCGCTTTATTTTAACATGCTGAAGTCTCGAATGATTGAAGAAAAAATGCTGATTCTATTGCGTCAAGGAAAAATCTCCAAGTGGTTTTCTGGCATTGGTCAAGAAGCTATATCGGTTGGGGTAACCTCAGCGCTTCATAAGGATGAATACATAATGCCTATGCATCGCAATTTGGGAGTTTTTACAACAAGAGAAATCCCTTTACAACGACTGTTTGCTCAATGGCAAGGTAAGGCCAGTGGGTTCACAAAAGGTAGAGACCGTTCTTTTCATTTTGGAACCCAAGATTATAAAATTGTTGGAATGATTTCGCATCTAGGCCCTCAATTGGGGGTGGCCGATGGTATTGCATTGTCTCATATTTTAAAAAAAGAAGCCAGACTCACCGCTGTATTTTCTGGAGAAGGCGGCACAAGTGAGGGTGATTTTCACGAAGCTTTAAATGTGGCCTCTGTTTGGAATTTACCAGTCTTATTTTGCATTGAAAATAATGGGTATGGACTGTCCACCCCTACGGCCGAACAGTATAATTGTGAACACATTGCCGATCGAGGTAAAGGCTATGGAATGGAGTCCCACATTATAGAAGGGAATAATATCTTGGAGGTCTATTCCAAAGTGAATGGAATCGCAAAAAGTGTTCGTAAAAATCCGCGCCCCGTGCTTTTGGAATTTAAAACTTTTAGACGCCGTGGTCACGAAGAAGCAAGTGGTACCAAATACGTCCCTGATGAATTAATGGAAACATGGGAGTTTAAAGATCCAATTACAAATTTTGAAGCGTATTTAATCAAAGAAGGTGCGATAAATTCTGAAAAAATAAAGCAGATGCGTTCTGAAATTTCTGAGGAAATTCAAACGGGGCTACAACTGGCTTTTAATGAGGCGGCGGTCACTGCGGATTTAGAAACAGAACTAAAAGATGTTTATAAGGCGTTTAATTTTCAAGAAATAACGCCAAAAAATGAGACCGTTGAACAACGATTTGTTGATGCGATTTCTGAAGGTCTAAAACAGGCTATGGAAATGCATCAAGATTTGGTGTTGATGGGACAAGATATCGCTGAATATGGAGGTGTTTTTAAAATCACTGAAGGGTTTGTGGAATTATTTGGCAAAGCGCGTGTGCGAAATACACCTATTTGTGAGTCTGCCATTATTGAAACGGCTATGGGGCTTTCCATTGCGGGTCTAAAATCGGTCGTTGAATTGCAATTTGCTGATTTTATAAGTTCTGGATTCAATCCTGTGGTTAATTATTTGGCAAAATCACACTACCGCTGGGGCCAAGAAGCCAATATTGTTTTGAGAATGCCTTGTGGAGCAGGCGTTGGTGCTGGGCCTTTTCATTCTCAAACCAATGAAGCTTGGTTTACCAAAACCCCAGGTCTCAAAGTGGTTTATCCGGCATTTCCTTACGACGCAAAAGGCTTGTTAACCGCTGCTATCGAAGATCCTAATCCAATCTTATTTTTTGAACACAAGGCGCTTTACAGAAGCATACGCCAAGAGGTTCCCATAGATTACTACACCCTTCCAATAGGCAAAGCATCTATCTTAAAAGAAGGCGAAGCAATCACTATTATAGCCTATGGTGCCGCTGTGCATTGGGCTTTGGAAACTTTAAACAATAACCCTTCCATAAATGCAGATTTAATTGACTTGCGATCTTTGCAGCCCTTGGATTATGACTGTATTTTAAAATCTGTCAAAAAAACCAACCGCGTTATCATATTACAAGAAGATTCTATGTTTGGGGGCATTGCCAGCGATATCTCAGCTTACATTATGGAAAATGCATTTGAATTTTTAGATGCTCCAGTCCAGCGCGTTGGAAGTCTAGATACTCCCATACCATTTGCAAGTTCGTTGGAACAGCAGTATCTTGCAAACCGTAATTTTGAGACAGCTCTCAAAGCGCTTTTAAACTATTAAATGGATTATTTAAATCTTTTTTTTGATGCTTTTATTGGTACCTTAAACTGGACTTGGCGCTCCATAACCTTTAATGTAGCCTGGAGCCGAAATTATTTTTGGGGCCTTATTTTAATCTCTCTATTTGTTTTTGCCTTAGAACTTCTATTCCCATGGCGTAAAACCCAAAAAGCAATTCGTAAAGATTTTTGGTTGGACGGTTTTTATATGTTCTTTAATTTCTTTATTTTCAGTCTCTTCATAAGTGGTTTTTATAAATGTATCTCTAAATTTTCAAACGAAGTTTTGAATATAAAAGCGAACAGTTTAGCTGTTTTAGATCTGTCCAATTTAAGTCCCGTTCTGCAGTTGATTGTATTTTTTGTAGTCCTGGATTTTGTACAGTGGTTTACCCACACCCTGATGCACCGCTTTGAATTCTTGTGGCGGTTTCATAAAGTACACCATTCTGTAAAAGAAATGGGCTTCTCTGCCCACTTACGTTACCATTGGATGGAAAATGTTTTGTACAAACCTTTGAAAGTTTTGGCGCTGATGTTATTGGGAGGCTTTGAACCCGAACAAGCCTATATCATTCACTTTTTTGCCATAGCAATCGGCCATCTCAATCACGCCAACCTAAAATTGGATTACGGTCCTTTTCGTTATGTATTTAACAACCCTATTATGCATTTGTACCACCATGCTTATGCGCTTCCTGAGCGCTTCAAAAAAGGCGTTAATTTTGCAATTAGCTTGAGTGTATGGGATTATCTTTTTAAAACTAGTTATGTTCCCGAAGCAGATAAAAATATCATGCTAGGATATGAGGACGATCACAAAATGCCTAGCTCATTTTGGGGCCAACTTCGTTACGGATTTCGATCAAAAGATTAAATAATTACAGTGCTTTATTGACAATATTCAGAACTTCAGATTCAAAATCTCCCGCCTCATCTGCCATTTTTTGACCCTTAGCAATGACTTTCTTTACAAAAGATTTATCATCCAGACTATTACAGTTAATTTTTAAATTTAAAAAAGCACCAATGACTGCTGTTCTGGCACAAAGAGCGGCCACTCCAACATCTGTTATGGCATTAGGGTTTCCAATTTCAGCCATTTTTTTAATAGCCTCAAAACTAGCATAGGCGGTTTGCATGACTTCCAATGGAATTTCAATGGCTTTCTTTGTGGCTGCTTGTATGGCTTCCAAACGAATTGTTTTTTCTTCATCTGTACTTTTAGGTAATTTGAATGCAGCCATGATCAGGTTAAAAGATTGCGCATCTTTATCGACCAATGTCAAAAGTTTCTTTTGATTGGCTATTGAACTGCTGCCCCAATCTGAAAAGACTTCCCATTGATCATCCCAACCTCTTTTGTGAGCCGATAAATTTGCAGACATTGTTACCAAAGCTGCACCTAGCGCGCCACAATAGGCTGCAATAGACCCGCCGCCTGGCGCTGGAGATTCACTGGCAGTTTCAAACGAAAAGGCGCGCAAATTCATATCAATTAGCTCTGAATCATCTGCTTCTAAAAAAGATTCTAAGATTTGTTCTTCTGGGACGAAAGGTTTGAGTTCATCGAGTCCTAATGTTTTTACCGCCATTCTAATGATTTCAGCATCTGGTAATGCTACAGAACGCTGTTGCTTTTTAAGGAAATAAATACCTGCATCCATGAGCACTCGCTTTGGTACCAATCCGACGAGCTCAGACCCCGTGACTCTTAGTCCCCTTTTATCGGCACGTTCGCAAGTTTTTTCAAATACTTTATGAAGTGGGGTGGTTTGAATGTTTGTTAGGTTGTAAGAGATTTGCGCAATCCCATAATCTTTGATAAACCAACCAATCCCCTTAAGGTTTTTAAAATAACCAGAAATGCGAATGGGCTCACCATTTTCATCTTTTTCCACGGGCCCCGTAAGTTTGTTTCCTTTTCTCTTTAAACGCCCTGCTTCACGCAAATCAAAAGCGATGGCATTGGCACGTCGGGTAGAGGTCGTGTTTAAGTTAATATTGTAAGCTACCAGAAAATCGCGTGCCGCAACGGCAGTGGCGCCAGATTTTTTGATACTTTCATTAAATAGAGCAGGACCATAATCAGGTTTCCAATTTGGATTTTTCAATTTTTCCTCCAGGCCTTCATATTCACCAGACCTGCAATTGGCAAGATTTTTTCGCTCTGCTGTACTGGCAGCGTTTTCATAACAATACACAGGAATTTTTAATGATTCTCCTACTTTTTCTGATAAGATATGAGCTAAACGGACGGTTTCTTCCATACTGATATTGGCAATGGGAATCAATGGGCATACATCAACTGCTCCCATTCGTGGGTGTGCCCCCTTGTGCTTGGACATATCAATCAGTTCTTGCGCTTTTTTAATCAGGTTAAATGCGGCTTCTACAACTGCATTTGGAGGCCCAATAAAAGTAATAACCGTTCTATTGGTGTCCTTTCCAGGATCTACATTGAGAAGTTTAACGCCTGCTACTTTATTGATTTCCTCACAAACGGCTTGTATGGTAGTTTCGTTTTGACCTTCGGATATATTAGGAACACATTCAATAATTTGCATAGGGGAGTTATTAATTAGGTATAAATATATAAAATTTTAAGTGGCTCAAATTTAAATAAAACAGCTGTTTTTTTTAGTTTAGAATCCTCCCATTTAAAATAGTCTTATAGACGGGATTATTTCCAAATGCATATGGAATTTCCGCATAATTTTCCATGGGCTTTGTAAGTATCAAATTGGCTTTTTTGCCAACCGTAATACTGCCATAATCATCTGAAATACCCATCGCATAGGCGCCATTTAGCGTGGCGGCATTAAGGGCTTCTTCTGGGGTCATTTTCATTTTAATGCAAGCCAAACTTACAATAAAGTTCATATTCCCACTTGGGGCAGACCCTGGGTTGAAATCCGTCGCCAATGCCAATGGCAAGTCAGCATCCATAAGTTTTCTTGAAGGAGTGTAGGGTATTCCAAGGAAAAAGGAGCAGCCTGGCAAGGCCACTGGCATGGTTTGAGAATACTTTAAAGCCTCGATATCGGCTTCTGAAAGTTCTTCTAAATGGTCTACTGAGAGGGCTTTGTGTTTAACGCCCAGTGCAATCCCCCCAAAGGCATTGAATTGATTGACATGAATTTTAGGTAACAATCCATAGCGCTTTGCAGCGGTTAGTATTCGGTCTGTATCCTTTAAATCGAAATAACCTTTTTCACAAAACACATCGACATAATCGGCTAAATTTTCAGTTTTAATCTTTGGGAGCATTTTATTTATAATCAAATCAACATAAGCCGATTTTTTGGATTTGTAGGCTTCAGGAACAGCATGTGCACCCAAAAATGTTGCTTTTATTTTGATGGCAGTTTGTTGGGCTATTTTTTTAATCACGCGTAACATTTTTAACTCGGCATCAACGGTTAAACCATAACCAGATTTAATTTCTAAAGCTCCGGTTCCCATTTTTTCAAGTTCTTTAATGCGCGCCATAGATTGTTTGAAAAGCGATGTTTCAGATGTTTTTTCTAAGGTTTTAGCAGAATTTAATATACCACCTCCCCGCTGAGCGATTTCTTCATAACTCAATCCGTTGATGCGGTCTACAAATTCTTGACTACGATGGCCAGCAAAGACCGTGTGGGAGTGGCTATCACACCAAGATGGCAGCAGTAAACGACCTGTTGCATCAATGCATTCATCCCCTTTTTTGGGACTGTAGGCTTCCATTTTCCCAAAGGCTGAAATTTTATCGTCTTTAATGGCTAAAAAAGCATTGTCAATTTTTGGCAGTTCATTCATCAGTGCACCAGCGACTTTAAATTCACCTTTTGGTCTGATTTGCAACAGTTGCTTGATGTTGATAAAAACCTTACGCATGCTTTTATTTGAAACTTCCAGTCATGTCTTCGGGCTTGACCCAAGCATCGTATTCCTCCGCAGTTACATACCCCAAATTGATGGCTTCTTCACGCAGTGTAGTGCCGTTTTTGTGTGCTGTATTCGCGATTTCAGCTGCTTTGTAGTAGCCAATTTTAGTGTTTAAAGCAGTGACTAACATTAAAGAATTATTAAGCAATTCATTAATCACATTGTGGTTCGGCAGTATTCCAGAAACACAATGCGCTTCAAAACTCTTGCAGGCATCGCCCAGGAGTTGTGCAGATTGTAAAAGGTTTGCTGCCATCATAGGCTTGAATACATTCAATTCATAGTGACCTTGGGATCCTCCAAATGCAATTGCGACGTCATTTCCGATGACTTGCGCACAAACCATGGTCAGAGCTTCACATTGGGTGGGGTTTACTTTTCCTGGCATGATAGAACTTCCAGGCTCATTAGCAGGAATGGTAATTTCACCAATACCAGATCTTGGACCTGAAGCCATCATCCGAATGTCGTTGGCAATTTTATTGAGTGCGACCGCCAACTGCTTGAGCGCGCCATGGGTTTCTACGATGGCATCGTGGGCTGCTAAGGCCTCAAATTTATTTTTTGCAGTCACAAAGGGCAAGCCTGTAAATTCAGCAACGTATTTGGCAACTGATACGTCGTAGCCTTTGGGTGTATTGAGTCCAGTACCAACAGCGGTACCTCCCAACGCCAATTCACCAAGATGATCCAGTGTATTTTTTAAAGCTTTAATACCATGGTCAAGTTGAGACACATAGCCCGAAAATTCTTGGCCAAGGGTCAGCGGTGTGGCATCCATAAGGTGGGTACGGCCTATTTTTACCACGGCTTTGAAGTCCTCAGCTTTGTTTTTTAAAGTATTTCGAAGTTGTTCAACACCAGGGATTGTAACATCAATAAGTTTTTTATAGCTTGCAATGTGCATTCCAGTAGGGAAGGTGTCGTTGGACGATTGGGATTTGTTAACATCGTCGTTTGGTTGGATGGTTTTATCACCTTCTCCAATGGTTTTTCCTGCCAATTGATGGGCTCGATTTGCCACCACTTCATTGACATTCATATTACTCTGCGTGCCAGAGCCTGTTTGCCATATGACAAGCGGAAACTGCGCATCGTGTTTACCTTCTAAAATTTCATCACAAACAGCTGCAATAAGATCTCGTTTTTTTAACTCCAGAACCCCCAATTCGTGATTGGCGTAAGCCGCAGCTTTTTTGAGATAAGCAAACCCATACACAACTTCGAGTGGCATGGATGCTGATGGGCCAATTTTGAAATTATTTCGCGAACGCTCGGTTTGTGCCCCCCAAAGTTTGTCAGATGGCACCTTAACTTCGCCCATGGTGTCTTTTTCTATTCTATACTTCATTACAAATGCGGATGGTGTCTTACAAATTTAATTTATTTTGAAGAAAAACGCCTATTATTTAGCGCAAATCCTCTAATTAGGTGCTCTACTTTTTTGCGCTGTTGATAATTTTAGTTTTTTTCCATTGTAAAACATTAAATCTTAGTGTATCTTTGTATCGAAATTATTCGTTATGATTTTTGAATTTGATCAGTACTTAGGGTTTTTAGCATTTTTAACCATACTTACTATTGGGTTTTGGTTGATGATTTTTCTTCTAACCTTCGCCATTCCATACTGGGTGTTTGGTTCTGCTATTGAGGCTTTTAAAGAAAAACGTGCAGCTAAAAAAGCCAAATCGGAGGCATAGACTCACAAAACTTTTTTACAATCCAAACCCATGGGTTTGGATTTTTTTTATACTATTTCTTGGATGCGTTCTGTCGGCCTGCCAACAACGGCCTTATTACCGTTTGTAACAATAGGACGTTCTATTAATTTTGGATGGGACAGCATGGCATTAATGATTTCATCGTCTGAAAGTGTCTTGCCTTTAAATTCGGATTTCCACAAAGCTTCGTTGGTTCTTACCAAGTCAATAGGTTGCATATCAAGCGTTTTGATGATTGTTTTTAAAGTTTCCTTTGTGATGGGGTTTATTAAGTAATTTACAATCTCAAAATCACAGCCCATTTTTTCTAAGAGTTTGACACCCAATCTCGATTTTTGACAACGGTTGTTGTGGTAAATTTTTATCATAGTGTTTGTCGTGTTTCGTCATTTTGCCCCATCTTCATTAAAAATGATTTTAAAAATGGCATCAGTTCTCCATTTAGAACTGCCTCTACATTTCCAGTTTCGTGGCTGGTTCGTACATCTTTAATTAATTTATAAGGGTGTAAGACATAGTTTCGAATTTGACTGCCCCATTCAATTTTTAGTTTACCTGCTTCAATATCTTCTCTTTGAGCCATTTGTTTTTTCAATTCAATTTCATACAATTGAGATTTTAACATTTGCAGAGCTCGCGCGCGATTATCGTGCTGGGATCTGGTTTCTGAACAAGATATTTGAATCCCACTAGGTTTGTGATTGAGCTGTACTTTTGTTTCTACTTTATTCACATTTTGCCCACCAGCGCCACTAGAGCGTGCGGTGGTAATTTCAATATCTGCAGGATTGATATCAATTTCGATGCTATCATCTACCAAGGGGTAGGCATAAACAGAAGCAAAACTGGTATGCCGTTTGGCGTTGCTGTCAAATGGAGATATACGGACCAAACGGTGGACCCCATTTTCTCCTTTTAGCCATCCAAAAGCAAAATCACCTTCAATTTGTAGGGTGACTGTTTTAATGCCGGCTACATCGCCGTCTTGCAGGTTTAATTCTTTGATTTTGAAGCCCTGTTTTTCGGCATACATAATATACATACGCATCAGCATACTGGCCCAGTCACAACTTTCAGTCCCGCCAGCACCCGCTGTAATCTGTAAGACCGCACTCAAACCATCACCTTCGTCCGATAGCATGTTTTTAAACTCTAAATCTTCAATGGTTTTTTGCGCCAAGTCAAATTGGGATATCACTTCTTGATCAGAAACATCTCCATCTTTAAAAAAGTCGTAAAATACTTGTAGTTCTTCAGTCTGAGTTTGGGCGTTTTCGAATTCTTTGACCCAATTTTTATTGACCCGAATAGACTTCATGATTTGTTCCGCGGCCTTGGAATCGCTCCAAAAGTCAGGCGCATAGGTCTTTTCTTCTTCATTTTGAATTTCGACGCGTTTGGCATCTAAGTCAAAGATACCTCCTTAACGCACCCAGGCGATTCATAAGATCTTTAATTTGATCGTGTGTTATCATAAAAACAATTAATAATGCAAAAATAGAATTTATAGCACAGAATGAAAATAATATGTAGATTTACATTTATTTTTTTTCATGAAAATTGATTTAAGAAGCGATACCGTTACCAAACCAACCCCGGGCATGATTGATGCGATGGCCTCTGCGCCTTTAGGCGATGATGTCTATGCGGAAGATCCAACGGTCAATGCGCTTCAAACCCGTCTTGCAACGCTTTTTGGAAAAGAAAATGCACTTTTTTTTCCCACGGGAACCATGGCCAATCAGGCCGCTATTAAACTGCATACACAACCAGGTGAGCAGCTTATTTGTGATAAATATGCACACGTCTATAATTACGAGGGCGGGGGTGTTTCCTTTAACAGTGGAGTGTCCTGTAAATTAATTGATGGCCAGCGCGGTATGGTCAACGCGCAACAAGTAAAAGCTGCCATCAATCCACCAGATTTTTACCACAGTCCACTCACCACTTTAGTGGCCTTGGAAAATACAACTAATAAAGGCGGAGGCGCTTGTTGGGATTTTCAAGACATTCAAAATATTCATAAAGTTTGTAAAGATCATAATCTTGGACTTCATTTAGATGGCGCTCGACTTTGGAACGCCCTTGAGGTTAAAAATGAAACTCCAAAACAATATGGTGAAATTTTTGACACTTTATCGGTTTGTTTAAGTAAAGGCTTAGGATGTCCCATAGGATCTGTCCTTATAGGCGATTCAGCGATCATGGAAAAAGCGATTCGCATTCGTAAAATGATGGGTGGCGGCATGCGACAAGTAGGCGTATTGGCTGCTGCGGGTTTGTATGCTTTAGACCATCATCGTGAAAGGCTTTCTGAGGACCATCAAAAAGCGAAAGCCATTGGTCAAGTCCTTCAAGTGGCCAGTTATGTAGCTAAATTAGAACCGATTGAAACAAATATTGTGATATTTGAGTTGGCTTCCCACGTGGAAGCCGACAAATTCATTCGTGATTTGGAAGCAAAAGATATTTTAATTAGTGACATGGGTGGGGGTAAACTAAGAATGGTAACACATTTGGATTACTCCTCTAAAATGCATCAAAAACTTCTTAAAGTTTTAGAAACTGTTTCGTAAATTTTATTAATTTTGAAATCTAAGTATTAAATCCTCAAAAAATGAAATCTACTTACACAGCATTAATTTTATCGTTACTTATTTTTTCTTGTACAAATAACCCAAGGAATAAATCTATGGCAAATATAATAGACGCCCCAAAGGCAAAACAAATGACCAAGGAATTATCCATGCATGAAGATGTCAGACAGGACCCATTTTATTGGCTCAATGAGCGAGAAAATCCAGAGGTCATTGCGTATCTGGAAGCTGAAAATGCATATTACGATTCCAATACGGCGCATACCAAAGTCTTTCAGACTGCTTTATTTGAGGAGATGAAATCAAGAATTAAAAAAGACGACAGCTCAGTACCCTACAAATACAATGGCTATTGGTACATTACGCGCTATGAAAAAGGGAAAGACTATCCAGTTTACACCCGAAAAAAAGAATCTTTATCTGCCAAAGAAGAGCTTCTTTTTGACTGCAATGAAATGGCCCAAGGCCATGCTTATTTCAATTTAAGAGGCCTCAATGTAAGCCCCGATAATTCATTGGTTGCGTTTGCAACTGATACCATTGGCCGTCGTCAATATAATTTATATATCAAAAATCTTAAAACAAATAAGATTTTAGAAGACAAAGTAAGCAACTCCACTGGAAGTAGCACTTGGGCCAATGACAACAAGACACTTTTCTATACGCTTCAAAATGAAACAACCTTGAGATCTGAGGCTATTTATAAGCATACAATTGGGTCTAATACCAAGGATGATGCACTCGTTTATGAAGAAAAAGACGATACGTTTGGGGTTGGTGTTTATAAAACCAAATCCAAAAAATATTTAGTTATTTCGAGTTACAGTACGCTTACAACAGAGTATCAAATTTTAAATGCTGATACACCAAACCAGCCCTTTAAAGTATTTCAACCAAGAACTCGTGGTTTAGAATATTCTATAGCCCATTATGGAGATTCCTTTTATGTGGTGTCAAATGCTGATGGCGCTAAAAATTTTAAACTTTCTAAGACTTCAGAAAATCAAACAGAAAAGCCTTTTTGGAGGGATGTGATTCCGCACAGATCGGATGTTTTATTAGAAGGAATTGATATTTTTAAAGATTTCCTTGTGATTTCTGAGCGGAAAAATGGTTTGAATCAAATTAAAATTACACGTTGGGATGGTACTGACCAATACTACCTTCCATTTGAAAGTGAAACTTATACGGCTTACACTACTACCAACATTGATTTTGATACCAATTTCTTGCGTTATGGATACCAATCCTTGACCACACCTTCTTCAATGATTGATTTTAATATGGTAACAAAAGAAAAAACCATCATGAAAGAGCAAGAGGTGCTTGGCGGTAAATTTAACGAAGAGAATTATGTTTCCGAACGGCTTTGGGCAACAGCCTCAGACGGTACGAAGATTCCAATTTCTATCGTTAAACACAAAGACACGCCCAACCACTCAAAAACACCTTTGCTGCTTTATGCCTACGGTTCTTATGGCGCAACCATCGACCCTTATTTTTCAACAGTTCGTTTAAGTTTATTAGATCGCGGTTTTGTTTATGCCATTGCACATATACGCGGGGGACAATACCTAGGACGTCAATGGTATGAGGATGGAAAGCTGTTAAAGAAAAAAAATACTTTCACCGATTTTATTGATTGCTCAAAATTTTTAATTTCGGAGGGTTACACATCTTCAAGTCACCATTATGCCATGGGAGGCAGTGCCGGGGGATTGCTTATGGGTGCAGTTGTTAATATGGCACCAAAGCTTTACAATGGTGTAGTTTCTCAAGTCCCATTTGTAGATGTAGTCACTACCATGCTGGACGACAGCATTCCTTTGACAACTGGGGAGTATGACGAATGGGGAAATCCCAATGACAAACGCTATTACGACTACATGAAATCTTATTCACCCTATGACAATGTAAGTAATCAGTCCTATCCTAATATGTTGGTAACAACAGGCTTGCACGATTCTCAGGTGCAATACTGGGAACCTGCCAAGTGGGTTGCAAGATTACGTACTCAATCTAAATATTCATCCAAATTGTATTTAAAAACCAACATGGATGCGGGACATGGGGGGGCTTCAGGGCGTTTTGAAGGCCTAAAAGAAGTCGCCTCTGAATACAGCTTTCTACTAGATCTAGAATCAATAACAGAATAAAAGTTTAAAAAAATCCTTATTTTTGCTTTTCAATTGTTTTTATGTCTTTAGACCGCCAACCTAAAATTTTTAATAACATCTTAGAGCTTATTGGGGATACGCCTCTTGTTAAGCTCAACAAGATAACTCAGGGATATCCAGGTACTTACATTGCTAAAATTGAGGCCTTTAACCCAGGTCAATCTTCTAAAGACCGCATCGCTTTATACATTATTGAGGATGCTGAAAAAAAGGGTATTTTAAAACCTGGAGATACCATCATTGAAACCACTTCGGGGAATACAGGTTTCAGTATTGCTATGGCGAGCATTGTTAAAGGATATGACTGTATTTTAGCGGTCAGTTCAAAATCATCCCCCGACAAGATTGATATGCTCAAAAGTATGGGCGCGAAAGTCTATGTTTGCCCTGCCAACGTTAAAGCCGATGATCCACGTTCTTATTATGAGGTCGCTAAGCGCCTACATAATGAAATAGAAGGTTCTGTTTACATCAATCAATATTTTAATGACCTCAACACAGAAGCCCACTTTAAATCAACTGGCCCTGAAATTTGGCGTCAAACTGCTGGTAAAATCACACACTTGGTCGTTTGTAGCGGAACTGGTGGCACCATTTCGGGAACAGCCCAGTACATCAAATCACAAAATCCGGATGTAAAAGTTATTGGCGTCGATGCCTATGGCTCAGTTTTGAAAAAATACCACGAGACTAGAGAAGTTGATTCCAATGAAATTTATCCTTACCGTATTGAAGGATTGGGAAAAAATTTAATTCCTTCTGCAACTGATTTTAATATCATCGATGCTTTTGTAAAAGTGACTGATGAATCTAGTGCGCATACAGCGCGCGAGTTGGCGCATACTGAGGGAATTTTTGGAGGTTATACTTCTGGTGCTGTTTTACAAGCAGTCAAGCAACTGCAAGATGAAAACACATTTAAACCATCGGATGTTGTGGTCATGATTTTTCCAGATCATGGATCTCGTTACATGAGTAAAGTTTACAACGATCAATGGATGAAAGAACAAGGTTTTATGGATGATACTTTAAAGCCCACTACCAAACCCATTGCCTATATAAAATGAAGTCAACTGAAAAGTGCTTTAAGTTTTAAGCCTTAACTTTTGTCAAATCATTATGTTTTAATTGGATTATTGCATAATTTTGAATCCAGATTAACATTCAGAAATTTAGATGAGAGATTTATTTGAGAAGATATACAAAGACAAGGGACCTCTTGGTAAATGGGCTAGTCAAGCCGAAGGTTATTTTGTGTTTCCAAAGCTAGAGGGGCAAATTTCTAACCGCATGAAATTTCAGGGAAAAGATGTCATTACCTGGAGTATTAACGATTATTTAGGTCTTGCCAATCATCCTGAAGTCCGAAAAGTAGACGCAGAAGCTTCTAATGAATATGGAGCTGCTTATCCAATGGGCGCCCGAATGATGTCTGGCCACACCTCACTACACGAGCAGTTACAACAAGAATTGGCCGCATTTGTTTCTAAAGAGGCTGCCTATGTCTTGAATTTTGGTTACCAAGGAATTATGTCAACTGTGGATGCTCTTGTTGGCAAAGATGATATCATTGTGTATGATGTAGATGCACATGCATGCATCATTGACGGAGTGCGTTTGCACATGGGCAAGCGTTTTACTTATAAGCACAACGATATTGAGAGTTTAGAAAAAAACTTAGAGCGTGCCAATAAAATGGCTACACAAACTGGTGGTGGAATTTTAGTTATTTCAGAGGGTGTTTTTGGAATGCGTGGAGAACAAGGCCGCCTAAAAGAAATTGCTGCTCTAAAAAAGAAATTTAACTTTCGTTTTCTTGTAGATGATGCCCATGGTTTTGGAACATTGGGTGCTACAGGTGCAGGTGCAGGTGAGGAGCAAGGCGTACAAGACGATATTGACGTTTATTTTGCCACTTTTGCCAAATCCATGGCGAGTACGGGAGCTTTTATTGCAGCAGACAAAGAAATTATTGACTATTTGAAGTATAATTTACGTTCGCAAATGTTTGCAAAATCTCTGCAAATGCTGCTGGTGAAAGGCGCATTAAAACGTTTGGATATGATACGCACCATGCCTGAACTCAAAGAAAACCTTTGGAAAGTTGTTGATGCTTTGCAATCCGGTCTCAAAGAACGTGGATTCGACATTGGATCCACTCAAAGCTGTGTTACCCCTGTATATTTAAAAGGAAGCATTCCTGAAGCCATGGCATTGGTAAAGGATTTGCGTGAAAATCATGGTATTTTCTGTTCTATTGTAGTATATCCTGTTATTCCTAAGGGATTAATCTTACTTAGAATGATTCCAACAGCCATGCATACCTTAGAAGATGTTGCGGTAACACTAGAGGCTTTTTCCAGCATAAGAGAACGCTTAACTTCGGGACTTTACAAACGTCTTTCTGCTTCGGTTTCTGCTGCTATGGGAGACTAGGGCTTCGCTTTTAAAGGTTTTTTCTATAGGTACAACGTTTTTTTATCAATTTAGGGTTAAAATCAGTCCATAGTTTTTGGATGGCTAAATTATCCGCCAACTCAGGTGTTCTTCTACATTCTTGAATTCCTTTCTTTGTAAATGTACGATGGTATTCACTAAAAATAATGGCATGTACCCCTTTATTTTGGTACTCCGGATGAACTCCGATTAATAGGAAATTAACGGCTTTCGCTTTTTGTGCTTTTAGCAATTCAAACACTCCAAAGGGAAACAACCTTCCTTTTATTTTCTGAAGGGCTTTTGCGAAAGAAGGCATAACGACCGCAAAACCAACAAGTTTTTCATCTCTATTAATCACAAATTTGATGTATTCGGGGTTGATAAAGTTTAGAAATTTTTTCTTCATATATTCTTTCTGAAGGTCCGTAATTTTTACAAATGAAGACAGGGAAGCATAACTCTCATTAAATAAATCAAACATCTCATCAGCACGGTCAATCATATCTTTTGTCTTACTAAAATTGAGTGCTCTAAGACCATAGCGCTTTTTAATGACAGATTCCAGACGGTTGTAGTTTTTGATTTTTATATCACTAAAAGCATGACTGTGTTCTAGATATTCTTTTTCAACTTTAAAATTTAGAATTTCAAGATGCTTTTTATAGTAGCTATGGTTATACCAAGACACCATGGTTCCAATATGTTCAAAACCATATGTAAGAATTCCCACCTTGTCTAGGTTTGAGAAACCCACGGGGCCCTCCATGTAGTCGAGTTTATGAGATTTTCCAATTTCCGAAACTTTATCAAGCAAGGCTTTACTGACTTCAACATCATCTATAAAATCAAACCATCCAAAGCGCATTTTTTTGGTATTTTGCGCCTTGACTTCAATCCAGTTCACTATAGCCGCCACACGTCCAACCACTTCCCCATCTTTGTAGCCTAAAAATAATTTTAAATTTGCATTTTGAAGAATGGGGTTTTTAGAAGGATTAAAAACTGCCATTTCTTCTTTTATAATGGGGGGGACCCAATAGCGAGAATCTTTATACAGCTCAAATGGAAATTTAACAAATGCTTTAAGTTGACGCTTCGAACGAACCTCTTCAACAACAATCATATACTAAATTATTAGTCAAAATTTTTAACTTTCTTTTTCTTAGATTTTTTTCTGGAACGATTCATTCTTTTTCTTTTAGATTTTGCAGAGATATTGTCATTGTTTTTAATCGGATCTCTGTGACGATCTAATCTGTATGAAACGCCAAAATTGATATCTAAAATCGAAGGTGTATCCTTAAAGTTGAGGGTAACCGCAGAGTCAAATTGTAAATCTTTATTAAGAAGGTAGCCTGCTCCAAATCGCATTAAATTATCTGAGTAGAAATCGCTTTTAATCCCGTGTTTTTCAGCAAAAACTACCCATTTGGGGTTGAATGAATGTGTCAATGTCAATATGTAATGAAAATCTTGTTGATTCGAACTAATGCGGTCCATCATAAGGTTGGTTACAAATACCCAGCCTCCATCAAAATTATTTTGGGTGATAAGGGCTGCTCTGTAACTCAAACCTTCCACGCCATTTGCTGTGTAGGGGTTGTTTTTGGTATCAAAATTGACTCCAGTAGATAAGGCAATAGCAGGAACAATGTCTCGCCATTTGAAGCCCTGATTCGCATGATAGCTGTAAACATTAACAGTCTCTTCTTTGTTTTTGTTGGGATCGTAAACCAGGTATTTGACGCCTAAATTTAGGTTTTTGAAGTTGGATCGGCTGCTTTCAACAGGAACGTTGAAATTATATGTTTTTGAATCACTTTGATAGGTGCCTTGAATATTGACTTCTAATGCTTCTTTGAAAAACCCATAATGCGCTGCAAAATCAATTCCAAAGCCTTTTGAATCATAACTCGGATAAGGGTTTCTTTTTTCATTCATTAAGTAGGGGCCAATTTCAAATTGTAGAACATTGGTACCTACTGAAAAAGCCGACTGTGAGGCCCCAGGACGATTTGAATTAATCACATCTGTATACTGGGCAAACAATAAGGGTCCGAGCAGTAAGGCGCAGATTACAGAATTTAATTTAAGTCTTGTGTTCATGAAGTTCCTTTTTATCAAATCTACATATTTTTTACCTAACATTTAAGAATCAAATAAATCATTTTTTTGAATTTTAAGTTTCCTAAAGGCATTGTATTTCATTCTAAATAAGAATTGTATTTTTGAAAAAATAATCGCATTAATGATTCAAACAGCATCCTTCTTAGGCTTAGCAAAAACAATTTTAATTTTACTGTTAGCCTATTCAATTTTTAAATATGTAATGCGCCTTTTATCGCCTTGGATTATACGTTCTATGGCACGAAAAATGGCACAAAAATTCAATCAACCACCCCCAAATTATAACTCCCAAAATGAAGGGGATATAAGTATAGACAAAACTGAAATAAAACAACGCCCAAAGCAGGATGTTGGGGAGTATGTAGATTACGAAGAACTGGACTAATTTGAAAACAATGAATCAATCGTATACAACTTATTTTAAACATCTATTGGTATTTTTTGGGTTTACCGTGCTCTCGCTGGCCTTTTTTAGTCCTGTTGTTCAAGGCAAGAAAATTTATCAAACTGATATTGTTCAGTACACAGGGATGGCCAAACAGCAACTTGATTTTAAAAAGGATACTGGAAGAGAGACCTATTGGACCAACAGTGCATTTGGTGGTATGCCAACCTATCAACTCGGCGCAAAATATCCCTATAATTTCATCAAAAAATTAGACCTTTCATTGCGCTTTTTACCCCGCCCTGCAGATTATTTGTTTTTGTATTTGATGGGTTTTTACATCCTTTTACTCTCGTTTAGAATCGATTTTCGAATGGCTGTTTTGGGTGCTTTGGCTTTTGGTTTCTCAACCTACTTAATCATTATTATTGGGGTTGGTCATAACGCCAAGGCGCATGCCATTGCCTATATGCCATTGGTGCTTTCAGGGATTCTTCTAACATTTCAAAAACGCTATAGACTTGGATTTGTTTTGACAACAATCTCTGTAGCGCTCGAATTGGTTGCAAACCACTTTCAAATGACATACTATTTGTTGTTTGTAATTTTATTTATAGGCATTGCATACGCAGCTAAATCCTTTAGAAATAAAGAAATTCCAAGCTTTATTAAAGCCGCTTTAATTTTAATTGCCGCTGCTGGTTTGGCTGTTGGAATGAATGCTACAAATTTATTGGCAACCAGTGAATATGCCAAGCAGAGCACCCGCAGTCAAAGTGAATTGACTGTTTTGGCAGATGGCCGTCAGAGACCTAAAACTTCAGGTTTGGATAAAGATTACATCACCCAATATAGTTATGGCATTTTTGAGAGTTTGAATTTGTTTATCCCAAGACTCATGGGCGGGGGAAATTCTGAAGAACTTGGAAAGGATTCCCATACTTACAAAGCTTATAAGGATTTGGGGGCTACATCCATTCAGGCGCTCAACGAAGCTAAAAGAGCCCCTATGTATTGGGGGGAACAACCTATTGTAGAAGCACCAGCTTATTTGGGTGCCACCTTAATTTTCTTGTGTTTTTTAGGACTTTTATTATACAATGGCTTTCATAAATGGTGGTTGCTATTGGCTATGATTTTAGCACTTTTACTATCTTATGGTAAGCACTTACCGTGGCTTACAAACGTCTTCATAGATCACATTCCATTCTACAATAAATTTAGAGCGGTGAGCTCCATTCAAGTTATCATAGAACTTTGTATTCCCATTTTAGCGGTTTTTGGATTGACACAATTGTTTAATCCTAAGACTTCCGAAACAAATTCTTTAAAGGCGCTAAAAACAGCAGTTTTGACACTATTGGGGATTTGCTTGATATTTATCCTTTTTAAAAATAGCTTACTTGATTTTGTAGGACTTAGAGATGGCCAGTATGCAAGCTTTTACGGTCAAGATTTTGTTGAGGCCTTAAGAAAAGATCGCAGTGCATTGTTATCCGCTGATGCTTTGAGATCTCTGCTTTTTGTTTTATTTATGGCAGCTGTAATTTGGGGTTATCTAAAACAGAAGATAAATCAAAACACCACAGTTGTTGTTTTAGGCCTTATGATTCTATTTGATTTGGTTGGTGTCGACCGTCGTTATGTGAATAACGGTAATTTTACGTCTGCAATTAAAGTTGATAAACCTTATCAAGCTAATGAAATTGACAAGCTTATTTTAAGAGATTCCACTGTTTTTAGAGTTTATGACACATCGGATGGCAGTACAAAAGCATCCTATTTTCACAATTCCATCAGTGGTTACCACGCTGCTAAAATGCGCCGTTTTAATGAGCTCATAGAATTTCATATTGACAAAGCAAATCCAGAGGTCTTCAACATGCTCAATACAAAATATATTATTTACTCAAATGAAGAAGGTCAATTACAATACGTAGAAAATGACCAAATTAATGGCAATGCTTGGTTTGTTGAAACTTTAAAATCGGTTCCTGATGCCGACGCTGAAATTAACGCGCTTTCTGATTTTAACTCCAAGTCAACGGCCATTATCAATGTAAATTCACACCCAGATACAACATTTAAACGGGATTCCACAGCAAGCATTCAACTCACGCGTTATGCGCCAAATAAATTAATTTATAAATCAAATAACATGAATGATGGCTTTGCTGTTTTTTCTGAAAACTATTACAAAGATGGATGGCATGCTCAAATAGACAATGAAGATGTTCCTCATTACAATGTGAATTATGTGCTCAGAGGGCTTAGAATCCCAAAAGGTGAACACACCATCGTTTTTGAGTTTAAGCCGCAAGTGGTGCAATCTGGTGCCCAAATTTCAATCATAAGTTCAATTTTATTTCTAATCTTATCTTTGGGGGCTTTCAGTTTTGTTTTTAGCACAAAAAATAAATGAAAAAGGTATTAATTATTACATATTATTGGCCACCCGCAGGAGGTCCTGGCGTACAGCGCTGGCTTAAATTTGTAAAGTACCTTCCTGAATTTGATATAGACCCCATTGTTTATTGTCCTGAAAACCCGTCCTATCCAACATTAGATTCAACACTTTCTGATAATCTATCAGAAAAAATTACAATTTTGAAACATCCTATTCGTGAACCCCTACGTTTTTTAAAGTTATTTTTCAAAACCAAATCCAAAGCTTATGGAAAAGGGCATATTCCAACAGCATCAAAACAAGGCATTGTAGACCGTTTTTTGATTTTTATTCGGGGTAATTTTTTTATTCCCGATGCAAGAATTTTTTGGGTCAAGCCATCGGTTGATTTTTTATCGGATTATATTTCAAAAAACAAGATAGATACCATCATTACTACAGGACCGCCTCACAGTGTTCATTTGATTGGGGTGCGGTTGAAGGCAAAACACCTTTTAAAGTGGTTTAGTGACTTTAGAGATCCTTGGGTTGATATCAACTACCACCATCTGTTGAAGCTCACCAAACATGCCCAAAAACAACATTTGATGTTAGAAAAAAGGGTGCTGAGTAAGGCCGACCATATTATTGTAACATCCGTGCAAACAAAGTTGTTGTTTTCAAATAAGACGAAACAGCCTATTTCAGTCGTTACCAATGGCTTTGATGATGCTAGTACAAGCAAAGTAAAAATGGACCTAAATTTTACTTTGACTCATATTGGGTTTCTTTCATCTCAAAGAAATCCAGCCATATTATGGGATGTTTTATCTGAGCTAATTCACGAATTAACAGATTTTAAAGAAAAATTTAGGTTGGTGCTTGTTGGAACTATTAGTGCAGATGTTATAAATGCAATAAATGCATCGGGGTTAGAGTCCTATCTTGACATCATTGAAACGGTATCCCATTTTGATGCTGCTAAGTATCAAAGAAAATCTCAAGTGCTTTTGCTTCTAGAAGGGAATACTAAAGCTGCCACCTATATTATTCCAGGGAAATTATTTGAGTATGTCAACGCCCAACGCCCAATTATCGCTATTGGACCCCAACCTTCAGATATTACGTCTATCTTAAAAGAAACCAATACGGGTAATTACTTTAAGCATTCTGAAAGAGAGGCTCTGAAATCACACATCAAAAAATTATTTATGGCTTTTGAAAACAACACGCTTTGTGTTAATTCCAAAGGAATTGATCGCTACTCACGCCGCAGCTGTACCCAAAAACTGGCTGAAATCTTAAGGCAATGAATCCATTATTTACTTAAGATAGCATCCAAATATTTTGCTGTCAATGAAGTTTTCGAATCAACAATCATTTCTGGTGTTCCTTGTACCATTACACTACCTCCATTTTTACCTCCTTCTGGACCTAAGTCAATGATGTAATCGGCAGATTTAATGAGTTCTAAATTGTGTTCTATAACAATGATGGAATGTCCTTGATCAATAAGGGCATTAAACGATTTTAGTAATTTTTTTATGTCGTGAAAATGCAGTCCTGTTGAAGGTTCATCAAAAATAAACAAGCCCAATTCGCTGCTGCTTCCTTTACCTAAAAATGAGGCCAGTTTGATACGTTGTGCTTCTCCTCCCGAAAGTGTAGATGAACTTTGGCCAAGTGTTACATAGCCCAAGCCTACATCTTGGAGGGGTTGTAGTTTTTTCTTGATTTTATGGCAATCGTGTATTTCAAAGAAATCAACCGCTTTATCAATGGTCATTTTGAGAATATCGTCAATATTGCAACCTTGAAATTTAATATCTAGAATATCATTTTTAAAGCGTTTGCCCTTACAGCTTTCGCATTTCAATTTTACATCTGCCATAAATTGCATTTCAATGGTAACAACGCCTTCACCTTTGCAGGTGGGGCAGCGGCCTCCATCAACATTGAATGAGAAATGCTTTGGTTGGTAATGTCTAACAACGCTTAATTTTTGTTTCGAGAAGAGCGATCGAATATCGTCATAGGCCTTGATGTAGGTCACTGGATTGGATCTTGAGGAGCGACCAATGGGGTTTTGGTCTACAAATTCAATGAATTTTATATTTTTATAGTTACCTGAAATTTCTGAAAATTCTGCGGGCTTTTGACCGTAGCCATTCAATTGTTTTTGCAGTGCTGGATACAATATATTTTTGACCAGTGTGCTCTTTCCACTGCCTGAAACACCAGTCACCACGGTCAGCATATTCAGTGGAAATTCGACGCTGATATTTTTGAGATTATTTGCACGAGCCCCTTCAATCTTTACAGCGTATTTTGAAGTTCTCCGCAGTTTAGGGATGTCTATTGTCATGGCGCCATTTAGGTACTGTGCGGTTAATGTCTTCAGCTTTAAAAGTGATTTAAAATCACCTTCAGCAACTACTTCTCCGCCATGGCTTCCTGCTTCAGGGCCAATATCAATGATGTAATCTGCAGCCTCCATGATAGCTTCGTCGTGCTCTACTACAATCACGGTGTTGCCCAAGTCTCGTAAATTTTTTAGAACAGAAACCAGACGTTCTGTATCTTTTGAATGCAACCCAATGCTGGGCTCGTCCAATATGTACATAGAACCTACCAGGCTACTGCCCAATGAAGTCGCTAAGTTGATGCGTTGGCTCTCACCTCCAGATAGAGTATTAGATTTTCGATTTAATGTGAGGTAATCCAGGCCAACATTAGATAAATACCCAATGCGATTTCTGATTTCTGTCAACAAACGTTTTGCAATTTTAGTCTCATTTTTTGTCACTTCTAAGCTTTCAAAAAAAGCTTTAAGTTCAGCTATTGGTAGTTCTACTAGGTCAGAAATAGAGTGGCCATCAATTTTGACATAATTCGCCTCTTTTCGCAAGCGTTTTCCATTGCAAACGTGACACTTTGTTTTTCCTCGATAACGCGATAGCATCACACGGTTTTGCACTTTATAGGATTTGGATTCTAATTCCTTAAAAAAAGCATTCAGACCTTCAAAATGTTCATTTCCGAACCATATAAGTTCCTTTTGTTTATCGCTCAGTTCAAAATAGGGTTTGTGGATTGGGAAATCGAATTTGTGGCTGTTATTAACCACTAAATCTCTGTAATAGGACATGCTTTCGCCTCTCCAAGGATAAATGGCATTTTCATAAACGGATAGTGTGGTGTTGGGAATCACCAATGTTTTGTCAATGCCAATGACATCTCCATAGCCTTCGCAATTAGGACATGCGCCATATGGATTATTAAAGCTAAATAAATGGATGTTAGGCTCTAAAAATTTTTGACCATCTAATGCAAAATTATTACTGAATGTTTTTAATTTTGAATTTTCAACATCTTCAATTAAACAATAGCCTTTTCCTTCGTAAAAAGCCATTTCAATAGCATCTGCCAACCGATTGTAAAAATTATCTTCGTGTTTTACAACAATGCGGTCTACAACCAATGCTAAATTCTCCAATTCAATTTCTGATTTCAAAAGCACATCAATGCGTTCAATTTGACCATTAATTTTCATTCTTGAAAAACCTTGGTTCTGTAACGCTTTGAGTTTGTCTGTTATATCTCGACCTTTTTCTAATTCTATGGGAGCTAATAGTAGTAATTTCTGTTTACTTTCTAAGGTTTTTATATAATCTATAACATCTGATGTTGAGTCTTTTTTGACAACTCCATTGGAAATGGGTGAATAAGTGACACCAATACGAGCATAGAGTAATTTTAGATAATCGTATATTTCTGTACTAGTACCTACAGTAGACCTCGGGTTGGTTGAATTCACTTTTTGTTCAATAGCAACTGCAGGCGCAATACCTTTGATGTAATCCACTTGTGGTTTATTTAAGCGTCCTAAAAATTGCCGTGCATAGCTCGATAAACTTTCTACATAACGCCTTTGACCTTCTGCATACAATGTGTCAAATGCCAAACTAGATTTGCCTGAACCCGACAGGCCTGTAATTACCACTAATTTATTTCTAGGAATGGCCACATCAATGTTTTTAAGATTGTGTAATTTGGCTCCTTTAATTAGTATGTAATCTTTAGGATTGTGTTTTGAAAATTTGTTGGACATTTGAATAAATAGGGCTTAAAGATAGTATTATTGGGTGTTTAAAAAAAGGAGATTAACTTCTTATTAAGATTAAAATAAAAACAAAAATTTGGAATTTTAAATTCAATATCTCTATATTTGGTATTCATTCTAACTAAAAAACTGCTTATAGAGATAACATTACACTAAATAAATTTTAATCCAGTACCTTCTTATGGTACTCAAAAGTAATGTTATGAATACCAAATCCTTAAGCGACGCCCAGCTCGTAAGCAACTACATTTCTGGAGATGAAAATTCTCTTTCAGTTCTCATAAATAGGCACCAAGCACGTCTTTACGGCTTTATTTTTTCAAAAATTCAAGACCGAGACGCTACTGAAGATGTCTTTCAAGACACTTTTATCAAAGTTATAAACACTTTAAAACGTGGTAAATATAACGAACAAGGAAAGTTTTTACCTTGGGTCATGCGCATTTCACACAATCTTGTCATTGACTATTTTAGAAAAAATAAAAGAATGCCTAAATTTAAAAATAAAGGAGATTTTGACATTTTTTCTGTATTGTCCGATGAGAGTCCCAATGCTGAAAATAAAATTGTAGAAAGTCAAATTGCCAATCATGTGCGCATTCTTTTAGAAGAATTGCCTGAAGATCAAAAAGTGGTTATTAAAATGCGAATTTATCAGGATATGAGCTTCAAAGAAATCTCAGAAAATACCAATGTAAGTATCAATACGGCGCTTGGTCGCATGCGCTATGGGCTCATAAATCTCCGAAAAATGATCGACAACCACAATATTAGTTTAATTAATTAGGATTTTTTAAAATAAATTTAAAAGTTGTGCGTTAGTATTGTAAATCACTAAAACAATTCTTGCGAATGGCAAAACTTTACTCTGAAAACACATCAAATTTTGAACAGCTAAAACCCCGCAAGGAAACTATTCGTTTCTTGCTGGATTATTCTAGGGCATTAAAAGTTATCCCCCTCAAAAAGATTTCTTTTGAAATGTCACTAAATTAAATTTTAAAAATCCTGACTTTGCTCAGGATTTTTTTTTGTACGTTCTACTGATTTTAAAACCGACTTTCGTCCAATTGTTCTTGTAATGCTGTCTTTTTCAATATTCCAACCACGTGCTGGAGAGTACTCGCGTCCATACCAAATAATTTGCAAATGAAGATCATTCCAGAGTTCTTCTGGGAAGAGGCGTTTGGCATCTCTTTCTGTTTGCACCACATTTTTACCATTGGATAGATTCCAACGGTACATAAGGCGGTGTATATGGGTGTCAACTGGAAATGCGGGAACGCCGAAAGCCTGAGACATTACCACACTAGCAGTTTTATGTCCTACGGCTGGTAAGGCTTCTAAAGCTTCAAAACTTTGTGGCACTTTTCCTTGGTGTTTTTCAATTAGAATGTGTGACAATCCATGAATTCCCTTACTTTTCATTGGTGAAAGACCGCAAGGACGAATGATGGCTTTGATTTCTTCAACAGACATTTTAATCATATCAAAAGGATTATCAGCCTTTGCAAAAAGAATTGGAGTGATTTGATTGACACGTACATCCGTGCATTGAGCCGACAGCAATACAGCAATAAGCAGGGTATAAGGGTCCTTGTGATTCAATGGGATTGGAATTTCTGGATATAAATTATTTAAGGTTTTTATAACAAAATTTACCTTTTCTGTTTTGGTCATTCGCTTATATTTGTAAAAATTCAAAGATACTAAATATGATTGCATTAAAAGCTGGCGACAAGGCCCCCGATTTTAAAAGTACTAATCAAAACGGTAACACGGTCAATTTATCAGATTTCACTGGTAAAAAGCTGGTACTATTTTTCTACCCCAAGGCTAGCACACCTGGGTGTACCTTGGAAGCCTGCAACTTGAGTGATAATTACAGCCGTTTTAAGGCGGCCGGTTATGCCATCTTAGGCGTAAGTGCAGACAGTGCCAAACGCCAACTTAATTTTAAAAATAAATATGGATTTCCTTACGATTTATTGGCCGATGAAGACAAATCAGTTATTGAAGCTTATGGCGTATGGGGCCCTAAAAAATTTATGGGACGAGAATATGACGGTATTCACAGAACAACTTTTATAATTGATGAAAATGGGGTAATCGAATCAGTCATTACAAAAGTAAATACCAAAGAACATACGACGCAAATCTTAGAGTAATCTATTTTTTATTTGATTTCCACTTCCTTTTTTGGATAACCAAACAGTTGCTGTTCTTTAATCATATTAGAAACTACTGTTGGCAACAATGGTTCCCAGCCTTCCATCCCGGAATTAATCATCTTTAGAACTTTTCGAGAAAAAATATTTAAAATTTCGGGGTTGTAGTTTTGTATGTCGACAAGTTTTCCTGTGTATTTAAAGAACTTATATAATTCCTTCATTCTGGGATGCACTTTTAAATTATCACTTGTAATCAGTTTACCATCTTCGCCTAGCATAGGATAAAGATATACTTTCAAATCTTTGTGAAATAATTTCCCAAAGGCCTCTAAAATACCGCCGCTTAGATGGCGATAGTATTTTTGATCAAAAATATCAATGAGGTTATTAACCCCCATAGACAATGCCATTCGCTTTTTTGAGTATAAACTGAAATATTCTACCAACTTATAGTATTCTTGAAAGTTTGAAATCATAACCGTTTGCCCAAGTGAACAAAGTAATCTTGCGCGGTCCATGAAATCTTGTTCATCAATCTCACCACCTGAAGCTCTCAAATTTGATAAGGTAATTTCAAATACAACTTTCGTATTGTCAGGATCTACTTTGTTTTCTTTTTTAAACATCTCAAAGGAGTTTTCGTACATATCCACATTGACACTGGTCACAGGCCTAAAGCTCCCTCTGAAAGCCAAGATATTTTTTTTATAGAGAATTCGTGCCGGTAAAACGTTGTTTCCATCGGGAGCAAACATTACTGCATCGGTCATCCCGTTTTTGACAAGTTGTAGGCTCATCAGCCTGTTGTCAACTTCTTTGAATATAGGTCCCGAAAAATTAATGGTATCAATCTCTAACTGATCTTTGCTTAAATGATCATATAGATAGCGCAAAAGTTTTTTGGGTTGATTGTGCTTGTAAAAGGCACCATAAATGAGATTGGTCCCTAATTTACCCAAGGTTTCTTGCTGAAGACGCGCATCACTTTCTTTAAAACGCAAGTGTAGAATGATTTCGTTGTAGGGTTCATTGGGATCGATCTGATACCTTATTCCGACCCAACCATGGCCTTTGTACCGCTTGGCAAAATCAATTGTTGTTACGGTATTCGCATAACTAAAGAACATTTTATTGGGATTGTCTTCTCTAGAAATGCGTTCTTCAATAAGCCGAACTTCGAGGGCTAACATTTTTCTAAGCCGGTCCTCAGTAACATAGCGGCGGTCGTCTTCAATACCGTAAATGGCATCACTAAAAGATTTATCGTAAGCCGACATGGCCTTTGCAATGGTACCTGAAGCCCCTCCCGCTCTAAAGAAGTGGCGAACTGTTTCTTGACCAGCGCCAATTTCAGCAAATGTTCCGTAAATATTTTCGTTGAGGTTAATTCGTAAAGCTTTATCCTTCAGAGACGGCACGCTTTTCATTTGAGCATCACCTTTGAGTGTTATTTCCATCTTTACTAATTGTAGTTTTTTGAGATACTACAAAGTTATAACTTTAAGCAAGGCTGCAAAAAAAAATACATTATTTTTACTAAAATTTACAACCGCTTGAAAATTACATTTTTAGGGACTGGAACTTCTCAAGGCATTCCGATTATTGGAAGCACTCATCCTGTTTGTCTGAGTAAAAACCCCAAAGATAAGCGTTTGAGAGTATCCGTGCTTTTAGAATGGGAGAGTTCAACCCTTTTAATTGATTGTGGTCCCGATTTTAGACAACAATTGTTACGTACAAATTGCAGCCGTATAGATGCAGTTTTATTTACTCATGAACACAGTGATCACACGGCTGGTATTGACGATCTGAGGCCTTTTTATTTTCGTCAGGGCAATATTCCTGTCTATGCTCATACTCGTGTTGTATCGGCTTTAAAAAAACGTTTTGGTTATATATTTCAAACTGAAAATAAATATCCAGGAGTCTTAACTTTGGATGTTCATACCATTGAAAATATTTCTTTTTTTATAGGAGACAAGGAAATCACTCCAGTAAAAGTATACCACCATAAGCTTCCGGTATTTGGATTTAGAATAGAAGATTTTGCTTATATCACTGATGCCAAAACAATTGCTAATGAAGAAGTAAAAAAATTGGAAAATTTGGAGGTTTTGGTTATTAATGCGTTGCGTTTAGAGCCGCATTTATCACATTTTAATTTGGAGGAGGCTTTGGCTTTTATTGACCGAGTCAAGCCTAAAAAAGCCTATCTGACCCATATAAGCCACCACATGGGATTCCATGATGACGTTCAAAAAACCCTGCCTGAAAATGTTTTTCTGGCCTATGATGAATTAAATATATCTTTATAAAATGAAATCGAAGTTTCTTATATATGCCCTTGTTTTTACTGTTTTATTGGTTGTTTTTCAATACGTTAATTCGATGCGAATTATAGAAAAATATGAAAATGACATCGAAGTTTTTAAAATGAAAATCGAAAAATTAGAAACTGAAAACACTGCATTAAAAGCACAAAAGGATTAGTTGCTATTGCTTTTAAATCCGGTCTGTCAGCCATTGTTTGAATTCAAAAAAGTTTTCTGATGCCACCCCGTGTCCAACAGGAAATTCACTGTAGTGGTTTTTGATGCCCAGGCTTTCCAAATGTTTTGGTGTCTCTCGAGCCCATTCCACAGGAATGACTTGATCCGAACTCCCATGCGAACAATAAAAATTTAAGTGTTTGTAGGCTTTTTCGTCTTTAGGGTCGTCTAAAAATTCTTTACAAACGTATCCACTTAATCCAATGATATTCTTAAACTCTTCAGGATGGTTTAAAGCCAAGGCAATACTCAAAATACAACCCTGGCTAAATCCTAATAAACTCACATTTGAAGGATCGGTACCATATAAAGATTGCACGTTGTTTATGCAACTCATAATGATGGCCATGGATTTCTTGGCTTGCCCTACATCATTCCATTTGTTTTGATCGGTATCAAAATTTATAGCATACCAGGCATATCCATAGGGTTGTAAGCCATAGGGGGCACGTAGTGCGATGACACATAGTTCTTTTGGAAGTTCAGCGGCAAATGAAAACAAGTCATTTTCATTGCTACCATAGCCGTGTAAAAGAATTAATAGTGGGGCTTTATTTTTCAGACATGATGGCCGAACAACCGATACCAGTGGGAGTAACTTGGACATGACTAGTAGATATTTTTAAACATTTTTTGAAAAAATTTTCCAACCAAAGGTAGTGGAGTCATAGATCCAGACATTGCCGAAATAATTCCATAAACAATCAAAACGGTAAAACTCGCCCAAAAAGTCAGTGTAATCATCCAACTATCAAAACTTCCAACAGGGTAACCTAGCATAAAGAAACCAAGCCAAAGTCCAAGCGATTGTCTAATGTGAAAACTTACAACAACGCTCTTTTTTGTTTTGTTTTTTAAATAGGCAATAAGAAGCCCCAGCAAGTAGAGATAACTTATGAAAGCAGTAGAATTTTCAGATTTCATAGTGAATTAAAATAGGGTATTAACGGGCCATTTGAATCTTATGATTGGCTAAAACACCATACACGTACCCTTTCAATTGACTACCAATAAACATAGAATTTTTAGATTTTGAACCGATGTGTTTGTTTTCAAAAGTGTAAGAACCTTTGGGATTAAAAAGTGTTAAATCACATCGATTACCAACTTTAATTTCAGTGTTTTCTATACCAAATCTATTTTTACCTTTTGTTAGTAGTTCAATTGCTTTTTGAGTTGAGAAAACTGTGTTTAAAGCACCAAATGCACTTTCTAGGCCAATGGTTCCAAAGGCTGCATAATCAAACTCTACTTTTTTATCTTCTATGGCTATCGGATTGTGATCTGAGGTTACCATATCAATGCTACCATCTTCTAGTCCCTCAATAAGCGCATCTACAGCCTTTTGTGTTCTTAGTGGTGGACTGACTTTAAAATTTGTGTTGTAATTTTCAATATCAGAGTCTTTGAATATTAAATTATGAATTGCTACGCTGCAACTCACATTTAAACCTTTAGCCTTGGCTGCTCTAATGAGTTCAACCGATTTAGCTGTGGAAATTGTTGGAACGTGAAGTTTACCGCCAGTATACTCTAAGATATCCAAATCTCGTGCAATTTGTAAAGCTTCAGCCAGTTCAGGAATCCCTTTGAGTCCCAACTTTGTACTGCTGATATTTTCATTCATAACTCCAGACTGTGCAAGTTGGCGGTTTAGGGGAAACGATTGTAAAAGCCCTCCAAAACTTGAGGCGTATTGCAATCCAATTTTTAAGATATTAGGATTGTCAATTGATTCTTTATAATCACCGAAGGCAATACTTCCAGCCTGATTCATATCGAAAATTTCCGCCAAGTGATCTCCTTTAGACTCTAAGGTCAACGCCCCTACAGGAAAAAGCCTAGTTGCGGTGTTGTTGGATTGTGTTTTGGTGTAATTTACGGCCGATCGACTGTCCATTACGGGGTAAGTATTGGGCTGCAGAGCGATAGCGGTAAATCCAGAATTTGCGGCGACTTCCAGTCCATTTTTAATTGTTTCTCGGACTTCATATCCTGGCTCTCCAAAGCATACACTGCTGTCAAACCAACCTTGAGAAACGTGTAGGTTTTCATATTGAATGACCTGATAATTATTAGTGTTTTTTAAGGAATTTGCAATATTTGTAATGATGCCATCTTCAATTAAAATATCTTGAGTTTTGTTGTGAAAATCACTTTTTTTATCAAGAATTAAAGCCGATTTTATGAGTGCATTCATTCAGAAATTTTTAGGATTAACATTTCTAATGCCAAAAATATTAGTGCAAAAATAACAAACCATTTCCATAATTCATTAACATTTACTCCACTTTTTAAGGATTCTAGTGAAGCCTTAATTGAATCAAATGTCGCAATGGAGGTGAAATTTTCAATTTTAGGATAATACAGGTTACTCTCATTTCGATCGTAATTAAAGCTTAAGTACAATAGGGTATCTGATTTATCATGTAAAGCATAATGGCCTGCCATTTTTGGTAAATCCTGAAAGATTATTCTAAGTTTTGAGTTTTGTTTAGTTTGATACGGGATAAATGTTTTATTTCCACGAGTAATTTCTACTACGCCTTCCTTTTTGAGACTATAATTCAAGTCTAATTCACTTTTTTGACTTAGGTTATAGTATAATTTAGGAAGTTTGTAGCTTGATTTTCCAATACCAAAAATCGTGGGTACAATCAATGGAGAATTTGTGAAGTTTGAGTTCTCGCTGGATATAGCGGCTGCAAAGACAAATAATTGCTGTTTTTGTAGCAAAAAGGGCTTGCCGTCTTCTAATGTCAGCAAAGTTTTGGCTTGATTGTCAATTTTATAGTGTTTATTGACCCTGGGGTATTGAAAATTTTCAACCCTTCTCTCAAAGGCCTCATCAAAAATAGGGTGGTCAAAATTTATATCAGTTATCTTCTTTTCATTTGAAGAAAGCGAATTAAATTTTAGATTTTCAATATCCAAAAAGGAATTATAGGAATTTATATTCCCATTGACTGCTGGTATAAAAAGTACGCTTCCGCCAGATTTCATAAATGATTTTAAGTTATTGATAAGCGTATTAGGAAGTTGCCTAAGTTCTGAAATTACAACCATATCTTGCTGTTGAAGCATTTTATAATCCACATATTGAAGGGTCGAAAAATTGTAATTAAATTCTGGTTTTGTAAAAATCCTTTCAAGGTAGTAGGGGCTGGCATCACCGATGGATAGGACGGATGTTTTAGGGGCTTTATCAATGTTAAAATAAAATTTATTATCGAATGTCAAACCATTGTCTTCTAAAACAAATTTTCCAGTAAAGGATTCATTTTTTGGAACTGTAAACGATGTTTTTAGACCTTTAGATTGCTCTAAAATTGATTTTCCAATCAGTTTTTCTCCATTGTATAAGCTCAATTGAATGCTGTCTTGTTCTTCATTGACTGTTTTTCCAATGACCTTAAGTTCATAGTTGTCTATTTGTGACGCAATTTGAACATCCTCAATAAAGCTATTGCTGTTGCTGATGGGCTTTGTGGGTATGAGGTATAATTGATAATTTGAATTTTCAATTAGATTCATTTGCTCTTGTTGTCCCTGAAAATCAGAAATCAAAATAAAATACTTTTGATCTGATTTGTTTTTTGTGAATAACAAAGCTCCTTTAGCCAAAACCGCATCCAACCCCAACTGATTTTTTGAGTATTTAACTGCTGTCAACTCTCTTTTCAAATCTTTTGAGCTGCGGTTTAAATACGTTTTTGTATTTGTAAAAACTGTAATTTTATCTAATGGAATTTGTTCTGTTAATAGGGTTTGAATGGCTTGTTTTAACAGGGGGCCTTTTGGGCCTGAAGCTTCCATGCTAAACGAATTGTCTAAATAAATCACCAATTCTGGCTGTTCATTTTTAGCATTCTTATTTGAAGTAAATGGCTGCGTAAATGCTAGTATAATACATGCCAATGCCAGCATCCGAAACAAAAGAATCAACCATTTTTTTAGCGTAGAACTTTGACGAGTTTGTACGCTGATTTTTTCTAAAAAAGCAAGGTTTGTAAATTTCTGAACTTTAAAACGTCGCAATTGAAACAAATGCACCAAAACTGGGATCAGCAGTGCAAATAATGCATAAAGAAGTTCTGGAAGTGCAAATTGCATATAGAGAAATATTTGTCAAATATAAAGCAATAAATCTGTTAACAAAAGAAGAAATAATCTGTCATGGCTTGTTTCCCTTGGGCTTTAAAAATTGTTAGAATATTATGTTGTGCATTTTGATTGGCAACAGAGACGATGCTCTGGTAATTGGGAATTTCTAAAAGTTTTTCAAAAGATTCTAATTTTTCATTATAAATTTTTTTCCCAATTTTTTTTGGATTGTCACATATCCACACAAAAGGAATTTTTCTTAATTTAAGTAGACTTGCAATTTTTTTTCCTTTTTTTCCAGCTCCCCAAATGACCAATGTTTTTAATGGGTCGTAGGAGAGTTTTAGAAAGTAATGAATTTTAAGTTCTAGAAAACTATTCTCGGCATAATTTTTATCGGTGCGTGATGTGCGTACTTCATAATCTCGCCATGCGTGTAAAATATTTTCAGAAGGAATGCATTGCAATCCATTTTCAAAAAAGCGGAAGGCCAAGTCGTAGTCTTCGGGATAAACATTGGAGTTAAACCCGTTGACTTTTTCAAAATCTCTTCGACACACCATCCAACAGGGCGATGGAATGACACATTCCTTGTAAATTTCATTGAAATTTGTGCCTTTTGAAATTAGGTTATTTAACCAATTTTCGTAACGTTTGTATCCTTCTTTGATACCAGTTTCAGAAAAATAATGTACCAAACCAAGGGCAATGTATCCAGGCCCTTTTAAATTCAAATCAGCAACCATACATTCAATTTTATTGGTAGCCATGATATCATCACTATCCATTCTAGTAATGAATGTTCCTGTAGACTGCGCATAGGCCGTTTGCAGGGCCTCAATGATCCCAACACCTTTGTTTTTCAAAAGTCTTATTCTGGCATCCTGCTGCGCATAAGTCTTTACAATTTCATGACTTTGATCTGTTGAACTGTCATCTACAATTAGGACTTCCCAGTTTTTATAGGATTGATTTATAATGGAGTCCAAACAAGCTGGCAGGTATGCTGCCGTGTTTTTAAATGGTATTAGAATACTGGCTTTGGCGTCAGACATCAGTATTTAGCAGCTTTTCCATCTGCAGAAGATGCTTTTATAAACGCTCTAATGTCTTCATTGGATTGGATTAGGTCTTCTTTTCTCAAATACATCATATGGCCACTTCTGTATCCTTTAAAAATAAAACGTGCTTTCATTTTGCCGCTAGGGTCAATTTGTGAAAGGTTGTATTTGGCACTAAAGTAGGTAGTAGCGCCGTCATAATAGCCCGATTGATTCAAGACTTTTAAATACGGATTTTGGGCCATGGCGGCGCGTAAATTATCTCTTGTATTGTTATTGTCATTGTTCCATGGACGCACCGATCCAAACATATTGTATTTTAAGTCCGTTTTATATTTCAACTCTTTTTTGAGGTAGTGATTAATCGCCGGTGTAAAAGAATGCAACCAAGATGAGAGCTCTGCATTGTAGTCCGGTCGAGAGCCTTCTTCTGTTTTGTCAATTCCCAAATAGCGAGAATCTAAGCGTCCAATGGTTTGGCCTGTTTTATCACGCAACAGTTCTTTCCAAAAAAAGGAAGTAGGTACATCCAAGTTGTACTGAAGAATTGATTTTTGACTCAAGCCTGAATAATACGCCATTTTTTGACTTATAGCCATTTTTTCATCAGAGCTGATAAAGCCCCCTTTTGCCAATGCTGGCATGAGGGTATTGATACTGTACTCTTCAACTTCTGGTAATATTTCTAGAAGATCTTTGGATTGAAGTACTTCGGGTAGCATTTCATGATACCATGCAGTAGCCGTGTAATAGGGGAGGTTTAGTGCCGAGGCAACAGGACCGCCCACACGTAAGGTTTTGTAATCTGCTGGAGAAACTAAAATAACACCATTTAAGTACATCCATTGATTTTCTTGTAACGCCAATGAAAGGCCCATAACACGTGTTCCACCATAACTTTCACCAATGATATATTTTGGGGATTCCCAACGGTTTTTTCTTGAAATAAAGGTGTTGATCCAATCAGACAAATAGGCAATATCTTCATTGATGCCAAAAAATTGACTGCGGTCTGGAAGTTCTCCATCTTTATTGGGAATCATCCGTGAATAGGCTGTATTTACAGGATTGACAAACACAATATCAGCGACATCTAATATGGAATTTGGATTGCTTCTAAAACCATAGGGTTGAACAGGGTATCCTTCGTCATCCACCTTTAGAATTCTTGGACCAGTATAAGCCATGTGCATCCAAACAGAGGCCGAACCTGGCCCACCATTGAAAGAAATTAGAATGGGACGTTTATTGGAGTTTTTGACATGGTCTCTTCTGTAATAAGTGTAGAATAAACTGGCAATTGCAGTGCCCTCTTTATTCCAAACAGGCTGCATGCCTGTTTCTGCGATATATTCCAGTTCAATACCTTTGATAACTGTTTTATGCTTGGTGGTAATACTGGTGTCAATAACCACCTTAAGATTTTGAGAGATCCCAAAATTAAAACTGAGCAATAGAAAAATGGAAAAAATAATTCTCATAATTTAAGTTTAAACCCCTAAAATACAACAATGATTTCAAAAAATAATAGAGGAAAAATTAGAGTCTCATTTGTCCAAGTGCAACATTTATAATTTTAGTGGCATTTGGTACTTCACTTTCGTGAACAAATAATTGCTGAATTCCGATATCAGAAACACCAAATCCAGCCAGCCGTGCCGATTCACTTTCGTCTTTAATAATTGGTTTAATGTCTTGATTTTCTAAATGTCTTCGCATCATTTGAACTACAATAAAACTGCCTTGATATAATTTGATATATGCCATTTTTAAGCCTTTTAAAAAATATATCAATAATTAAGCCAGTAACTTTAAAAAATTACTTTTTGGTTCCTATCAAACCGCTTTAAAACAATAAATATATTGATTATATTCGCTGATACATAATATAAATTACATGCTATTTTCACCAAGAAAACTCAACCTTTTTCTTATTTTAAATCTCCCATCCGCCTTTTTGTGTGGGGTTCGTGTCAAGCGGGTCGATTCCGAAAAATGCCATGTGGGCGTACGACATAGATGGATTAATAAAAACCCATTCAAGTCCATGTTTTGGGCGGTTCAAGGCATGGCTGCAGAATTGAGTACAGGTGCGCTCATCATTCTTAAAATCAAAGCATTGAATCAGAATATTTCGATGTTAGTCTTGCGAAATGAAGCCCAATTCACCAAAAAGGCAAAAGGACGCATTACATTTAAATGCATCCAAGGACTTGAAATCGACAATGCATTACAAAAAGCCATTGATACAGGTCTGGGACAAACCGTTTTATTGGAATCTGAGGGGCGTGATGCTAGCGGAGATTTGGTTTCAAAATTTTCTTTCGAATGGACACTTAAAATTAAATCTTAAATGTTTTTTTTGTTTAAAACGGAATTATTTAATATGGAATTTCAAAAGGCCATGCAGTATTTAATTCCCTATAAAAAGAGGAACTTAAAGAATTCATTTTCACATTAACTAAAAACATCCGGAGCTGAGTTGTTGCTCGGTAAATTTGGTCTAAGGCTTTTTGTTTGCTATGGGACTGATAATTTCAACATCTTGAAATTTTATAGCGCCCCTTACAATTTCAGAAATTGTCCTATGAATGGCCTCAATAATTTGAATTTTAAGTTCATTTTTATTAAAAATCAAGCTCACCTCTCTCGCCGGGGGTGGATTTTTAAAAAAGCGTAAGTTTTTCTGTTCCGTTAATTTTAAATCCAATGTGTTCAAATAGGGGAGTAAGGTCATTCCCATCCCTTCATTGGAAAGTTTAACCAGCATTTCTATGCTGCCGCTTTCCAATTCATAGGCTTCTTTTTGTTGTTCTTTCAAAGTTTTACACAAATTAATCACACCTTCTCTAAAACAATGACCATCTTCCAATAAAAGCATGTCATTGATATCCAAGTCCGATATTTCAATTGCTGTTTTCTCTTTCAATCGATGATTGGGTGAAATGTAGCCAACAAAGGGTTCGTAAAAAAGAACGCGCTCTTTAATAGTATTCATTTTTAAGGGAGTGGCTGCAATAGCAGCATCCAAATGCCCCTCATGGATTCGGTGTATAAGTTCATCAGTGTTGAGTTCTTCAATTTTTAACTTCACCATAGGGAAATGCTTGATAAAAGTTTTGAGAAACATCGGCAATAGAGTAGGCATGACCGTTGGAATCATACCCAATTTAAATTCACCCCCAATAAAGCCTTTTTCCTGATCTACAATGTCATTAATGCGTTCTGCTTCAGCCACAATATTTTTTGCCTGTGCCACAATTTTTGTTCCAACAGCGGTGAGTTCAATTGGCTTCTTTCCACGGTCAAAAATCTGGACATTCAACTCATCTTCTAGTTTTTGAACTTGCATGCTAAGCGTGGGTTGTGTTACATGACAATAACGCGCTGCTTTTGTAAAGTTTTGATGTTCGGCAACTGCCAGTACATAGTGTAATTGTGTGATGGTCATAAAGTGAATTTACACAAAGTTATAAATTTTATCTATCCTTTCCCCGTTTTCAATAGGCTATCCGTAACAATTTACCGCTGATTGTAAAAATATTATAATTAAACCTAATTAATGATATCAACCTTCTTGATGTATACATTTTTTTGGGGCCAATCGCCTCGGTCTGTAGGAACAGTAGCAATCTTATCAACGACCTCCATGCCAGCAATCACTTTTCCAAATACCGCATAGTCGCCATTTAGGTGGTGAGCGCCTCCACGCTGTTGTACTATAAAAAACTCAAAAGGAGAGGCCATTTTGTAAGGGTTGGCCACTGCACTACTAGGCATACTGACCATGCCACGATCGTGTTTATAACCTTTTTTGTGATCATTGGGTAATAAATAGCGTCCAATTTTCTTTCGCTTGTTTAGTGTTTTTTGGTCATCGCTATTTCCGCCTTGAATTATAAAATTGTCAATAACTCGGTAAAACTGTGTATTGTTAAAATAGTGCTTCTTTGTGAGGTAAATAAAATTGGATCGATGGAATTTTGTAGATTCAAACAATTCAATGTCGATTGCCCCAAAATCTGTGGTGATGCGAACTTTATTCTCTTTGTGTTCTTTATCATAGGCTAGAAAGAACTCCATAACATTCTGGTCATTCAACAAAAACGCAGTATCGGATTTTTCTTCTTTGTTTGGGATATTAGAAACTTTTGTAGCAGCATATGAATTTGGGGCTTCTTTTGTTTTTTTAGATTTAGTATCTTGACAGTTCAAGAGAAAAACAAACAACAGGATAAGATACCGCATATTTTATTGGTTTTATATCAAAGGCGAAATATATGAGATTTGACGCATTTTCTGAAATTATTGGTTCGATTAATTCCCATGAGTTGCCAGGAAAAGAAGCGCAATTGCAAATGGCACCACCATTCAGAGATGTTTTGTTAAAACAAACATCGCATTTAATTGATAATGCCAAACTAGCTGCAGTTCTGGCTTTGTTTTATCCTGGAAAAAACAACAATACCTATTTGGCTTTTATTCTCCGAAAGCCAAGTCCTGATGTTCACTCAGGTCAAATTGGATTTCCTGGTGGAAAACCCGAAGCTGAAGATTTTAACCTTCAACAAACCGCATTGCGTGAAACAATGGAGGAAATTGGCGTGCAATCAGAGGCAATTCAAATCATAACGGGCCTTTCAGAAGTTTACATTCCTCCAAGTAATTTCAATGTTTTTCCTTTTATTGGTCTAACCGCTGAAACCCCCGATTTTAAACCTCAAATTTCAGAAGTAGAGTCTGTTATTGAAGTTTCCCTTAAAGCTGTGATGAATGCTAAGCATCAAATAATAACAACGGTCAAAACTTCTTATGGATTGTCGGTTTCTGTCCCTGCGTTTAATTTTAATGGGCATATAGTTTGGGGCGCTACCGCCATGATTCTCATGGAAATTATATATTTATTCAATTTAATTTTAAAAAAATAGCTTAGGTTTGCATTTCTATTCTCATTAATATATGGGTCTCTTAAAAAAAAATATTTTTGGGCAATATTTATTTATTAAAAAATGGATCATCCGTATTTTAGGAACCATCAGCCACCAACGTTATCAAGGCTTTAATGAACTAAAAATTGAAGGCTCTGATATTTTACGTGAACTCCCACAAACCAACGTTCTTTTTATATCAAATCATCAGACCTATTTTGCGGATGTTGTCGCTATGTTTCATGTCTTTAATGCAGCATTAAGTGGTCGAGATGACACTCTTAAAAATGTGGGCTATTTGTGGAACCCTAAGCTGAATCTTTATTATGTCGCAGCAAAAGAAACCATGAAAGCAGGTCTATTACCAAAGATCTTTGCTTATGCAGGCTCCATAAGCATTGAACGGACTTGGCGCGCATCAGGAAGGGATGTTAACCGTCAAGTAAAAATGAGTGATATATCAAATATTAAAAAAGCATTAGACGATGGTTGGGTTATTACCTTTCCTCAGGGGACTACTACCCCTTTTAAACCCATTCGGAAGGGAACAGCACATATCATTAAACACTACCAGCCTATTGTAGTTCCTATTGTGATTGATGGTTTTAGAAGAGCTTTTGATAAGAAAGGTATCCGGATTAAAAAGAAAAATATTTTACAATCCATCGAAATTAAAGCACCGCTTGAAGTTGATTATGACAATGAGTCCATAGAACAAATTGTAGAAAAAATTGAATATGCTATTGAGCAGCACCCTTCATTTCTAAAGGTCATTCCACAAGAGGAATTAATTGAAAATGAACGCTTGAACAAACAACGAAATTGGTAAATACCAGAAGTTTACTCTAATTCAATTTTTTTCAATTCTTTGTAGTTGTTTTTCAATTTCTTTAATAATATACCATATATCAAATAATAAAACCCGAGAAGTATAGCTGTCAGTAAAGCCATCATCATAAGTGTTGTAGCCAACATAATTCCGTAAAATATGTAATAATCTCCAGAAGCCGTGAAATCTTTGGTGAGTAAGGCAACATCAGGGTTTTTATTGATTTCTATAAATAGTCCAATAACAATGGAAATATATAAGAAAAGTAGATTGAAAATCACGTAATGTTTGACTGTTTTTCGGGTTTTGAGAATCTGCTCCATCAATTCTTTTGAATTCGCTGTTGTGGTGATTGATTTGTAATTCTTGTAAAACATAAAGAAAAAGTAAAAAAGGATCACATATCCAATTACAATGAGCGGTGTGGTCAAGTGGTCCATTTCATATTGGTCAAAACGTTGTTGTGCTTCATTGTCTTTGATTGTGAAGCTTAGCAGTGACCAAAAACCAAATTCAATTAGACTAAAAATAAAAATCTTTTTTACAATAGATGAAGATTTTTTGTGCAACAGTTTGTAAATTTCCTCTTTGCTAAGTTTGGGAAACTTCAAATTTTCCTGCCAGTCCTTTTTTAAGCGTTTTAATTCATCCATAATTAAGGATTTAATTGTTTCTTTAATTTATTCTTAATGCGGTTCATTTTAACACGTGCATTGACTTCTGTAATGCCAATGGTGTTACTAATTTCCTTATAGGACTTATTTTCCAAATAGAGGAAAATGACTGCTTTATCAATGTCATTCAGTGCTTTTACCGCTTTGTATATCGATTTGAGTTGTTGGTCTTCTGAGTCATCATAAGACTCATTTTGAGGTACTTTATAAGCCACATCTTCAAAACTAAAACTCTGAATTCTTCGTTTGGATTTTCTGTAAAGCGTTATGGCGGTATTAATACTTACACGGTACATCCATGTACTGAACTTGGAGTCGCCTCTAAACTTTGGATAGGCTTTCCAAAGCTGGATGGTGATTTCTTGAAATAAGTCTTTGTGTTCTGCATCACTTTTGGCGTACAAACGACAGATTTTGTGAATCAAATTCTGATGTTTTTCTATGAGTGTTACAAATTCGTTTTGGTTCTCCAATTTCAAGAATTCTAAAATAAGTTTTAATAAGACGCTCTTTGTTTTAAACTGTTACAGTTTGACATTTATTCACTCTTCTTCTATTCTATTTTCATCAAAAGCAGAGGGCAGGAGTTTAGGAATAAATTTAATAAAAATGGGCAATAAAATTGCACCACCAGGAAGCATAAAAATAGCCAGACTTGGTATGGATTTAATAATGTCCATCATTTGTTCTTGCATTTGTTCTTGTTCTTTATCACTTAGGTCTCTTAGGGTAGATTCAGTTAATAATTTTACTAGATCTTTACTTTCTTTTAACTCCTGGTATAAATATTTGCTGTTTCTTGTGATAAGTTTTTTCACAACGGATGTGGAGTGGTCGTATAGCCGTTTGGCAAGATTTTGGGTACTCAATAAACTGATGTCATTTTTATAACTCCAATAAAAAACATTCAAACTATTAATTGCCTTTTTAATTACAGACTGACTAAGTTTGAATTTCTTTGAAAATTCCCTAAAAAACTCTTGTTCACCACTTTCAATTTTAAAATCATTCCATGTGGCCATGCATGCTAAGTCTAGTAAGTAAAATCGCTCAGTCTCTGAAAACCGACTTAAATTTAATGTATCATAGCTGTTGTTTTTAGATTTTGATAAGCGCAGTGATGCCTCTAATAATTTGATTAAGCTTTCGTCGTAATTGTTTTTTTCACTTTTGGTGTTGAGGGCTTTAGAAACAACAGTTCTTATTGAATTTTCTAATTCCAAAAGGTGTTTCTCGGCATAATCAGGGTTATGTAAAAATGCACTGAAGGCCAAAACATCCATAAAGAGCAGGGCATTGGTGACAAATAGGCTAAAATTTTTTGAAAAAATATTATTATCCGTTTGAATTCGCTTGTTAAGAATAGATTCCACATCATCCCCCAGAATCCCATTAATGAAGTTGGATTTGTGGAATCCAATGGTTTCGTAGAATTTTTTGAGTGCAATTTCAAAATTAGTATTATCTTTTGAATTGCAGTTGTAAGCAGCTAAAAGTGCCCAAACAAAATTAATTTTACAACATTCTTCTTGATTAAAATCTTTACTTTTAAAATCCTTAATGAGGACTGAAATATTACTGCCATATATAAATCCAACAGATTTTAGCGCAGGGTAAAGATTTGCAACAGTTTCAGCTTTAGCGTCATTTTTATCTGCAAATTTTAATAATTTTTTCAACCAACCTCTTGCCGATGGGTTCATTTTTATGAAATTTATAAATTTTGTGTTTTATTCAATGCTTCTGCAGTATTTTTCAATTCTTTTACTTAAACATAATCTAGAAAACACTTTTAAGTGTTGTGAAAAAAGTTTGATTCTTTTAATTTTATAAAGTTAAATAATTTATAAGATTGGACAATCAAGAGAATCATTTCTAAAGTTTTCAGAGTTTTTTTAGATTTATATAGTAATCAGAATCGATTTCGATTTCCGATGTATTAGCCGCTGTAGTTTGCCAGGACTCTGTAGGGTAGAGCCATAAACTTTGTTTTCCTTTTATGACTTCTACCGGCATATCAAAACCACTGACTACATTATTCCATCTGAATTTTAGCTTTCGTCCATCTATTTTATATTCTAACACAGGAATTCGAACATCTCTTAAG
>CAJWNW010000001.1 GCA_913044085.1 uncultured Flavobacteriaceae bacterium | reverse complement strand
ACCCGCTTCAGAGGTTCAAAAGTATTGGAAAGCATGTAGGTTTTTTGACGTAGAAAAGCCGTGTAAGAGGATAAATTTTTAAATTGTTTCTGGTCTTTTACAGAAATAGGTCGCCCAATCCGAATCTTTATGATGCGTTGCTTTTGAGTCAATAGTTCGGAAGGAAGCTTGGCAGTTCTTAGTTTGCTACTCAATTTAGCTAAATGGTAAAAAAACGGACTGTTTTCTGCATAAAAGTAGATGGGAACAATGGGTACTTCTGCTTTTTTAGCCAATTTCATGGCCGTTACCTCCCAGGGCTTGTCTACTAAAAGTTTTCCGTCTCTCTCTGTAGAGACTTCACCTGCTGGAAACATCCCCAATGGGTTGCCATTTTTCAGGTGCACAAGGGCACTTCTAAAACCACCTATGCTAGATTTGGCGTACTTGTGGTTTTCAAATGGATTGACCGCAAAAATATAGGGCTCAAGTGGTTTTACTTTGTGAAGTATGAAATTACCGATGATTTTATAATCTGAACGTTGTTCCAATACAATTTTCAATAATAAAATTCCGTCTATTCCACCCAGTGGGTGGTTGGAAATAGTGATGAATCCATCCTTTTTTGGTAAGCGCTCTAAGTCTTCTTTTGGGATTTCAAATTTGATTTTAAAATCTTTCAAAATCCCATTTAGAAAGTCAAGTTCTGTAAGTTGATTATGTCGGTTGTAAATTTTATTTATTGTTGAAATATGAAGAATTTTTATCAATAACCATCCACAAAATGTTCCAATAAATCCATAATTTTCAAGTCTAATGGCTTTTGCAACTTCTTTAGATGTTACGAGACTCATGTATTTGGGGGCTTGGTTACTATTTGAACGGCTTTTGCCGTAATTTGTTTTATTAAAACCGTTTTATTTTTTTCTATTTCTCCGATCGCTTCTGCGGTGTGTTGTCGCAAGGTGAAAATATTTACTGCCTTTTCAACAGAAACTTTATATTTGGCTTTTAGTTGAAATAATAGTATCTCTAGATTATCAAAGTTATTTTCTACACAGACGGTAAAACTAATTGCTGAATTTTGAATCAAATGCACTTTCATCCTACAGCTGTGCAAGATTTTGAAAATATGACTAATATTTTCTTCAACGATATAAGAAAAATCTAACGATGAAATCGATATTAGGATTTGGTTTTCTCTTAAAATATAACAAGGAATATTTGGGGTTAGCTGTAATCCTTTTCCAACTTGTGTTCCTGCTTGTTCTGGCTTCAAAAAAGACTTTACTGACAAGGGAATTTCCTTGCGTTGTAGTGGTTGTAATGTTTTAGGATGAATTACCGAGGCCCCGTAATAGGAAAGTTCGATGGCCTCCTCATAGGACAAACTTTTCAACAGGGTTGCATTGTCAAAGTAACGAGGATCCGCATTTAAAATTCCAGGAACATCTTTCCATAAACAAACGTTTTTAGCATTTGTACAATAGGCAAAAATAGCAGCGCTGTAATCACTGCCTTCTCGTCCAAGTGTGGTTGTGAAATTATTAGCATCACTAGCGATAAAACCTTGTGTAACAATACAATTTTTAGAATTTACAACCTTTTTAATTTTTGCTTGTGTACTGTTCCAGTCTATTTTTGCGTTCCGATAATTCCCATTAGTTTTGATAACTTCACGAGCGTCCAGCCAGTTGTTTTTAACCCCTTTGTGGTTTAGATAGTAACTTATAATGGTTGTGGAAACCAGCTCTCCATATCCAATGGTTTGATCGTAAACAAAATTATAGTCAGGTGATTTATTGCGCTCAAAAAACCCAGTAAGTTCCTGAAATAATTTTGAAACCGTTTTAAAAACTATATGGGTTTCATTTTCAAATAATTCCAATAAAATAGCATTGTGATATTTTTGAACTTCTTGAATGCTGCTTTGCAATTTGTGTTTGGAGTGGTAATAATGGTCAATGACTTTTTCTAAGGCATTGGTGGATTTTCCCATGGCAGAAACAACAACAATTGTTTCCGTTGTTCCTGTAATTTTAAGAACCTTTTTAAGATTTTTTATGCCTTGAGCATCTTTAACAGAAGCCCCTCCAAACTTTAAGATCTGCATGAATCCAATTTAGATAAATAATTCATTATACCGCGTTCATCCAGGTGTACCACATCCCAATCGCGTTTTACATCCGCGCCTTTGGCTTTGTAAAAATCAATGGCATTGGCATTCCAATCAAGGACCTCCCAACACACCCGCTTTACTGCTAAATTTGCAGCGTGCAGTACCACTTTATCTAGCAAGGCCGAACCAATTCCTTTCCCACGCATTTTTTTTGAAACAATCAAGTCTTCTAGATGTAAAACACGTCCTTTCCATGTAGAAAACCGGGTATAGGTAAGCGCAATACCTACAATTTCAGAACCTATATCAGCAACAAAACATAAAAAATCCGGGTGTTTACCAAATCCAGAATCTTTTAAATCCTCCACAGTCACTTCCACTGCATCTGGTGCCTTTTCGTAAATAGCCAGTTCAACAATCAGATTTAGTATCTGTTTAATATCAGTTTCTTTCGCTTCTCTTATAAGGAAACCCATGCTTTTTTATTTGCTCTCAAAGATACTTAAAACACTTTTATTTTTAGAGCATAATCTCACTGCAAATACCTTGTGGTTGTTTAAGAATAGCAATATTTATTGTCCTACTTAATTAAAAGGCTCAAAAAATCAAACCCATGGAGATTATATCATAGAAAATCTGAGCTCTTTTAAATATATTTCTGGAGAACTTTCCCACCTTATCAATTCCTTGCGTTTGGCTGCTAGTGTTGTTAACAATGACCGTCAAAACCGAGAATATTAACGTTATTAAATATTGAAGGCTTTAGGAAATTGAATGATAATTGATACATAACAATTGAACAGGTCTCATTTGAAGATTGTACCTTTGTATCAATTTTTAAACCATGCATAAAGCCGGCTTTGTCAATATTATTGGAAATCCTAACGTGGGCAAATCAACTCTAATGAATGCATTTATTGGGGAAAAACTATCCATTATCACTTCGAAGGCCCAAACCACACGCCATCGTATTTTGGGCATTGTTAATGGAGATGATTTTCAAATGGTTTTATCGGACACCCCTGGAATTATTAAGCCTGCATATGAGTTGCAATCGTCTATGATGGATGCGGTTAATTCAGCTTTTGAAGATGCAGATCTTTTAATATATATGGTAGAAATTGGAGAGAAAGAACTAAAAGATGCTACTTTTTTTAAAAAAATAACGGACACTAAAACACCTGTTTTATTATTGCTCAATAAAATTGATCTGTCTAATCAAGATACGCTAGAAATCCAAGCCGCGCTTTGGCAATCTAAGGTTCCGAATGCCGAATTTTATCCAATTTCAGCATTGACAGGCTTCAACGTTAAAAATGTATTCAGCCGTCTTTTAGAATTATTGCCAGAGTCCCCGGCCTATTTCCCAAAAGACCAATTAACGGACAAGCCTGAACGCTTTTTTGTGAATGAAAAAATTAGGGAAAAAATACTAATGCATTATAAAAAGGAAATTCCATACGCCGTTGAGGTAGATACAGAAGAATTTTTTGAAGAAGAGAAAATCATACGAATGCGCTCTGTTGTTATGGTCGAACGTGAAACACAAAAAGGCATTCTCATAGGACATAAAGGCAGTGCTTTGAAACGTGTTGGAGTTGAATCTCGAAAAGATTTAGAACAATTTTTTGGCAAACAAGTCCATTTAGAACTTTATGTCAAAGTAAATAAAAATTGGCGTTCTAATCAGCAACAACTCAGGCGTTTTGGCTACCAAAAGTAGCGCACTCTATTTAAAACTGCAAATTCCTAACTCCCTGCCGGATATTTCCTACTTTTGCAACTCTTAAAAACAATTTATGGGAAACATCGTTGCCATTGTAGGACGCCCGAATGTCGGTAAATCCACATTTTTTAATCGTTTAATTCAAAGACGGGAAGCCATTGTTGATGCTGTAAGTGGGGTTACAAGAGACCGCCATTACGGAAAAAGTGATTGGAATGGGCGAGAGTTTTCAGTGATTGATACAGGTGGGTATGTTTTAGGGAGCGATGACATTTTTGAAGCTGAAATTGACAAACAGGTTGAATTGGCCATTGACGAAGCAGATGCCATTGTATTTATGGTGGATGTTGAAACAGGAGTAACCGGCATGGATGAAGATGTAGCTAAATTACTCCGCAAGGTAAAGAAACCTGTTTTTTTAGTGGTCAACAAAGTTGATAACGCCAAACGCGCACAAGATGCGGTTGAATTTTACAGTTTAGGTTTGGGAGATTATTTTACCATTGCCAGTATCAATGGTAGTGGAACCGGAGATTTGTTAGATGCCTTAGTGGAGGCGCTTCCCGATGCATCTGAATTTGAGGATTCAGAACTTCCCCGCTTTGCAGTTGTAGGGCGGCCTAATGCAGGAAAATCATCCTTTATCAATGCCTTGATAGGCGAGGAGCGCTACATTGTAACAGACATTGCGGGCACGACTAGAGATGCTATTGATACTAAATACAATCGTTTTGGATTTGAATTTAACCTGGTAGATACAGCAGGAATTCGTCGCAAATCTAAAGTTAAAGAGGATTTAGAATTTTATTCGGTCATGCGCAGTGTTCGTGCTATTGAAAACGCAGATGTTTGTATGTTGGTGGTTGATGCCCAGCGCGGATTCGATGGTCAGGTGCAAAATATTTTTTGGTTGGCCCAACGTAACCATAAAGGCATCGTTATTTTGGTCAATAAATGGGATTTGGTAGAAAAAGAAACCAAGACCACTAAAGATTTTGAAACCTACATCAAAAAACACATTGAACCGTTTACGGATGTCCCCATTGTGTTTATTTCTGCTTTGACAAAACAGCGTATTTTCAAGGCGATTGAAACCGCTGTAGGGGTTTATAAAAACCGCTCGAAACGCATCAAGACCAGTCAACTCAACGAAGATTTGTTGCCCATCATTCAAAACACCCCACCACCAGCACTAAAGGGTAAGTATGTCAAAATCAAATACATCATGCAATTGCCAACTCCGCAACCCCAATTTGCTTTTTTTTGTAATCTGCCGCAGTATGTTAAAGAACCCTACAAGCGTTTTTTGGAAAATAAGTTGCGTTCGATGTATGATTTTTGTGGGGTGCCAGTGACCCTTTTTATGCGCAAGAAATAGGGATTAAACTTCCTCTGAATCAAATTTCAGATTTAATTTTCATGAGCTGATGTTTTACAGATTCCAGCTTCGTTATAATTTCAAAATTGGTTAAGGTTTTTCTTTTTTTAGACTTGAGATAAGTCTTGGCGCCTTCCAGCGTATAGCCTTCTTCCTTAACCAGCCTGAAAATTATTTTTAAATTTTTGATATCCTCAGGTGTGAACCTGCGGTTCCCCTTGGCATTTTTTTTTGGTTTTAAAATGTCAAACTCTCCATCCCAAAAGCGAATTAGAGAATTTTTAACTTTAAAAGCTTTGGCGACCTCACCAATGCTGTAATATAATTTTTTGGGTAGATCGACGTGCATATTAATCTAGGGATTGATTTTCAACAGAGGCTTTGATCAATAAATCGTTAAATTCTTCACTCGTGAGATTTCCGTAATAAAAATTTAGCGGATTAATTCTACGCTTGTCCTTAAATATTTCATAGTGTAAATGCGGGGCCTGAGAGCGGCCAGAACTCCCTACAAATCCTATAATATCTCCACGTTTCACTTTTTGATTGCGACGAACATTATATTTGTAAAGGTGTGCATACAAGCTCACATAGCCATAGCCGTGATCAATTCTAATGTGGCGGCCATAACCTGAAGACCGTGAATCAACCCGCTTTACAATGCCATCTCCACTGGCGTATATAGGCGTGCCCCGTGGCGCTGTAAAGTCCATGCCATAGTGAAATTTGCGGATTTTTGTAAAAGGATCTGTGCGGTAACCATATCCAGAAGCCATTCGGGTTAAATCTTCATTTTTTATGGGTTGAATCGCAGGAATTCTTGCCAAAAAGTTTTCTTTGTCTTTGGCTAAATTTGTAATCTCATCTAAAGACTTGGATTGAATAACAATTCGTTTTTGTAAAACATCCAAGCGTTTGTGCGTGGATGCAATGAGATCAGAGTTTTTATAGCCTTCGAATTTACTGTAACGGTTTACACCTCCAAATCCTTGGGTGCGCTGGGCCTCAGGGATTGGGTTGGCTTCAAAATAGAGGCGGTAAATGGCATTGTCGCGCTCTTCAATATTTTGAAGTACGGATTCAATATCATTCATTTTTTGGTTTAAAATAGTGTATTGAAGGTCCATGTTTTGAAGCTCTCGATTGAGGGCTTTTTCTTTTGGAGATTCAAAGTAATAGCTGCCAACAAAGACAAAAAGGAAGCCAAAAAGGCCAGAGGCTAGTAAGAAGCCGAAAAAATATTTAGCCTTAGTAGATTTGCTTGTCGTAATTTGGCGGTACGAAAGCGTTTCAGAATCGTAATAATATTTTACACTCGACATTGGCTAAAAAGTTCTATTTTTGTTATGAATTTAAGCGCATAGGGCGAAAGATTCACATATAACAAAGATAATTTGTTTTTGTAGGAAACCAAATTATTTGATAAAGCTTATCACTTTACATGAAATCTCAAGAAATACGAGCTCAATTTTTAAAGTTTTTTGAAGGCAAAAACCATCAGGTTGTTCCCTCTGCTCCTATGGTTGTAAAGGACGATCCTTCCCTGATGTTTGTCAATGCAGGTATGGTTCCTTTCAAAGACTACTTCATTGGGAATGCCACGCCACCAAGCTTGAGATTGACCGATACTCAGAAGTGTTTGAGAGTCTCTGGTAAACACAACGATTTAGAAGAAGTGGGTTATGACACCTATCACCACACGCTATTTGAAATGTTGGGCAATTGGAGTTTTGGAGATTATTTTAAAAAAGAAGCCATAAAGTGGGCATGGACCCTTTTAACAGAGGTTTATAAAATTGACAAAAACAATTTATACGTGACCGTCTTTGAAGGCGATTCAAAAGATGACACTGCTATGGATGAAGAGGCCTTTTCCATATGGAAATCGATAGTAGAGGAAGATCGTATTATAATGGGCAATAAAAAAGATAATTTTTGGGAAATGGGCAGTCAGGGGCCTTGTGGTCCTTGCAGCGAAATTCATGTAGACATCAGATCCGATGAAGAAAAGGCAAAGACACCTGGTAACGAATTGGTCAATAAAGACCATCCTCATGTGATTGAAATTTGGAATTTGGTTTTTATGCAATACAATAGAAAAGCCGATGGAAGTCTTGAAGATTTGCCTCTAAAACACATTGATACCGGAATGGGCTTTGAACGCTTGTGTATGGTGCTTCAAGGGGTTCAATCTAATTACGATACAGATGTTTTTACACCCATTATTAGAGAAATTGAAGCCATTTCTGGAAAAGATTATGGAAAAGATACACAGCATGATGTTGCCATTCGTGTCATCTCTGACCACATTCGAGCCGTAGTTTTTTCCATTGCTGATGGACAATTGCCAAGCAATACTGGCGCTGGCTATGTCATTCGTAGAATATTGAGGCGTGCAGTACGTTACGGATTTACTTTTTTAGATCAAAAAGAACCTTTTATGTACCGTCTGGTCAATGTTTTGATAAAAAATATGGGCCAAACTTTTCCGGAGTTAAAAACTCAAAAACAGCTCATTCAGAACGTCATTAAAGAAGAAGAATCCTCTTTCTTGAAAACCTTAGACCAAGGATTGGTACTTTTAGATCGGATGATCAATACCATTGATGGCGATACCATTTCAGGTGAAAAAGCATTTGAACTTTACGACACCTATGGATTTCCAGTAGATTTAACAGCACTTATTTTACAAGAAAAAAACTTAAAACTGGACCATGCTGGGTTTCAAGAACAACTTGAAAAGCAAAAAAACAGGTCGCGAGCAGCAAGTGAAGTGTCTACAGAAGATTGGACCGTAGTTAGGGAAGACGATGAGCAAGAATTCATTGGCTATGATCTCTTAAAAACAGATGTAAAGCTAGTTCGCTATCGAAAAGAGGTATCTGCAAAACACGGCACGCAATACCAACTGGTTTTTAACCTGACGCCCTTTTATGCTGAAGGTGGTGGGCAAGTAGGTGATAAAGGCTATTTGGAAGCTCCAAATGGAGATGTTATCTATATTTTGAATACAAAAAAAGAAAACAATGTTGCCATTCACATCACTCAAAATTTACCCAAGAACCTGACGGATACTTTCGCCGCAGTAGTTGACGTAAAACAACGTTTTAGAATCGAATGTAACCATACCGCTACCCATTTACTACACCAAGCCTTGCGTGAGATTTTAGGCACGCATGTGGAACAAAAAGGTAGTGCAGTGCACTCGAAATATCTAAGGTTTGATTTTTCTCATTTTTCAAAAATGACAAACGATGAAGTTCAGGAAGTTGAAAACTTCGTCAATGCGAGAATTGAGGGCCGTTTACCATTAGAGGAGCAACGTTCTGTTCCCATGAATCAAGCTGTTTCACAAGGAGCCATAGCTTTGTTTGGAGAGAAATATGGCGATGTCGTTCGAACCATTAAATTTGGTAATTCCATGGAACTTTGTGGGGGTACCCATGTAAAAAACACAGCGGATATTTGGCATTTTAAAATTAAATCTGAAGGCGCTGTTGCTGCCGGTATCCGTCGCATAGAAGCCATTACATCTGATGCCGTAAAAGAGTTTTTCAGTGAAAGCAATCACCAATTCAACCAAGTTAAAGCCTTGCTCAATAACGCTACGGATCCTGTCAAGTCTGTAACAGATCTAAAACTTGAAAACAACCATTTGAAAAAGGAAGTAGAACACTTGTTAAAAGAGAAGGCAATGACTGCTAAAACGCAATTGGTAGGGGAGATAAAAAAAACAAATGGGCATCATTTCTTAGCCCGACAATTAAATTTGGACGCAAACAGCCTTAAAACCATTGCATTTGAGATTGGGCAACAATATGACGATTTGATTCTTATATTGGCTTCTAACCACAATGGAAAAGCTCTTTTAAGTTGTTATATTTCTAAGCAACTGGCTTCGTCCAAGGACTTGAACGCAAGCACAATCATTCGTACCTTGGGACCTCTTATTGAGGGTGGAGGTGGTGGACAAGCTTTTTTCGCTACTGCTGGCGGGAAAAAGCCTGATGGCATCCCTGAAGCACTGAAAAAGGCTTCAGAAATAATATCCGACGATTAGCCAAGCATTTATATTGATTGTAATCATTCCCAAATTTGAAGTATATTAGCTTTGTAAAATTTAGATTTTTATGGCACCATATGTGACGCTTACAAAGCACGAAAATATAGGCTACATTGAATTTTTCAACCCACCACACAATGCACTTCCCCCATCTTTGCTTGCAGAGTTGTGTGTTCTTATTGAAGCTGCAGGTGAGGATGCCCAAATTCATGTCATTGTTTTAAAGAGTGGCGCAGACCGTGCCTTTTGTGCTGGCGCGAGCTTTCACGACATGGTTGCCATTACAACTGAAGCAGAAGGAAAAGCTTTTTTTATGGGCTTTGCCAATGTCATCAATGCACTTCGGAAATGTCCAAAAATTACAATTGGAGCTGTCCAAGGTAAAGCTGTTGGTGGTGGCGTTGGCTTGGCTGCATCCACCGACATTTGTTTCGCCAGTGAATTTGCGCTCATTAAGCTAAGTGAATTGAGTATTGGGATTGGACCTTTTGTTATTGAACCCGCCGTAAAACGAAAAATTGGCAATGCTGCAATGGCCCAATTGACATTGAAAGCACAAACATTTTTCTCCGCCAAATGGGCGTGCGAAAAAGGGCTTTATGCCAACGTATTTGAGACCAACAAAGCCTTAAATTCTGAAGTTGATATTTTGGCAAAAGAATTACAATGCTACAATCCAGAAGCCTTATTGTCTTACAAAAAAATTCTTTGGCAAGGCACTGAAGATTGGGATGCATTATTAGAGTCCCGCGCAACTCTAAGTGGGCAATTGGTTTTAAGCCCAAAAACGAAGGCTTATTTAGAAAAATATTCTTAATCTTACTAAATTATATTTTATATGATCCCCCAAATTTACATTCAAAAATGTGTCAATTCTAGAGCCAAAGACCTAGATTTTGATAACATCCCTCTAGGTAAAACTTTCACGGACCATATGTTTTTATGCAATTATGAAAGCGGACAATGGCAAAGCCCAAAAATTGTACCCTTAGCAGCTATTCCTACCCACCCTGCAGCCATGGCATTTCATTACGGTCAGGCTATTTTTGAGGGTATGAAAGCAACCGTTGATTGTAATGGTACTCCAATATTATTTCGCCCTGAAGCCAATGCGAAACGGCTTAATTTTAGTGCCCGACGATTGGGAATGCCCGAATTTCCTGAATCCCTTTTTGTGGAAGCTCTAAAAACCTTGGTAAGTTTAGACCGACAATGGATTCCTTCTCAACAAGGAAGTGCGCTTTATTTGAGGCCTTTTATGTACGCTGATGAAGCGTTTATAGGTATGCGAGCCGCTACGCGCTATAAATTCATTGTTATGGCTTCTCCCTCAAACCCCATTTATAAAAAGCGTATTCGCTTGTATGCCGAAACCAATTATATTCGTGCAGCGCAAGGGGGTACTGGTGAAGCCAAAGCCGCAGGAAATTATGCCGCTGCTATATTGCCTACAGAAGCGGCGAAAGCCAAAGGCTATGACCAGGTTTTGTGGTTGGATGCCCAGAATTTTAAAGCCATACAGGAAGTGGGTACAATGAATATTTTTTTTAAAATAAATGGCACCATCATAACACCGGCTTTGGACGGGGCCATATTGGCTGGGATTACACGAATGAGTGCCATTGAATTGCTCAGACACAAAGGCTTTGAAGTTGTTGAACGTCGCCTCACAATTGATGAGGTTATTGAGGCCTCTGCAAAGGGTCATTTAGAGGAAGCCTTTGGAACAGGAACTGCTGTTGGAGTTGCTATGATTCAAGACATCGGTTATGAATCGCAAATAATTCATATTTCAAATAATAACCCTGTGGGTCAGATGGTTTTGGAAACCTTGAATGGGATACGAACCGGAAAAATTCCTGATGATTTTAATTGGATGTATTCTGTCGAGGTTTAAATTCCGATTATTTTTTTTCTCAGGGCCCTCCAGCGGTAGCCCCTAATAAATTCCCCTTGATTTTCAGTCACAATAAATTTAGTATTTGATTTACAAGCCCTTAAATAGCCCGTCATACAGTCAAAAAAAAGTATAAAATTATATCTGTTAAAGGCCATTTTTAAAGCAGATAATGTTGCAATTGTAAAACCACTTCGCATTTTGTAAAGTGCTTCACCTTGAAGGTATCGTGCATTGGGACTGTAATGAGCGCCTGTGGGTTTTAGATGCTTGACTTTAAGCGCCGCAACTGTTTTAAAAGTCCATCCGTTATACAGGGCTATCAGTTCATCTACAGTATCCCAGCCAATCGACGCCTGCAAACCTCCAATGGCTTTAAAACAAGCGTGCCTGTAAGACTTTAAAGGTCCCCTGGTATGCGCTTTAGAAGCAATATTTTCATAAATCCATTTGTTGTTTTTTTGGATGTAACAATGCCCAGATAGCATCCCTAATTTTGGATTTTGCACGTAATAAGATGCGAGTGTTTCTAAATAGTTTTTTGGAAAAATTAAATCCCCATCAAATTTGCATATCACATCGTAGTTGTCGTCCAGTTGTTGAAGGCCAAAGTTAAAGGCCTTGATTACTTTTTCTCCAGGTACATGCTCATTAGAAGATTGGTTGTGTATCAATTTAAGCGCTGGAAATTTTTTCGCTAAATTTTTAACAATTTCAGGTGTTTTGTCTTTCGAATTATCATCAACTACAATTATTTTTTTTGGCAATAGCGTTTGAGTGGTGAGCGAGCTTAAACAATCTTCAATGAAAGCCTCTTCGTTGTGAACAGCGATGACAATATAAAACTTCAAACTTTCTCGGCGTAAATAATGTAATATCTTGGTGTAAACCATCTCAGAATTGGGCGTAAACCTATTTTTTTTGTAGGATTTGTCCATTTTTTTGACGCTTTAATTTCCCAGCCAGCTTTTTGTAAAAGCCAATCAAATTGCCAGTCTTCAAATTCGTGAAAATGGCGGTCCCATGGATCCGTTTTGCTTTTATAGGCTGATGCAAACCATAGTCTTAAAGGTACACTGGCGATTAATTTTTTAGATTTGATTTTACTCAAAACGTTAAAAGGTGCCACTAAGTGTTCAAGGATTTCAAATGCACTTACGACCTCGGCAGTGCTGTTTTCTAAAGATGAAAAGTCTATGTCCAGATCTTCTCCATCAGTGTTATGAATATCAAAACCTTTAAGTTTTAATAGTTGCGAAAGCGGATTTTTGACCCCTAAATCAAGAATCGAATCTGTTTTTGGAATATGCTGGTTCACAAAATCAAGTGTTAATTGATAGCGCTTCTTTGGATAGTGGTTTTCGTACATTTAATATTTGTAAACAATGGCGTTGATGTGCATGCCTGCACCCACACTGGCAAATATAATAATATCTCCTTTGGAGAGTTCATGATCTTTCAATTGCCCTTTTCTTATCAGGTCAAAAAGCGTGGGTATTGTCGCTACCGAACTGTTGCCTAATTTGTGAATGGTCATAGGCATAATTCCATCAGGAACAGGAGTATTATACAGTCTATAAAATCGTTTTATAATGGCTTCATCCATTTTTTCATTGGCCTGATGAATCAATATTTTTTTGACATCTGAAATGGCATAACCGCTGTTGTCTAAACAGGATTTCATAGCGGCAGGCACATTGCTGAGAGCAAATTCATAAATTTTACGTCCATACATTTTTATAAAGCGTACATTTTCATCCTCGGACTTATTGTTTGAATTACCAAAAAATAAATGATATACTTCATCATGTGTATAGGAAGCAGTTTCGTGTGCAACGATACCTATATCTTCCGAAGCTTCAACAATGCACGCTCCAGCGCCATCCGCATAAATCATAGAATCTCGGTCATATGCATCTGTAACACGCGACAGTGTTTCAGCTCCAATAACCAAACACTTTTTGGCCATTCCAGCTCTTATATAGGCTTGGGCTTGTATGACACCTTCTACCCAGCCAGGGCAGCCAAAAAGGATGTCATAGGCAACACATTTTGGGTTTTTAATTTTTAGCAAGTGCTTAACACGGGCAGCCAAACAAGGTAAAATATCGCTTTGGATTGTATTGTATTTCACGTCTCCAAAATTATGGGCACAAATGATATAGTCTAAAGACTCTCTGTCAATCTTTGCATCCAATATCGCTTTTTCAGCTGCTTCGGCCCCAAGGTCAGAAGTTTTTAAGTGTTTTTTTGCATACCTTCTTTCAGAAATTCCAGTAATTCCCTTGAACTTCTCAACTATAATATCGGTTGGCGTATCGATAGCATTGCCTTCAATTGTGTAAAAAGAATGGCCGCGAAAATCGCTATTTTTTTTAATGAGCGATGGAATGTAACTGCCAGTTCCTGTAATGCGAATTGTCATGGATTGATTTTTAACCTTGGATTTATACTACCACCCATTGTATTGATTTTTAGAAATTTTTCCGCTGTTTTGATTGCGGTTTCGGTCTGTTTTTGTAAAGTGTTTACATCCACAGAAAATTCATCTGTATAGGCTTCAATCGGGGCACAGGTACAAATTAAATTTCGATCTCCGTAAGCGTCGTCTACACGTCTTACTGCCGGCCAAAATTTATCCGCTTTGATATAATCCAGTGGAAATGCTGCAGTTGCTCTGCTGTAAGGCAAATCCCATTGGTCACTGCTGAGCATTTCAAGGGTATGTGGTGCATTTTTTAGAGGATTGTTGGGAGATGCTTTATCTGCTACTTCAATTTCTTTACGAATGGCAATCATGGCGTCACAAAAACGGTCCATTTCAGCTTTGCTTTCACTTTCAGTGGGCTCAATCATCATGGTGCCTGCAACTGGGAAAGAAACTGTTGGGGCGTGAAATCCATAATCCATTAAACGCTTTGCAATATCGGTTACTTCAATACCCTTGGCTTTAAAATCTCTACAATCAATGATCATTTCATGAGCTGCACGGCCTTTTTCACCAGTATAAAGTGTGTCGTAAAATCCATGAAGCCGTTCCTTGATATAGTTTGCATTTAAGATGGCAATTTTGGTTGATTCAGACAATCCTTTTGCGCCTAGAATTTTGATATATCCATAGGATATAAGGCAAGCCATAGCCGATCCAAAAGGTGCTCCAGAGATGGAATTGATTGCTTGAGAACCCCCACTTTTTACAAGGGGGTTACCTGGCAGAAAAGGGGTCAATTGTTTAGCGACACAAATCGGTCCAACGCCAGGGCCACCGCCTCCATGTGGAATGGCAAAGGTTTTGTGAAGGTTTAGATGGCATACATCCGCTCCAATTTGTCCAGGATTTGTAAGCCCCACTTGGGCATTCATGTTGGCGCCGTCCATATAAACTTGTCCGCCATAATCATGGATGATTTGTGTAATCTCTTTGATTTCAGATTCATAAACGCCATGGGTTGAAGGGTAGGTTACCATAAGGGCTGCCAAATTATCTTTGTGAAGCATGGCTTTTTCACGGACATCCTCAACATCGATATTGCCATTTTCAGAAGATTTTGTTACTACAACTTTCATTCCAGCCATGACAGCACTTGCGGGGTTTGTTCCGTGCGCGGAAGACGGAATGATGCAAATATTTCGGTGCTGGTCTCCTCTAGATTCGTGGTAGGCTTTAATGGTCATCAAGCCAGCAAACTCTCCCTGTGCACCAGAGTTGGGTTGCAAAGAGGTCCCCGCGAAGCCTGTAATTTCATTCAATTGTTGTTCTAAGGCCTGGAGGACTTGAGTGTAGCCTTCCACTTGATCTTTTGGAGCAAAAGGATGGATGTTGCCCCAACTGGACCAACTTAGCGGAAGCATTTCAACCGCTGCATTTAGTTTCATGGTGCAGGATCCCAACGAAATCATGGAATAATTCAACGCCAAGTCTTTTCGTTCCAAGCGTTTTATGTAACGCATCAGTTCAGTCTCAGAGTGGTGGCTGTTAAAAACGGGATTTTTTAAAAATTCCGAGGTTCTTGTATGGTCTTTCGGAATATAACTTTCCGAGCTTTGTTCTGCTTGAAGACTCACCTCAAAGGCTTCTGAAAAAACGGATAAAATAAGTTCAATATCATTTATTGAGGTAGTTTCATTTACTGAAATTGATACGGTGGTATCGTCTGGATAATAAAAATTGAGCTGTTTACGTAGGGCGATAGATTTTATTTTTTCATTATTTGCTACCGAAATTTGTAGGGTATCAAAAAAAATGGAGTGTTTTAAAGAAAAACCAACGGAAGTCAAAGATTTTGCCAAAGTAACCGTATTACTATGAACTTTTTCAGCAATGTATTTAAGCCCCTTGGGGCCATGGTATACAGCATACATGCCAGCCATTACTGCCAATAGCACTTGTGCAGTACATATGTTGGAAGTAGCACGACCTCTTTTAATGTGTTGTTCTCTTGTTTGCAAGGCCATGCGCAAAGCACGGTCACCATTCATGTCTTTGGTCACACCAATAATTCTCCCTGGTATGTATCTTTTGTAAGCCGCTTTGGTTGCAAAATATGCCGCATGAGGACCTCCATAGCCCATTGGAATCCCGAAACGTTGGGTTGTTCCAACGACGACGTCTGCTCCCATGTGCCCTGGGGCTTCAAGCAATACCAAACTTAAAATATCAGCAGCCACCGCCACTTTAATAGCTTTATCTTTGGCTTTCGAGATAAAAGACTTTAAATCAATAATGTTTCCAGAAGCACCCGGATATTGTACCAAAGCACCGAAATAGTCCTCTGAAAAATCAAATGTTTCTACTTTTCCAACAACCAGCTGAATTCCGATAGGAATAGCTCTCGTTTTTAAAACGGATAATGTTTGCGGTAATATATCATCGGAAACAAAAAATTTAACCACACCAGCTTTGACAGCAGCACGTTCTCTGACAGCAAACAAAAGTGCCATGGCCTCAGCTACCGAGGTACTTTCATCTAAAAGCGAAGCATTCGCCAGCTCCATACCCGTCAAATCTGTGACCATGGTTTGGAAGTTCAGCAGTGCTTCCAAACGGCCTTGGGCAATTTCAGCTTGATAAGGCGTGTAGGCGGTGTACCATCCTGGATTTTCTAATATATTCCTTTGTATGACAGCAGGTAAATTCGAAGGGTGGTAACCCATTCCAATGTAGGATTTGAATACTTTATTTTTGTGACCTAGCGTTTGAATGTGTTCCAAGTACTCGGGCTCGCTCATAGGTGGATCTAGCTTCAGAGGGCTTTGCAGGCGAATGTTATTTGGGACAGTTTCATCAATTAGCGCTTCAAGCGAATAGGCTCCAATACAACTAAGCATGTCTTGAATTTGTGATCCTCTCGGACCAATATGTCTTTCGGAAAAAATATCTGGGTTCATATTTTTGTCTTGTTTGTCAGACACAAAACTACGGATTTATTCAGCCTTTTTTTGGCTTAAAAATTAAAGTTTTTAACCGTTTTTTTAGCTTATCAACAGTTTCTCTATTTTTGCACCGTGAATTTTATCAATCGTCTATTTAAATTTTATTTAAACAGTAGTTTACATATTGCTTTTTCTGTTTTGTCACTCAGTTTCATAACGGCTCAATCCTTTACAATAAAATGTGATAAAAATTTATTTATTTTTTTGTTTTGTTCCAGCGTTTTGGGCTATAACTTCATCAAATATTTTGGTATTTCTAAATTTCATTACCGGTCTTTAACGACGCGACTTAAAGAAATTCAATTGTTAAGTTTATTTTGTTTGTTCGGATTAATCTTTACATTTATTGGATTAAACAATACCAGCAAGCCACTGGTTCTTTGCTTAGGAACTGTAACTTTTTTCTATGAAATTCCTTTTGAAAGAATTGCAAGTCTAAGAAAGGTCAAAGGGTTAAAAATTTATATTATTGCTTTGGTTTGGGCAATGACTACAGTACTGCTTCCTTTGGTAGAAGCCGATGTTCAGCTCGAATCCAGTATTTTCTTCGAACTTGTCCAGCGTTTTATTTTTATTTTGGTTTTAATGCTGCCCTTTGAAATCAGAGACCTTAACAATGATGACCTGAGGTTATCCACCATTCCTCAAAAAATTGGAATTACCACTTCCAAGCGATTGGGTTTTTTAGGCCTTGTTTTGATTTTCTTACTTTCTTTTTTATTGCATGACAATGCAATCGATATTTTAATAACAACAATTGTGATGGTAGTTACAGGGCTATTTTTAATATTCAGCCATCCTCAAAAACCATTTTATTTTACGGCTTTCTGGGTTGAATCGGTTCCTGTGTTTTGGGCCCTTTTAGTTTGGATTTCTAATTTTTTATTGTAGCCCTGCACGCTCTAAAAGCGCTTTGTTAGATGCTTTTTTACCTCGAAAACGCTTGTAAAGAACTTCTGGATTTTCAATGCCACCTTGACTTAAAATATGGGTTTTTAGTTTAGATGCTATTATTGGATCAAACACCTGATTTTTTTTAAAGTATGCAAAAGCATCTGCTTCCAGAACTTCAGCCCATTTGTAACTGTAATAGCCGGAAGAATACCCACCTTGAAAAATATGTGCAAATGCCGTTGACATGCAATTCTCTTTAATGTCAGGGAATAATTGCAATGATTTAAAAACTTTTTTTTCATGCGCTTTAACATCCTTTATTGAGCTGGGGTCTTGTCCGTGCCAGCTCATATCCAAAAGACCAAAACTCAATTGCCGAAGGGTTTGCATCCCTTGTTGAAATCGTCCCGCTGCTTTGATTTTTTCTATCCAGTGCATGGGAATCACTTCTGAACTTTCATAATGCCTTGCAAAGAGATCGAGTGCCTCTTTTTCGTAACACCAATTCTCCATCAGTTGGCTTGGAAGTTCTACAAAATCCCAAGCAACATTGGTGCCGGAAAGACTGGGATAAGTGGTGTTGGCAAGCATGCCATGAAGCGCATGTCCAAATTCATGGAACAGGGTTGTAACTTCATTAAATGTCAATAATGAAGGGGATTTTTTTGTTGGTTTTGTAAAGTTGCAAACAATAGACACATGTGGGCGCTGTTGTTGGCCCTCCAATTGATATTGCGGTTTAAAAGAGGTCATCCAAGCCCCCGCACGTTTTCCAGATCTAGGGAAGAAATCTGCATAAAAAAGTGCTACGAGATTACCTTTTTTGTCTGTAACTTTATAAACCATAACATCATCTTGGTAGGTGTCCACTTCAGTTGTTTTGATAAATTGGATTTGAAATAATTTTTTAGCAATCGCAAAGGCGCCTTCTAAGACATTTTCCAATTTAAAGAAAGGTTTAAGAAGTGCGTCGTCAATATCGAATCGTTTCTTTTTAAGTTTTTCGGAATAATAAGCACTGTCCCATTTTTGTAGGGTTTTAACCCCATCTAATTCTTTGGCAAAAGCACTCAATTCTTTGTATTCCGATTGCGCTACTGCTAAAGCCTTGGCCTTTAAATCTTCTAAAAAACCGAGTACGGTTTCAGGGGATTTGGCCATGCGCTCCTCAAGAACGTAATCAGCATGTGTTTTGTAGCCCAATAAATTGGCGCGGATGTGGCGTAATTTTGTAATTTTTAACAATAAATTCTGGTTGTCTAGATTATCGTTTTGAAACCCTTTTTTTCCAAAAGCTATAGCCATTTTTTTTCGTAGGGTTCTGTTTTTTGCATAGGTCATAAATGGAACATAGCTGGGATAATCTAGTGTAAATAGCCAACCTTTTTTTTCTTCTTTTTCCCCTAACAGTTTAGCAGTTGAAATTAAATTTTCTGGAAGTCCTTCCAGTTGAGAAGCTTTGTTAATCTCAAGTCTGAATTTATTGGTCTCCGCAAGCAAATGTTCCCCAAAAGTTAGCTTTGAAACGCTCAGTTCCTTGTCAATTTCTCTAAGCCTTGTTTTGTCATTTGGATTCAAATTGACACCATTACGGACAAAGCCTTTGTATTTTTTTTCCAGTAGTGTTTTTTGTTCTGTTGTCAAGTTTAAACTTTCCAATCGATTGTAAACGATCTTGAGTTTATTAAAAAGTGATTTATTTAAGGCGACGTCATTGGAATACGCGGTTAATAATGGGGAAACTTCTTGTGCGATGTTTTGAATAGCATCATTGGTTTCAGCGGCATTAAGATTAAAAAAAAGGCTTGAGATTCGATCCAATCTTAAACTTGAAAACTCTAAAGCCTCAACGGTATTCTTAAAATTTGGCGGTTCAGGATTTGAAACAATCGCTGCAATATTTTTTTTACTTTCGGCCAAAGCCGTTTTAAAGGCGGGTAAAAAATGAGTTGTTTTTATTTTGGAAAAGGGTGCAGAATTATAAGGGGTATCAAACTCCGTGTTGAGGACATTCATAAGCAAAATACTATTTTAAGACTTTAATTTTTTGGAGGCTTTTTGTACTTTGAGCTTCATTCCCTCCTTGTAAACTGCAATTTTATCCAATACGCATTGATCCGAACTGCCAATGATTTGAGCGGCTAAAATTCCTGCATTTTTCGCACCATTTAAGGCTACAGTAGCAACTGGTACCCCCCCTGGCATTTGTAGTATCGAAAGTATGGAATCCCATCCATCAATAGAGTTACTGGATTTTACTGGAACCCCAATAACTGGCAGTGGACTGATCGCAGCAATCATACCAGGCAAGTGTGCTGCTCCACCTGCACCAGCAATGATGACTTTAAGTCCTTTTTTGTGTGCGGAAGCTCCGTATTCAAATAATTTTTCAGGAGTTCGGTGAGCCGATACAATATCGATATCAACCGCTATATCAAAATCTCCAAGAATTTCAATTGCTGCTTTCATGACAGGCATGTCGCTGTCGCTTCCCATAATAATTCCTACTTGTGCCATATTATTCGCTTATTACTTTGATTGATTCTTTAACTTTTTGTGCAATTTTTCTTGCTTTTTCAATGCTTGAATTTACAATTGTTACGTGCCCCATTTTTCTAAAAGGGCGGGTCATTTTTTTGCCATAGATGTGAGGGGTAACACCTTCAAGCGCCATAATGGCTTCAATATTTTTATAAACCACAGCGCCATGATGGCCCTCGGCACCTACCAGGTTGACCATCACACCACAGGTTTTATTTTTAGTGGAACCCAATGGCAAATTAAGAATAGCTCTCAGATGTTGTTCAAATTGTGAGGTCTGGCTGGCTTCAATAGTTTGATGTCCAGAATTGTGAGGTCGTGGCGCCACTTCATTGATAAGAATGTCATCATTTTGTGTCAAGAACATCTCCACAGCAAGCAGTCCTACATGTTTAAATGCCTTGGCTGTTTGAAGGGCTACTTCTGTTGCTTTTTTTGCTACGGATTGTGGAATTCTTGCCGGACAAAGGACATATTCTACCTGGTTGGCCTCGGGATGAAATTCCATTTCGACTACAGGATAGGACTTGACCTCGCCCTTAGGGTTTCTTGCGACAATAACGGCCAATTCGTTTTTAAAAGGAATAAGGTCTTCAGCGATACATTCCCCATTGGGGAGTTGGTCAAAATCGGAGTGCTTTCGGATAATTTTCACCCCATTTCCATCATAGCCAAAGCGTGCACTTTTCCAAACAAATGGTAGGGATTGAACATTCTCTGAAACGGCTTTTTCTAATCTACTTTTGTTTTTGTAGGCCTTAAATGCTGCGGTGGGCAACTGGTGTTTCGTGTAGAACCTTTTTTGTTCGGCCTTGTTTTGTATGGTTGCAAGTGTGTGAGAATCTGGATAAACTCTGACCCCTTTTTTTTCCAATGCTTTGAGCGCTTCTACATTTACATTTTCAATTTCTATAGTCAGGGTATCTACTTTTTGCCCAAAGTTGAAAACGGTTTCATAATCCATTAAATCACCCTGTACAAAGTGATTGCAAGCCAATCTACTTGGGGCCTCATTACTGGGGTCCAAAACGCTAGTATTGATATCAAATTTTCGGGTGTTGTAAAGCATCATTTTTCCCAGCTGACCGCCCCCTAGAATACCGAGTTTATGTTTGGAAGAAAAATATTGCAAATCCATAAAAATTGAATTGTGAAACAAAAATACACTTAAAAATGGAATCCCCCATTAAAATGTCATTCGAAAAGACGATTTGGCTTCTGCATTTGATTATATTTGTGAACTAATTTAGTTCAATACAAAAACGCAAATTTTTGTTGTTTTTATGTAAATCAATTACCCATATAGATGTTAAATATTGTTTTATTTGGCCCTCCAGGTGCAGGCAAAGGCACCCAAGCTAATTTTTTAAAATCGACTTTTAATTTAGTTCACATTTCTACAGGAGATGTATTTAGAAAAAACATTAAAAATCAGACTCCTCTAGGAATTTTGGCCCAATCTTATATCGATAGAGGGGCTTTAGTTCCTGATCAGGTTACCATCGACATGTTGAGTGATGAGGTCTCTAAAAACACAACAGGTAAAGGGTTTATTTTTGATGGTTTTCCAAGAAATATCGTTCAGGCAGATGCCTTAGATTTTGTATTGTCAAAACACAGTGCCCAAGTCGATGCTATGATTGCTTTGGAAGTTGAAGACGAAATACTTGTTAAGCGTCTATTAAAGCGTGGAGAAACAAGTGGTCGTTCAGATGACTCATCAGAAGAGATTGTTCGAAATCGCATCAAAATTTATTATTCTGAAACTGCGATTTTAAAGTCTTATTATGAAGCTAAAGGGCGATACCATGGCGTGGATGGTGTGGGCGAGATTGAAGCTATTACAGAACGTTTAAACGCTGTTGTCAATACGCTATAAATAATTTGAATGACTGAGGGGAATTTTGTAGACTATATCAAGATGTATGTTTGCTCCGGCAATGGAGGCAAGGGCTCTGTGCATTTGCACCGCGAAAAATACATCACCAAAGGGGGGCCTGATGGAGGCGATGGAGGACGTGGTGGTCATATCATTCTCAAAGGCAATCAAAATCTTTGGACCCTCCACCATTTAAAGTTTAAAAAACATTTTAGAGCAGGACATGGTGCGCATGGCAGTAAAAGTCGAAGTACCGGCGCTGATGGTAGTGATGTTTGTATTGAGGTTCCTCTGGGCACTGTCGTAAAAGACAATGAAACGAACAATATGCTTTTTGAAATTACAACCCACGATCATGAAGTTGTATTGTGTCAAGGCGGAATGGGAGGTCGTGGCAATTGGCATTTTAAATCCTCAACGAATCAAACCCCCCGCTATGCTCAACCAGGAATGCCTGGGGAAGAAAAAAATGTAACCATTGAGTTGAAAATTTTAGCAGATGTTGGTTTGGTTGGATTTCCCAATGCTGGAAAATCAACTTTACTTTCAGTTATAACCGCGGCCAAACCAAAGATTGCTGATTACGAATTCACCACTTTAAAACCCAATTTAGGCATTGTTGACTATAGAGACTACCAATCTTTTGTTATGGCAGATATTCCCGGAATTATCGAGGGTGCTGCAGAAGGCAAGGGCCTTGGACATTATTTTTTAAGACACATTGAAAGAAATTCTATTTTGTTGTTTTTGATTCCTGCCGATGCTAATGATGTTAGACAACAATATGATATTTTATTGGATGAACTAAAGCGTTACAACCCTGAAATGTTAGACAAAGAACGCTTGGTGGCCATTTCCAAAAGTGATCTTCTGGACCATGAATTACAAACAGAGCTCAAAGCTGAATTAGACAAGGTATTACCCGTAGACTATTTATTCATTTCGTCGGTTGCTCAAACTGGGATCATGGCCCTTAAAGATTTGCTCTGGGAACAATTGAACAAGTAGCACACAAGTATTTGGTTCGATTTTTATGTGGACGCTGTTTTAATTTTTATGAAAAAATTTAGTTTTTTTTGGGCCTTTCTGTTTGCAATTACAATGCTAAACGCACAATCTGTTTCAAAGACAGATTTTGGTGTTTTAGAATCCAATTATAAGCTCCAATTAAAAAATAATCCCAACAATCTAATCGCTTTGGAAACCCTGGGTGATTTGTACGGGGCTCACGGCAAGTGGCAACAAGCTTCAGAGTTGTACAAACAACTTTTAGAGCGAGATTCTGAGAATGCAGCTTACCACTTCAAATATGGAGGCGTTCTGGGTATGATGGCAAAAGAAGGTTCAAAATTTAAAGCCCTTAGCTTAATTAGTCAAGTTAAAAAAGCCTTTTCAAAAGCGGAAATTTTAGACCCAAATCATTGGCTGGTTCAATGGGCTCAAGTAGAATTTTATGCCCAACTACCGGCTATTTTAGGGGGTAGTTTTGAAAAAGCCTGGACTCACGCTGAGCACTTGGGACAATTGTCACAAATTAATGGATTATTTGCAAAAGCCTATATCTCCAATCTTCAAAACAACGCTACAAACGCAAAAACATACAGTTTAAAAGGCTTGTCTCTACTTTCTAAGTCGGAATGTTATAAAACCGAATTTGATTCGAAGCTTTCTTGTATTCCCCATAGCAATAATCTACATTATGATATAGGTCTAGCTTTTGAGCGTTACACTTCTAATTTAGAAGAATCCATTAATTTTTTTGTAAAATATATTGAAGACTATACGCTCAAGGATCGTGTATCACTAGATAAAGCCCACCTGAAAATTGCCAAAATATATATCAAAACAAACCAGATTGAATTGGCTTTGCAAAACATTGATAAGGCTTTACAAATTAACCCAGATTTTGAAAACGCAAAGCTTGAAAAAAAACAAATTTTGAGTCATGTGCAACGATAAATCTGAGGGCTAAAGCTTATATTTACCTTAAATAAACAGTTATGAAGGTTCATTTTATTGCCGTTGGTGGTGCTGCGATGCACAATCTTGCATTGGCTTTGCATTTGAAAGGCTTTGAGGTTACTGGCAGTGATGATGCTATTTTTGATCCCTCAAAAGCGCGTTTAAAGGCCTATGGTCTTTTACCCGAAGTCCTCGGTTGGTTTCCTGAAAAAATATCCTCAGATTTAGACGCTATTATCCTCGGGATGCATGCAAAAATAGACAACCCGGAACTGATAAAAGCCCAAGAATTAGGTGTAAAAATATACTCCTATCCAGAATTTATTTACGAACAATCTAAAGAGAAAACAAGGGTAGTTATTGGCGGTAGTCATGGCAAAACTACCATTACAGCCATGATACTTCATGTACTTAATTACCACGCTCGGTCTTGTGATTATTTGGTAGGTGCGCAGCTTGAAGGATTTGATGTTATGGTACAATTATCGGACGACAATGATTTTATAGTGCTAGAAGGGGATGAGTATTTGAGTTCACCTTTGGATTTAAGACCAAAGTTCCACCATTATAAACCCAATATTGCTCTAATCACCGGAATTGCTTGGGACCACATCAATGTGTTTCCAACGTATGAAAATTATAAAGCGCAATTTTCAATTTTTGTAGATTCTATTGTTAATGGCGGTAGTATTAGTTACAATGAAGAAGATGCTGAAGTCAGACAACTTGTAGAATATAGTGAGAATCCTATACGAAAGTTTCCCTACAAAACTCCCGAGCACACCATCGAAGCGGGTGTGACTTATTTAGAAACTGATGAAGGCCCCATTCCTTTAGAAGTCTTTGGGGCCCATAATCTCAATAATATGGCAGGTGCCAAATGGATTTGTCAGCATATGGGGATTGATGAAATGGATTTTTATGAGGCCATTGGGTCCTTTTCAGGCGCCAGTAAGCGCCTTGAAAAAATAGCAAGCCACAAATCTACGGTTGTTTACAAAGACTTTGCACATGCTCCTAGTAAAGTTACTGCCACTACAGCTGCGGTTAAAGCACAATATCCTCACAAGCGCCTGCTGGCCTGTTTGGAATTGCATACCTATAGCAGCCTGAATGAATCTTTTATAGAAAATTATAAAAATGCCTTAGAGAAAGCCGATGAAGCCGTAGTTTTTTATGCACCAAAGGCTTTAGAAATAAAACGAATGAAAGCCTTAGACCCCGTTCAAATTATAAAGGCTTTTGAACACCCCAATTTAAAGATTTACACAGAGCCTTTGGCTTTTCAGAATTTTTTAAAACAGCAAAGTTACACCAACACCGCACTTCTATTAATGAGTTCAGGAAATTATGGTGGTTTGAATTTTGACAGCTTAAAAAAAATGATTAAGTAGTGCAATAATGACCCCAAAAAACAATATTATGCTCCACAAAAACCTCATCATAAAGCAGTGGTCTACTTCAGATTAACACAGGAAAAAATTAAGAGATCAGGGCGCTCAATTTTTAAGTAATACAGCGCTTATTGCCATTCTCATTGGCTCTGGAACCCTTGATATTAGTGCAGTAGATTTGTCTAATTATATTATCCAGTGTCCAAAATAATTTGAATCCTTTGTGTAAATTATCTTTAAAAAAGCTCATGCAATTTAAAGGAATAGGGGAGGCTAAATCAATCAAAATTACTGCCGCTATGGAGCTCGGTAGAAGGCATAAATTAGCTCAAATCCAGAGACGTTTAAAAATAACTTTAACTCAAACCGTTTTTGACATCATGCAAACTTTGTTAGGAAGCTAAGAACATGAGTAATTATGGATAATATATTTAAACAATTCAAATTCGGTACTACACAAGCTTCAAATCAGTAAAGGCGGCGTTACAGTAACTGTCGTAGACGTGAGTTTAATTTTGAAGAAAGCCATAGGGCTTGCAGTAGTAGCCATTATTCTTGTTCACAACCATCTCTTCCGTAACCATGGGACCTAGTGATGTTAATCGGGATGAGACTCAAAAGTTGAAAAAGGTAGCTTACACATTAGGATTAAGGTTTTGGACTTTCTTATTCTCACAGAAAAAACTTATTTTAGTTTCGCGGATGAAAATATGTTTTAATGTTTTTAATTTATACACCTGAAGCTACAAGCAGGCTCAAATTTGTATTTAAACAAGTTTGTACCCGAATGTTGGGTCTTTCCATTGACTTTACAAATGTGATAGAAACATTCATAGCACATGAGGGACTCAAAATGTCTTACGGTTCCCAACCTCTAGGAACTGAGTTTTTTGTCAAAAGCCATGGTTTGTTATTTGAGCAGGGCATCTCAGATGTTGATATTTATGTGCAAGATTGGCAAGATACTAAGTGTTTTTTTAATGCAGGTGAAAAAAGCCACCTACCATTCGATATTTTTTCAGCGGCTTTTTATATGCTCAGTCGCTATGAGGAATACCTGCCCCATGTCAAGGATACCTATGGTCGTTTCACAAAAAAAGACAGCATTGCCTATCAACATCATTTTTTAGACCAACCTGTGGTTGATATTTGGGTTCATTATTTTCAAATGGCACTTCAGCGCCATTTCCCGACTCATAAATTTCAAAAACGCCAATATTCTGTGGCTCCTATAATTGATGTTCCCATGGCATATTATTTTAAAAATAAAGGTTTGATGCGAACAATAGGAGGCGTGTTTTTAGATTTGGTTAATTTAAGATTCAAATTATCATACGATCGATTTTTTGTGTTATTTGGTATTAAAAAAGACCCCTATGATAATTTTAAATGGATTGTAAACTGTCAGAAAAAAAGCAATCAAAAGTTTAATATTTTCTTTCTTGTCGGCGACTATACAACTTACGACAAAAATATCAATACGAATAAGAAGGCTTTTATGGCGCTTATAAAATCCATGCGCGACTATTGTGAGGTTGGATTGAAATCTTCATTTACAGCCTTAGAGGACCTTTCTATACTTAAATCTGAAAAAAAGTGTTTGGATGGTATTTTGAACACTGCTACTGAAAAAGTAAGGGGTTCATTTTCCAAAGTTAACCTTCCTACAACGTACCGAAACTACGTAGAATTGGAAATTAAAAAGGACTATTCAATGGGGTATCCAGACACCATCGGTTTTCGAGCAGGTAGCTGTTCGCCATTTCTGTTTTATGATATTGACTTTGAAGTGCAAACCCCCTTAATGATTCATCCCTATCAACTCATGGATTTTTCCCTTTTAAAGCACGAATCATTTTTAGACAAAAAAGAAACACTTGAGAAGGCCATGAGACAAGTGAAATCGGTAGGGGGAGTGTTTACGTCTATCTTTCATAATTACAGTTTTAGTGATTTGGAACGTTGGCAAGACTTTAAATCTTTATTCAACATAATTTTAGAATCTACAGCAGATGTATCAGCATAAGCAGAATATTTTTTTTGATTTGGATCACACGCTTTGGGATTTTGATAAAAATTCAGCACTCACATTTCAAAAGCTTTTTAAAAGCCATGACATTCCTTTGAGTTTAGAAACGTTTTTGGAAGTCTATGCGCCCATCAATTTGAATTATTGGAAGTTGTACCGTGAAGAAAAAATTAATAAAGAAGCCTTACGCTTTTCAAGATTAGACGATGCTTTTAGGGCCTTGAACATTTCCGTGACTCCAGAATTAATTAACATTTTATCTGATGAGTACATAACCTTTTTATCTGCCTTCAATCATTTATTTGAAGGGACCTTAGAAATTCTAGAATACCTTAAACCCAAATATAAATTACACATCATAACCAATGGTTTTAAAGAAGTACAGCATGGCAAATTACAAAAATCTGGAATTGCACCTTATTTTGAGACCGTTACTAACTCTGAAATGGTGGGTGTTAAAAAGCCTAACCGTAAAATATTTGACCATGCTTTAGCCCTTGCGAAGGCGGATATAGATGCCAGTTTAATGATTGGCGATAATCTTGAAGCTGATATCTTAGGTGCCAAAAATATGGGTATGGATGCACTTTGTTTTAATTACCACAAAGCTAAAATCCCTGATGGCATCGTCGCTATTAAAAAGCTATCTGAACTCAAACAATTCCTTTAAATTAAAAAAATACTATCTTCATACCAAAATCCAATATGATGAAATTTTTTTTGAACATAACAATTACACTCTTTATTATTTATCAAGCCTCCCTTGAGGCACAAACAGATTTGAATCAGTATAAATATGTTTCAGTTCCCGATCGCTTTGATTTTTTAAAGACTAGCGACCAATATCAATTGAGTTCATTGACCCAGTTTTTATTGACCAAAAAAGGGTTTACTGTCCTGGAATCTATTGAAAATTACCCTTCTGATTTGGCCGCCAACAGTTGCTTGTTATTAGATGTGAATGTTGAAAAAATAAAAGGATTTTTAAAAACAAAACTTGAAGTACAGTTTATAAATTGCAAAAAAGAGGTGGTTTTTAGATCGGCTATTGGTACTTCAAAAGAAAAAGATTTCAAAATGGCCTACCATCAAGCTCTCAGAGCTGCATTTGATTCCATGGAAGTACTTAATTATAATCATGAAGCGAGCGCTACAATTGATATTTCTGCACCAATTCAGACGTCAACAACTGTGTTGCCAAACCCTAGTGTTCAGACGCCTTCAGTCCCCGTTGTTGTTGCTAGCGCTGATACGGTTGATTCGCCAGAGCTTCCTAAGACTTTAATTGTTTCGACAGCCTATGGTTATGATATCACTGACGCCAACGGCAGGGTCCTTTATTCAATACACCCAACCATGGAAGAAGGAATTTTTATCATTGACAAGCTTCCGGGTATTGCCTATAAACGCGGAAAGCGTTGGGTACGGGAGTACGTTCTTGAAAAAAAGACAGTTATCGAACTTTTAATACCTTAGCTTTAGTAATTGTATTTGTCTTTCCAGCATTGCTTAAGAAACTCTCTTTGAACTTGTTCTCGAGTGTTTTCACCTGGTGAATAAAACTTTGTATTTTCTAAGCCCTCTGGTAAAAATTCTTGAATCACAAAATTTTTATCAAATTTATGCGCATATTTATAGTCGACGCCATAACCCATTGATTTCATCAATTGCGTTGGCGCATTTCTTAAATCCAAGGGGACACTGGTATTCCCAGTTTCCTTTACCGAAGCCATGGCTGTATTGATGGCTCGATAAGCTGCATTACTTTTTGGTGAGCAAGCCAAGTAGGTAGCGCATTGACTTAAAATTATTCGAGACTCAGGGAGTCCTATTGCTGCTACGGCTTGCATCGTTGAATTGGCCATGACAAGGGCTGTGGGATTGGCATTTCCAATGTCTTCACTGGCTAAAATCAAAAGCCGCCTGGCAATTAATTTGATATCTTCACCGCCGGCAAGCATTCGTGCTAGCCAGTATACGGCTGCATTGGGATCACTGCCTCGGATAGATTTGATAAAGGCCGATATTACGTCGTAGTGTTGGTCGCCTGTTTTGTCATAAATAATTTGGTTATTTTGAACCTTATTCTGTACAAAATCATTTGTAATTACAATTTTTTTTCCGCTTTCCGAATTGACGATTAGTTCAAAGATATTGAGTAATTTACGCGCATCACCACCAGATAATTTGATCAAAGCTTCAGTTTCTTGAAGTTTGATATTTTTCTTTACAAGAGCTTCATCTGTTTTAAGTGCGCGGTCTAATAGAGCCTTGAGGTCGGCTTTATCAAATGGGTTTAGGGTGTAAACTTGGCAGCGCGATAACAAGGCTGAGATAACTTCGAAACTTGGATTTTCAGTGGTCGCACCGATGAGAGTCAACCAGCCTTTTTCTACGGCTTGTAGTAAAGAATCTTGTTGAGATTTGCTAAAACGGTGAATTTCATCAATCAATAAAATGGGATTTTTAGTGGTAAAAAGACCTCCTTTTTTTTTGGCTTTTTCAATGACTTCTCGTACATCTTTTACACCAGAGTTGATTGCGCTTAGGGTATAAAATGGGCGTTCGGATGATTTGGCAATGATGTTGGCTAGGGTTGTCTTTCCGACGCCTGGAGGGCCCCATAAAATCATGGATGGAATCAATCCTTTCTGCAAAGCTTTTGTAAGAGCTCCATTTTTCCCAATGAGGTGTCGTTGGCTTATATAATCTGCGAGTATGCTTGGGCGAAGACGTTCTGCGAGCGGAGTATTCATACCACAAAGTAAACTTTTTTTTTAAGTTATTTCAACTTTTGTATTTTTATGTCAATGAAGTCAAATTATTCATTTCAGTTCACAACTGGCGTTTTAGGTTATCCTATTTTATTTTTATTATTTATATGGGTGGTTTTTTGGGCTGAACTCCGCTTTGGCCTTGATTTAAAATCTTATGGAATTTATCCACGTACAACTAGTGGTCTTGTTGGTATTTTTTCTAGTGTTTTTATTCATGGATCTCTATCCCATTTATACCATAACAGTCTGCCTTTGTTTGTGCTTTCTATGGCTTTATTTTATTTTTATAGACCACTGGCCTGGCGGCTTATTTTTTGGGGAATTATCTTATCAGGCCTATTTATATGGTGTATCGGAAAATCGGCCTACCACATCGGTGCTAGTGGTTTAGTTTATGTTTTAATGAGCTTTTTATTGTTCAAAGGTCTGCTTTCTAAACATTACCGCTTGATAGCGCTTTCGCTTGCTGTGGTGTTCCTGTATGGCGGTATGTTATGGTATATTTTTCCAGTGAAAGAAAAAATGTCTTGGGAAGGACACCTATCGGGCTTCGTTTTAGGTCTTTTCTTCGCATTGTTTTTTAAATCACATCTACCAAATTCAGAATCTTATGCTTGGGAATCCGAGGATTATGATGTCTCTAAGGATTTATTTTTACAGCAATTTGATGCCGATGGTAATTTTATTGATAAAGGTGAATCCGAACATTCTTCAAAAGATATAAAGATTAATTATAACTACAAATCAGACGATTGACGTTGGCGTACCACTTCGTACAAAAATACGCCACAAGCGACCGAAACATTTAAAGATGCTATGTTACCAAACATTGGAAGTTTGGCTTTGGCATCCACTATTTTTAATACCGATGAGGAAATTCCTTTGCCCTCTGAACCCATGACAATGGCACAGCCTTTTGTGAAATCTGTAATGTATATCGAGTTTTCGGTTTTCTCAGTTGCAGCAATGATTTTTATGTCTGAGGCTTGGAAATAATACAAGGCATCTTTGATGTGATCAACTTTGCATATTGGGATATTAAAAACAGCGCCTGCACTTGTTTTAATGGTGTCTCCATTTATTGGTGCACTGCCTTTTTTTTGTATGATAATGCCGTCAACTTCCGTACATTCAGCGGTTCTTATAATAGCTCCGAAGTTACGAACATCGCTCAATTGGTCCAACACTAAAAATAGAGGGTGTTGCTTCGTCTCTTTTACAGCAGTAACCAAGTTATCTAAATCGTAAAAGGAAATGGGGGACATTTTTGCTACCGCGCCCTGATGGTTATTAGGCGTTAGTCTGTTTAGCTTTTCAACTGGTACGTAACTAAAATTAAGGTCTTTTTTTCGAATCTTATTTTCTAGTTTACCAAACAACTCACCTTTGAGACCTTTTTGCAAGAATATTTTGTCAATAGACTTATTGGCTTCAATAGCTTCCAGTATGGCACGCAATCCGTAAAGTTTGATTTCTTTTTGCATGCTGTAAAAATACAATTTAATTTAGTTGTGATCTCATAAAAAAGACGGGCAAATGCCCGTCTTTTTTATAATTTCAAAGTGTCGTTTATTCTAGCAATACTTTTTGCTGCATCGATGCATTTCCTTGATTTATTCTTAATACATAAACCCCTCTTGCTATGGATGTCGTTTTAATTTGACCTCTTGTTACAGAACCTACAGGATTAATAGTTTGTTTGTAAACTTGACGACCTTGTAAATCATACAATGAAACAAAGGTTGGTTTTGAAGTCTGAGTAGGTAATTTAAAATTGATTATATCATATGTAGGATTTGGCCAAATTATAAAATTATTCTTATTCACGGAAGGATTACTCAAAGATAAGTTTGGTCCGGTAATAATTAATGAAAAGTTTTGACTTCCTGATTGCAAACCTCCTTTATGTGACACAGTAATCGTATAATCTGCATTTTGTGCACTACTAACAGTAATCCCTTCAACAGTATCCACATTATTATCGCTATTATTTGTCGCCCATGACTGAGGACTGTTTGGATTTAATTTCCATGGATAATAGGTTGTTCCACTTGTTGTTAGTCTTAAATCTAAATCATTTACCAATGCAGGTTGAGGGCTATTAAGCACATTATTCACTGGCCCAGGAGGGTCAGTCCAACACAATGTTGCTTTTAGTGCCCCACCATTAGTTGATGAGAATTCATAGGTGTAGGTTTCGCCCTGAATTAAAGTACCTTCATATATTTGTGCTAAATTATTGTTGTCATTGAGTATAGTTTCAGCTGCAAATTTAGCGTTAAGCAGTCCCCATCCAAAAATTGGATCTGGGCCAACTGTGTTATCATCGTCGGCGGTATGACAAGCTAAGCCTTTTAGTGTTGCTGCTTTCATAAATTTGTCATTCAATATGTTATAATATTCTTGTAAGAGCAAAAGCGTTCCTGAAACATTTGGTGCCGCCATTGAGGTTCCGCTTGCAACGTAGTAACCATTATTTGTAGATGCGCTACATGAAAATACACTAGTACCATCTCCTGAAATATCTGGCTTAATTCGTCCGTCGTCTGTTGGACCTTGGCTACTGCTTGGATTTATATTCAGAACTAGAAGATTGCCGGTAGGTAGTATATATGGGTTACTTGCATTTGCTACTACCATTGTATTTTTAGATGTTTTGTTCCCAACAAGTTTATCAAATCCGTTAGCTAAACCTCCATTGTACTCTTCTTGACCATCATTACCTGCTGAAATAACGGGAAGGTAATATTCGGCCCCGTATGCTATTTCGTCCCATTCTCGAGATTCGGCACTGTAGCTTCCCATTAGGTAGTTGAAGTTGTCATTTTGTTGAACAGGTACTCCATAAGAATGATTAGATAATAACAAACCATTATTTGTTGCTTCATAAAACGCTTCTGTACTATCAGAATCCCAATCATATGATATTAATTCAGCATTTGGCGCCATTCCTTTAGAATTTTCATTTGTTCCATTTGCAATGATAGTACCAGCTACGTGTGTCGCGTGATTACCATAAACATCTGATGATCCAAAATCTGGTGTTGTTATTCTACTGCTTGGTGGGAAATTATTGCTTAAAAATTCAACATGAGTATCTCGAACATTATCACCATCCCAAACTCCAATAAACATATTTTCACCACCTAAATTTAAGCCAAGGTCTCCACCTGTATGTAAGAAATTAGTTCTAGTGGATTTAGCACTGTTTGTATTATGCGTTTCAATATATATTGGCCTATTGTTAATAATGTATTTTAATTTTTTTATAACACCATCTTCATTTTTAATTATCTCTTTCACTTCAGGATTTTTAACTAAAAACTCTTTAACAGATTTAGTATTTTTTTTATTTAAATCCTTTAGAAAGACATTTATGATAGAGATTTGATCTGAATCATATGTACCAATGATTTTCTTTTGTTCATTTTTAGTTTGTGAGAATACTATGCCAAAAGTGAAAATGATGAGTATAGTGAAATATTGCTTCATTTTTTTTATTTGTGTAATGATAAAAAAAAAAGGGCTCAAAAGAGCCCTTTTTTTAAATATTTAACAATTTAGTTTTTGTTCAGAATAAACGCAGCTTCATATGCTGCTCCACATGAGCCACCTTCGTCGTCACTAATTACAATTGTAAATGATGAATCATCATTCGAATTGTATATACCTGTTGTAGCTGCAGGTCCAATTGTAGTACTTGATCCACAACCGACTCCTGTTACCTGCCCAGTAGGAACTATAACATTTCCACATACTAAACTGAATGCAAAGTCTATAGGTGCAAAAGCACCAAACTCTGGATATGGAGAAACTGACATAACTCTATCTGTTGGTTCAGCACCCATCTCAATAGTTACAGCTCCGTTCAAAAATACTGCTGAATCAAAAATACCAGTTGCTGTAGTACTAAGAGTATAAGATCCAGTAAAATCTGCATTTATAGGACAGAATTTGATAAGTGTAATAGTGTATTGAGAGAATGCTTCAGAGACCACTAAACTTGGGTCGTTGGAAGTTAAATTCAATACAACAGTCTTTCCTTCTTCTACTGAATTTTCAAAATCAGCTACAATGTCAATATTTGATAGAATATTTCCACTTGCAAGTGTTCCATCTTGACCAGCAACAAAATTATAATCAACACCTAACACAGCTGTTGATGAATCGTCTACTGAAACTGAGAATGTTGCATCACTGCTAACTATAGTACTCGCACCAACTGTTGCTGATACAATGTTGCTAGCCCCGTCTTCAACGAGTAACGAACCACTAGCTCCTCTAAAACCGAGCGTTATATCTCTGTCTAAGTAAGGATAATCCCCCTGATCTCGTTCACATGAAGTGATTATTGTTAGTGTTAATGCTAACGTTAGTAATTTATATATATTTTTCATATTTAAAAGTATTATAGTGGTGTGTAAATAGATTCTCCAAATTCTCCATATCCTTCACAGTACCAATTGATAGTAATAACACCATTAGCATCTACTGAATTTTCACCACCCTCAAGAGGCACCATAGCTCCCCAAGGATCTGATTGTCCAGACCATGATATCAAACCACAGTTTTCAGTGATCTCAGCATAGGTTGGTCCTGTACCGTAAGCACCTGAGTAAGGTCCATCAGAATAAAGTCCGCCTGTGAAGTCCGCAATAGAATATAGACCCTCACCAATTTCAACAATTTCCATATCTTGGGTGTTTGTATCAAATGTTGGCAAGAAATCATGGAAACCATAGGTGGTTGTCATGCTATACATTCCTGCAATATCAGACACACAATATTGAAAAATACCCATATTGTAAACAATTGTCATATCGCTATCGCTAACTAGTAACTTTAAAGTAACTCCCTCTGGAGTTGCAGCGTCAAAGTTACCATTAATGGCGAATGTAGCAGAGCTACTTCCAGCTGGAATAGTAACTGAGGAAGATGCTAAATCGTAATCAACTCCAGCAACAGCCGTTGATGATTCATCAATTTCGATAGTGTATGTTCTATCTGATCCGCTAGTTTTTGTGGAAGCTAATTCGATTAATTTAGGCGCTCCATCGTTATCTATTAGATAATCGGATGTACCATCTACGAAATAGATTCCGTCAAAGTTATTAACATCTACTCCATGGTCATCTGTATCACTACAAGATAAAACCAGGCTTAGCGCCAATAAAGAATAAATTATTTTTTTCATAATTTCAAGTTTTATAAATTTTAGTTGTACCCTGGATTTTGTTGAAATTCAGGAAAGACGTTGATTTCACTTTGTGGAATAGGCATTTGGAATAAATGGCTACCAACGGGCAAATTCAAGTAAGATGCGGGAACTGGTGTACCAGTGCCATCAAAAAACTCTCCATCCGTGGCAGAGCGAGAAACACCAAGATTCCAACGCTTTAAATCAAAGAATCTGTGACCTTCAGCAAAGAGTTCTAATCTTCTTTCTAACTGAATTGCAGCAATTAAGTCAGCACCTGCTTCAGCACCTGGAGCGTAATCATTGTATCGATTAGATCTAAGCTCATCTAAAGCGGCTAATGCTTGAGACTCTTGATTTAGGAAATAGTGAGCTTCTGCTTTGTTTAGAGCTACTTCTGCAGCACGAACTATTTTTGGATCAATTACCCCATTTTGCTGACCAGTTTCACCGTACATTTTGAATATAGCATTGTAAATTTGACCATCTTGATCAGGTAGATTAGCTATGTATGCACTGCGTCTAGCATCTGTATTTTGGTAAAGATTATTCAGTTCGAATGAGAGTACATATTCAGGGACGACTTCACCGCCAGCAGTTGATTGACTCCATTCAACCCCTATGTTTACTCCATCTAAGTTTCTATCTTGATCAATCTTGAATATGACTCCAGCTTCTGAAGCATCTTTCCAAACTTGTCCAACTTCAGAAAAACTTGAAATTGGAACAGTCACCTCATTAGCAGCGTTAATTGCATTTTGGTACTCTCCCATGTAGAGATAAACTCTACTTAAAAGTGCACTTACAGCTCCTTTATTCAATCTTCCAACTCCGTTGTCAGAATTAATAAGAATCTTTGCCGCCTCTAGCTCATCTTTAATAAATGTATAAGATTCTGAAACATTGGGTCTCAACTCTCTTACATTAGGGTCGGTTCCAGTTATTATTGGAAGTCCTAGACTTGAATCTGCTCCATTTTGAGTAGGGATTTTACTGTAAACGCGAACCATATCAAAAAGAGCTAAAGCTCTGGCTGCACGTGCTTCACCGATAAAATTATCTTTTTCAGCACCGTCCTCAATATTGCCGATATTAGCTAAAATTAGATTAGCTCTATTTGTTACAATGTAAGGAGAGTATAGCATTCCCCAAGCTAAGTTTGGAGAGTGTCTCCACTCATGGAATGATTGATTAGATCTACGACCTCTCTGTGCAAGTATTACGTTATCTGACATAATGTCTGGAAGACTAAGTAGACTTCCTCCGTAATATGAACCGCCTAAAAAGGCAGAATAAATCCCTCTAGTAGCGAATTCCATTTCACTGGAATTTGTGTAATATGAACTAGGGGAGAGTGAATCATTTGGTAACTGAACTAATTCGTCGTCACAAGACTGAACCAGTAGTAAACCAAATACTAATAATAATGTTTTAAATATATTTTTCATGTCTTATTGATTTAAAATTTAACGTCAATTCCAACTGAAAACGATTTCAGTGTAGGGTAGCTATATAAATTGTAGTTACCAAAACCAACACTGTTTCCAGTTTCTCCACTACCAATACCTACTTCTGGATCTCCATTAAAATGTGGAGCATAAGTCCAAAGGTTTTGTGCTTGTAGGAATACTCTAAGACTTGTAAGTCCTAAGGTGTTGATGTCGCTAACTGGTACATTGTATCCAAGAGTTAGATTTCTCAATCTTATAAAGTCACCTTTTTGTAGCCATCTGTCAGAGTTTTGTTGTGCTTCATTTCCATAGAGTGGGCTCGGTAATACGTTTGTATCTCCAGGATTTCTCCAATAATTGAAAGCATCAACTCTTTGGTTATCTTGCACATTGACTCCATCACTTACCATGTTAGATTCCATGTAGTTAAGGATGTAGTTTCCAGATTTGAAATAAAAATCGGTAGCGAGGTCAAATCCTCTATAGTTTACATATAGATTTAAACCTCCGTCAAAATCTGCCAATGGAGATTTACCACTCATTAATACATTTGCATCTGAATCATAAACGTTTGTTATGTTTCCATCAGAATCATAGAACATTGGCTCTCCGTTTGAAGGGTTCACTCCAGCCCACTGTGGTAAAAAGAAGGTGTTGATTTCTTCACCTACTCGAATAACATTGTTACCTCTAATGATATCATCACCATCAGGATTGTTTGATGAAGGTACAAGTTTAGTCACTTCGTTATCAACAAAAGCAATATTTCCACCAATAGTTAATTGGAGATCTTCAGTTGCTATAGCATCCCAACTTAGCTCAACTTCAAGTCCTTTATTCACCATTTCACCAATGTTAGCAAATATGGTTCCATCTGGCTCTCCACCTTGAGAAGGTAGGGGTGAGTTTAATAAAAGGTTAGATGTTGTTCTTTCGTAATAATCGACTACACCTCTAAGTCTACGATTAAACATTTTAAATTCAAGACCTATATCAAAAATGAAGTTTTCTTCAAATCCTAAATCTTGATTTCCATTGTCTGTAGGAATTGCAGTAGATGCACCATTTAAGCTTCCGAAACCTAAGGTTGCGAGTGAAGCATAAGATCCAATACCATTACTGTTTCCTGAAGTTCCTGCAGAAGCACGTAATTTTAGATCATTGACTAATTCATAATCCCACCAGTCTTCTTTGGCAATATTCCAAGCAGCACTCGCTGATGTGAATGTTCCCGATCTATTATTTGAACCGAAAACAGATGATGAATCTTTTCTTGCAGATGCCGTGACAAAAAATCTACCGTCATATCCGTAATCAATAAATGCACCATATGAAAGAATAGTATTCTCAAATAATGACGTTGAAGCTGCATCTGGAAGAGCGGCAACAGACTGAACAGAAAAATCTGGGTTAGAGAATCCAATACTGCTTAAGGAGTAAGACCTTGAAGTATTTTTGTTAAATTCAAAAAGCCCAGTTACGGTAAAGTCATGTTTTTCGTTAATAACCTTGTTATAAGACAACAAGTTTGTTATCACATAACTCAGAAACATGGAACCATTATCTGTTTTTGAACCAGGATTGTCGGCATCACCAACATACCCGTCGAGTACAGAGCCAGGCTTATTAAAATACTCTCTTCTAGATCTTACATTAGTGGCACCTACTTTGAATGTGTTAGTTAATGCATCAGAAATTGTAGCCTTTGCGGTAATACCTCCAAGAATGGTAGTAGAATATTCATCCTCAGGGTTATTAACCAATGCTTCTGAAATAGAAAATCCATTTCCTGTTAAATTCCAAAGAGGCTGACCAAACTCATCATAAAGTATGTTGTTATCGTCATCAACTTGATATTTTGTTTCGTATGGGTTGTAGTCATACATTGCTCTGAAAGGATTTTGAACATTGTTTCTATCACGTGGTTCATCAGATGTTGTGCTTGTTACACTAAAATTTGTACTAACTTCAAGCCAGTCCTTAGCTTTGTATGACACATTTAATCTAGCGTTCATACGCTCAAAACCATTAATGTCTTTAATGATTCCTGTATTTCGATCGTGTCCAACACTCATGAAATAAGATAAATCTTGTGATCCACCAGCAATTGAAAGTGAATTAGATTCAATTGTAGCATCTCTAAGTAACGTATCAAACCAATCTGTCTCTCTACCAATCAATCTGTCATAACCAGCTTGGTCGGAGATTTGAGCTCCTGGAGTACCAGCGGCATTGCCAACTCCCAAAGAAGCAAGTTCTCGTTCATATTGAATCTTTTGAGTGGCGTTCATCATCTTGAAATTGTTTTGAATCATTGATCCAAAGCCCATTCGGGAAGATAATGTTACGGTAGCTCCTTTATTTTTAACCCCAGCTTTGGTTGTTATCAAGACTACACCATTAGCAGCACGAGCTCCGTACAATGAAGATGTTGCAGCATCTTTTAAAACCGAGATACTTTCAATATCAATAGGGTTTACAGAGTTAAGATTAGGAGCAATCAAACCGTCTATAATGTATAGGGGGGCACTGGATGCGTTAATTGATCCGATACCACGAATACGAACAAATGCTGTTTGTCCAGGCTTACCATTTCCAGCAACAACCTGAACACCAGGCGCAACCCCTTGAAGCATATTATCAACTGATGTTGATGGAGATAACTTTGCAAGATCCTCGCCAGAAATCACTGATACAGCAGATGTTAATTCGTCACGTTTTTTTGATCCAAAAGCGACTACAACTACTTCATCGAGTGAAGTGTCAGCAACCATTTGTATTTGGAATGACGAAGAGTCTCCGACTATTATGCTTTGGGTCGTAAAACCTACGTAGCTTACGAGAAGGGTGTCTTCAGCGGAGGCTTGGATGTTAAATTTACCATCAAAATCTGTTGTCACTCCGTTTGATGTACCGTCAATTATGACAGTTGCACCGGCAAGCGGTAAGCCAGAGTCATCAGAAACAGTTCCTGAAACATTTTTGTTTTGTGCAAAAGAAATTTGCACTACTAGCGCCAATATTAGCGTTAGTATTACACTAAACTTTGTTTTCATTTTTGTTAAATATTTGAATTAGTCGTTACAAATGTGATGATAAAAACTTAAAAAACCAACTTTGTTTAAATTTAATTTTTAAATAATAAGGCATAAAATTTTCTTGTATAGTTTTACATTAGCTTTTTGGTGAGAAATTTCAGCATTTAGTTGAACTTAATTTTTTAAATTGAAATACATTAAAGCTTTATATAAAACAAGTATCAGCTGTAATTTTTCAATAAGATTTTACATTCATTTAGACTTTAGTTAAAATTTAATATTTTCTAGAAAGTGCTTGTAAAACTCATATGCAACTTAGATTGGGAGATGTCAAATGGGATATTTTTCGTTTTACCATTGGCATAAGTAAGGCGCAACAAACCACCGTTACTTTGAAGTCCGACGCCAAAGCCAAATCCAAAAATTTGGTAGTCCACATCGTTAGAATCTTGAAAATAGCCGGTATCTATCACGGAGTGAACAAAAAGCGCAGGGGATAATCGGTAACGGTACTCACTGCAAAACACTCCTAGTCGGGTGGCAAACAAACTATTTTCACGAAAACCACGAACAGAAGTGATGCCTCCAAACCGTAACAACTCATTCAATAGATATTGATTTGATTGCAGTTCCTCCAAATGTACTTTCAAGAAAATGCTATTTTTTAGATTTAAATTAAAAATTTGAAACCCTTTCAGACGAATATGTCGTTGCTTTAGTTCTGAAGCTGCACTTCTTTTACCAAAAGCGACTGACACCTCCAATTGCCTTTGCACTGGAAAAAGTAAATCTGTCTGCTGTTGCTTGGTATAATTGTAATTAATTTCATAAAAATGACCTTTAAAATCCTCGACAAATGCATCGGATGTGTTAGTAATGGCATTGGATTGTTGCAGACGGACCCCCAGACCAAGTTGTTGATTTTCGTTAAGCTGGTAAAATAGTTTAATACCCTGTTGGGCCGTTGTGAAGGTACTGTCTTTTTTAAAAATATTAAGATTTAAAGTACTGCCCAAAGGGGTGCCAAATAAATAGGGAAGCTGAAGCGCAATATCGAGTGTTTTTTGATCAATTTCGTCACTCTTGTAGTTGAGGTTAACGGATTCGCCAAAGTTTAAATTATTGATGAGTTTCAAGTCTAAATAGCCATCAAATTCAATCTTTCCAGTGGTTTCGTCGGAGCCAAACCCTAAAAATCCATCAAAGCGGTTGCTTTTGATTTTTTCTAAGTACAAATAAACAGTAGTGCTGTCTTTGGTAAACAACACTTCAGCGGGCCGTTTTTGTTGTGCAAAGGGTAGCTGATTTAGAAGCTTCATTTGAGATTGAATACGCTCTAATTTTAAGGGATTTTGAATTTTAATTTGCAAAAAATATTTAATGTACGAACTCGGGAACTTGTCATAGCCCAAGACTTTAATTTTTTGCAGCGTTCTTTTTGCACCCTTGTCTAAAACAAGATTGGCCTTGATTTTGATTCCGTCTTCTGGTTGAATATTTTGAAGTTGAAGCGTTGCAAAAGTGTAACTTTCATCGGACAATGCTTTAGAGAGTTGATTTAGAGTGTTTTCCAGAGTGGATATGGGGACCTCCACATAAAATTGATTAGAATCGAGGTCTTTTTCAATAGCGTAACCCAAGGGTTTAAACAAGCTGGAATGCCCAAAAATTAAAATGGATTTGTAGGCGGGTCCCAATTCAAATTCTGCAGTGTATTCTAATTTTTCATTTTTTAAACCCAAAAACTTTAAGCTGATGTATCCTTTGTTGTAAAGCTGTTTTTGAATGTGCTTAATTTCGGTTTCAAGTGCTGCCACATTTTCAAAAATGACTGCTGCAGACAAACTTTCTAAAACTTCTTGATCCGCTGGAGAATGGCCTTTTAGATTTAAGGAAATTCCCTGTGCATTTATTTGCCAGACGCTGCCCAAAAATAAGAGGCATCTTAGGATGAATAAGTGTTTTGAAGTCAATCGAAAATGTTTGATGTAAAACTAACGCAAAAAAAAGTCAAAATATATAGGAAGAAAAAAAAATCAAAAATATTTTAAAAAACCCTGGGTAGTATTTGAATAATACATTTTAATCATTACCTTTGCACGCCTCTAAGAAGAGGAAAGTAAAGTTATTACATATAATATATGCCAACAATATCACAATTAGTAAGAAAAGGAAGAGTCAAGCTAACTAAGAAGAGCAAATCGGCTGCTTTGGATTCCTGTCCACAACGACGTGGTGTGTGTACGCGTGTTTATACAACAACGCCAAAAAAACCAAACTCTGCAATGCGTAAAGTTGCTAGGGTAAGGTTGACTAATGGTAATGAAGTAAACGCCTACATCCCCGGAGAAGGACATAACCTCCAAGAGCACTCGATAGTATTGGTTAGAGGCGGAAGGGTTAAAGATTTACCAGGTGTTAGATATCACATTGTTCGCGGCGCACTTGACACAGCAGGTGTTGAGGGTCGCACTCAGCGTCGTTCTAAATATGGTGCTAAACGCCCCAAAAAGTAATTTAAAACACTTTAAATAGAAGACATGAGAAAAAGACAGGCAAAAAAACGACCTATTTTACCAGATCCTAAATTTAGCGATCAGCTTGTGACACGTTTTGTGAACATGATGATGTGGGATGGTAAAAAATCTGTTGCTTTTAAAATATTTTACGATGCCATAGCCATTGTAGAAGAAAAAAATACGGACGAAGAAAAAACAGCTCTGCAGTTGTGGAAAGACGCTTTGTCAAATGTGATGCCGCACGTTGAAGTGCGCAGTCGTCGCGTTGGAGGGGCTACCTTCCAAATCCCAATGCAGATTCGTGCCGATCGTAAAATTTCTACGGCCATGAAATGGTTAATCAGTTTTGCAAGAAAGCGCAATGAAAAATCAATGGCCCTCAAACTTGCATCTGAAATTTTAGCAGCTTCCAAAGAAGAAGGTGCTGCAGTAAAAAAACGTGTGGACACACACAAAATGGCCGAAGCAAACAAAGCATTCTCACACTTTAGATTCTAATCAGAAATGGCAAGAGATTTAAAATATACAAGAAATATTGGAATTGCTGCGCACATTGACGCAGGAAAAACCACCACCACGGAGCGCATTCTTTATTACACAGGCGTTTCTCACAAAATTGGAGAAGTACACGATGGTGCTGCAACCATGGATTGGATGGAGCAAGAACAAGAACGCGGTATCACCATTACCTCTGCTGCTACGACTTGTACATGGAATTTTCCAACAGAAAATGGTCAATCTACTAATGAAACAGAGGGATATCACTTTAATATCATTGACACCCCTGGTCACGTAGACTTTACTGTAGAAGTAAACCGCTCTTTGAGAGTGTTAGACGGTCTTGTATTCCTTTTCAGTGCTGTAGATGGTGTGGAACCACAATCTGAAACAAATTGGAGACTTGCGGACAATTATAAAGTACCCCGTATTGGATTTGTTAACAAAATGGACCGCCAGGGTTCAAACTTTCTCGGTGTATGTCAACAAGTTAAAGACATGCTAAAATCTAACGCTGTCCCTATTGTTCTTAATATCGGAGACGAAGCGGACTTTAAAGGTGTTATTGATTTGGTCAAAAACCGTGCTATCATATGGCATGATGAAAGCCAGGGATCTACTTTCGACGTGATCGAAATCCCTGAGGACATGAAAGAAGAAGCGAAAAAGTACCGTGCACTCCTTATAGAGGAAGTCGCTACTTATGACGAAAATCTTCTTGAAAAATTTATGGAAGATGAAGATTCTATTACAGAAGACGAAGTGCACGCTGCACTGCGTGCTGCCGTTATGGATATGGCCATCATTCCAATGGTATGTGGATCTGCATTTAAAAACAAAGGGGTTCAATTCCTTTTAGATGCTGTGTGTCGCTACTTGCCATCACCAACAGATAAAGAAGGTATCGCTGGGATGAACCCTGACACTGAGCAAGAAGAAATTCGCAAGCCAGATGTCAAAGAGCCTTTTGCTGCCTTGGCTTTTAAAATTGCAACAGACCCTTTTGTAGGACGTTTGGCATTTTTTAGAGCCTACTCAGGACGTTTGGATGCAGGTTCTTATATTTTAAACAACCGATCTGGAAAAAAAGAGCGTATATCTCGTATCTATCAGATGCACTCCAATAAACAAAACGCCATCGATTTCATCGAGGCTGGAGACATTGGAGCTGCTGTTGGATTTAAAGACATCAAAACAGGGGATACCATGACAGATGAAAAACATCCAATTATATTAGAATCCATGGATTTCCCAGATCCCGTAATCGGTATCGCTGTTGAGCCTAAAACCAAAGCCGATGTCGATAAATTAGGGATGTCATTAGCAAAACTTGCTGAAGAAGATCCAACATTTACTGTTCGTACCGATGAAGCTTCAGGTCAGACCATTATTTCTGGAATGGGGGAGCTGCATTTGGACATTATTGTTGACCGTTTACGACGAGAATTCAAAGTGGAGGTTAACCAAGGACAACCACAAGTAGAATATAAAGAAGCCATAACACAACGCGCTGAGCACAGAGAAGTTTATAAAAAACAATCTGGTGGACGTGGTAAGTTTGCAGATATTGTCTTCACGCTGGAGCCAGCTGAAGAGGGTAAAGTAGGCTTGGACTTTGTTTCTGAAATAAAAGGTGGAAATGTACCAAAAGAATTTATTCCTTCTGTTGAAAAAGGATTTAAAATGGCCATGCAGAATGGACCGCTAGCCGGTTACGAAGTAGACGCCATGAAAGTCACATTAAAAGATGGTTCTTACCACGACGTGGATTCAGATCAACTGTCTTTTGAGCTTGCAGCCAAGCTTGGATTTAAAAATTCAGCGAAAGCAGCCAAAGCAGTTATCATGGAACCCATTATGAAACTTGAGGTCATTACACCTGAAGAAAATATGGGGGATATTGTTGGAGACCTGAACCGCCGTCGCGGTCAAGTTAGTGACATGGGCGATAGAGCCGGTGCAAAAACAGTTAAAGCTACCGTACCACTTTCTGAAATGTTTGGCTATGTAACGACGTTAAGAACATTATCTTCTGGTCGTGCCACCTCCACGATGGAATTTTCACACTATGCGGAAACGCCGTCTAACATTTCTGAAGAAGTTATAAAAGAAGCTAAAGGAATCCAAGCTTAAAAGAATTAGAATATGAGCCAAAAAATTAGAATAAAATTAAAGTCTTACGATCATAATTTAGTAGATAAGTCTGCTGATAAAATCGTAAAAACCGTTAAAAGCACGGGCGCTGTTGTCACCGGACCAATTCCATTACCAACGCACAAAAAATTATTCACTGTATTGCGTTCTCCACACGTTAACAAAAAAGCGCGAGAACAATTTCAGTTGAGCTCTTACAAACGACTATTGGATATTTATAGTTCTTCTTCAAAGACCATTGATGCTTTGATGAAACTAGAATTGCCAAGTGGAGTTGAAGTAGAAATTAAAGTATAACAAAGTACTGAACTCGATTCAGTCAACATGTCCCGAGCTGCGAGCAACGGAAAAGCGGAAAAAATACAATTCAAGGGTTGAGATGTATTTTGACCCTTAATTTTTGGATAAAAATTAAAATAATAAGTAAACAAATAAATTAATAATTATGTCTGGGTTAATAGGAAAAAAAATCGGAATGACCAGCATCTTTGATGAGAACGGTAAAAACATACCTTGTACTGTCATTCAAGCTGGACCATGCGTAGTGACCCAAGTCAGAACTGATGAAAAGGATGGTTATCATGCCGTTCAATTAGGTTTCGATGACAAGGCAGAAAAAAGTGCTACTAAAGCTGAAATGGGTCATGCCAAGAAAGCCGGTACTTCTGTTAAGAAAAAAGTCGTTGAGT